>CAZHMZ010000110.1:0-13037 GCA_964532655.1 uncultured Anaerolineaceae bacterium
ATCTGATCAAATCCGCCCTGCGTGAGAACCTGCCGCTGACCAAAGAGTTGGTCAACCAGTTGCTGGGGGCAGTGAAAGGCGCGGGGTTGCGCATGCCCGAGGGGATTGATCTCGCGGTGAGGTTGAAAGCGGCTTGTTTACCGGTGAGTGAGGAAAGTCTCAAAATCGCCGGGCAGTTCACCCATATTGAACTGGCCCGGGTATTAGACCGGCTGGTAAAAGACCTGCGGGAAATCTCCACCCAGGTTCCGGACAGCAGACCACTCAGCGGTGAAATTAAAAAGATGATGGCTCAGTTGGGAAAGATGATCCCTGATCTTTCCGGGAGCGAAGACCATCTGAAGATAGCCTTGAGGGAGCTTTTTCGTTTTTTGGGGAAACCCTATGAAAGCCTGATTCGTGAAGAAATGGCGGGTGAAAAACTGGAAAACGGCGCCCCAAACCTGCTGGATTTACTTCAGCTCGGAAAAAGCCTGAAGGAGAGCGGTCAAACGCGTGTTTCTCAGGAAATCGACCGTTTTCTCGATCAGGTACGTCAGAACCAGTTCATGAATATCAAGCCCGATACCGCACCCGGTAAAGGAACATGGGGTGAAGTGAATTTCATCGTTCAATGGCAGAATGCGAAAAATTATCAAACGGCTGACGCGAAGATTAAAATCTCATACCGCCAGGATAAGCATCCCAAGGTCATTGATCCGCAATTCACCAACATAATCCTTCAGGTGGATCTGGAACCCACCAAAGAGGTAATTGTCAACCTGTCACTGTGCCAGAAAAAAGTAATGGCGGAGATCATGTCGAGCCGGTATGAAGTGATGCAAATGTTCAAAGAATCGCTCCCCGAGTTTGAAGAGCTGATGACAGACATGGGCTACAGCGTGATTCATTCGAGCGTGCGTTTATGCGCCGCACCGCAGACCGGTGAAGGTGAGACGGCTAGCTGGCTGGATCTCCAGCGTGCGGCTGTCAATATTGTGGTGTAAGATGCAACGTCGTTATCAGAAAATAAGGGAATACACACCGGTCAAAAACGCACAGAAAACGGCTACGGCGCTGCGTTATGACCCGGAAAATGACTCGGCTCCGGAGGTGGTGGCGGTTGGTAAAGGAAAGACCGCTGAAAAAATTCTGGAACTGGGCCGTGAATACGGTATTCCCGTTTACGATGATCCGGTGTTAGCCGCGGCGCTTTCGCAGGTGAACCCGGGGGAAGAGATTCCACCCGAGTTATACACACTGGTTGCCCAGGTACTGGCGTATATCTACCGGGTATATCAGCGTCATGGTGGTTCGCCGCGCAATCAATCCAAACCGAAATGATGCCCCTTCAAGCGAATCATCAAAAAATCACCCATTAACCGGTTCTTATCCAAAAAATCGTTTCTCATCCAAATATTAAGTATGGCAATTAGACTTTTTGTAACGGGATGACGTTTTTCGGCCTGAGTGGCATATACATGCCACGAGGCCAGCACCGAAGGGGGAAATATCGCGTTGCCGGTATTTTCACAACAAAATTATTAGTTGGATATTTTTGCTGAGGTTTCTTACAGGTGTTATGCAGGGGGAAATGTCATTACGCATGGAGCGGTTAGTTGATTCCACAACCGGTTTTTCCGGTTGCCCTACAGAAAGAAAATATCTTTCCCGACAGACAATCATCCAGAAAAGCATTTTGGAGATGATGCATATCAGCCCACTCCCATGGAGAAGGCGTGTTGTTTTCTTCATGGAACCTCACAAAAATATCACAGACTACGGGAGGTAAATCGACATTGATGGACTGGAACACCGTTGAAAAATCTTATTCGTAAATGGAGAGAAAAATGCTTAAAAGTATAAAAATGCTCTTTGGATTAGTGATGGTTGCCGTGCTGCTGGTATCCTGCGCCGACAATAACAACGCTACCGAACCGGTCAACGGGGGTGTGGCTACAGATCAGATCACCCAAACTGAAACTGTGATGGAAACCCCAACCGAAGCGGTAATGACCGAAGCGGTAGCGACCGAACCGGTCGATATGACCGCCACTGAGGCCGCTACGGCAGAAGGAACCGCTGAAGGTACGGGTGTCGCTGTGGAAATGCCGACCGGTGAGGTGGACTGTATGGATGCCCAGCAGGGTGATCAAATCACCATGCTGTACCAGTGGTCAGGACTTGAGGAAGAAAACTTCAACCGCATCATCCAGCCTTTGGTGGATACCTGCGGCATCGTGATCGCTCCCGAATCAAGCCGCGATCAGGCGCTGCTGGATACGCGTGTACAGGCTGGAACGCCCCCGGATATCGCTTTCTACAATGTAACCCAGTTGAATCAATACAGCGACATCCTGATCCCGATGGATCAGTTGGGCGCCAACACCGATAACTATGCCAGCTTCTGGCGTGATATTGGAACCGTGAACGATGCCTGGTTGGGTCTGCCGGTAAAGGCTGACCCCAAGACACTCATCTGGTACAGCCCGGCGCGTTTTGAAGAAGCCGGCTATGCAGTGCCGGAAACCTGGGCCGACCTGGAAGCACTGGTCGATCAGATGGTCGCAGATGGTAAGGTTCCCTGGTCGATGGGTTTTGAATCCGGTGATTCCACCGGTTGGACGGGTACAGACTTTGTAGAGGATATTCTGCTGGTCAAGCAGGGCCCTCAATACATCATGGATATTATCGACGGAACTGTGCCCTACAGTGATGACGGCGTAAGAGAAGCTTATGAGATTTACGGGAAATGGGCTACTGATGCGGCTTATACAGTCGGCGGGGCGCAGGGAACTGTATCCACCAGCTTCACCGATGCTATTCATATCGCATTTTCGGATCCGCCGGAAGCCATGATGGTCAAGCAATCCGGTTTTGCGGGTGCCGAGATCCAGAGTACTTACCCCGATTTCGTTTACGGTACTGATTACGACTTCTTTGGTGTACCGGAAGCGCAAGGGCTGCAGGGTGGATCTGACTGGATGATGGCATTCAATGACACACCGGCTATTCGGGCCCTGGTAACCTACCTGACCAGTGATTATGGCGGTCAGATGTGGGCATATGTCGGTTTTGACACCACGCCAAATCAGGCCGGCACCAATTCGTATTCTGACGAGGCGCTGCTGAAGCGGGGTCAACTGCTGGCCAATACGGAAGGATTTGTACCGGATATCGGCGACTCCATCCCGGGCGGTTTTGGCAGTGAAGAATTTAGAGGCATTACCGATTACGTCAATGGCGGCGATCTGGGCCCCATTCTTGACTCGCTCGCGCAGGTTCAGGCGGACGCGGTAGGACAATAAAG
Organism: uncultured Anaerolineaceae bacterium; assembly: GCA_964532655.1. Classification (GTDB taxonomy): domain Bacteria; phylum Chloroflexota; class Anaerolineae; order Anaerolineales; family Anaerolineaceae; genus JAJFTV01. The sequence goes on from CAZHMZ010000110.1 coordinate 3,290, forward strand.
GATTAGGGATGAGCGGGAAGCCGGTCAATGATTTTCATCACAGCAGCGGCTTCCCGCCTTTCATAAATTGTCAAAAGAGTTCTGGACGGACAGACGATTTTCTGATATCGGTGTTTTTCAACGCGAAATTCAAAGAGGCTGTCATCCAATGGACGGCCTCTGTTTGTAAATGAGGTGAAGCATGGCGAGGTCTTCTGTTCCATCGGTTATGAAGCAGGGAAAAGCGGTTCCCTGGATGTATCTGCTGCCCGCGCTGTTGGTGATGGGGGTGTTTATTGTCTATCCCATGATCAACACCATCTATCTGAGTTTTCTGAACGGCAACAGTACCGCGCCAGCAACCACGGTGTGCCGTGAGGGAAGACCCTGCTGGGGAATATTTGAGAATTACCGTTATGCGCTGACAGAAGAGCTCAACCTGACCAATTTTTCCACCATTTGGAAATCTTTTTGGGGTTCATCTTATGGCAATACACTGAAGTGGATCGTGTTGATGGTGACCGGCACGGTGGGGATCGGGCTACTTTTCGCGGTACTGGCCGACCGGGTGAAATATGAAGCGTTGGCGAAATCGCTCATCTTTATGCCCATGGCTATTTCTTTTGTGGGTGCTGGCGTCATCTGGAAGTTCGTTTATAACTTTGGTACGCGTGAAACACAGATTGGCCTATTGAATGCCATCATAACCTCCCTGGGCGGAAAACCCGTAGCATTTTTATCCACTATTCCCATCAATACCCTGGCTCTGATCGTGGTCGGCGTGTGGATCTGGACCGGCTTTTGTATGACAGTGTTATCCGCGGCATTGAAAGCGGTACCCGATGAAATCATTGAGGCGGCTCGGGTGGACGGAGCCAACGAATGGCAGGTATTTTGGGGAGTGATGGTTCCCATTATCGCACCCACCATCGTGGTGGTGATCACCACCATGGTGATCAATGTGCTGAAGTTGTTTGATATCGTTTATGTGATGACTGGCGGCAATTTCGGCACCGAGGTGATTGCCAACAGAATGTACAACCAGATGTACAAGAGTTTTAACGTAGGCCGGGGAACGGCGATTGCGGTGGTGTTGATTTTGATCATCATCCCGTTTATTCTTCTGAATGTGCGCCGGTTTTTGAAGCAGGAGGAACTGAGATGAAAAGAGCAAAGATCAACAAATTTTTCAACCGCCTGCCTGTTCATGTGATCATCATTGTGATTCTGATTATCTGGATTGTCCCTACATTGGGTTTGTTAATCACCTCATTCCGGCCGTTGAATGACATCAACACGACCGGTTGGTGGACTGTGTTTTCCCCTCAGACAATCAGGGACAACGGCACAACCATTGCCGCGCCACGGTTTACCCTTAACAACTATATTGATGCCCTGGTGGGATACCGTGGAAGACGAACCTACCTGGCTGATTGCGCGGAAGGGAAACAGTCGCCTGATTTACGGTGCAACATCACCGATCTGTTGAACCCGCGCGGAATGGGGCGGTCTTTTGTAAACAGCCTGATGGTTACTTTGCCGGCGACTATTCTGCCCATTCTGTTTGCCACTTTCGCGGGATATGCGTTTGCCTGGCTGGATTTCAAGGGGCGGATCCTTTTATTCGCGGTGCTGGTGGGGCTTCAGGTGGTGCCCCTGCAAATGACGCTGGTACCCATCTCCAGGATGTACGCGCGTCTGGGCCTGAATGGGACTCTGACCGCCGTGTGGTTGTTCCATACCGGCTTCGGGATGCCGTATGCTATCTACCTGATGCGCAATTATCTGGGAGGGCTCCCGCGTGATCTGTTTGAGGCAGCCTATCTGGATGGAGCATCACACTGGACAGCTTTCACTAAGCTGGTCATCCCGCTGGCAACCCCGGCGATCGCCTCATTGGCCATTTTCCAGTTCCTGTGGGTATGGAATGATCTGCTGGTTGCGCTGGTGTTTTTGGGCGGCACCATGCCGGTGCTGACGTACCAGATCAGCAACATGGTCACATCACTGGGGGCAGGCTGGCATCTGCTGACCGCGGCGGCCTTTTTGTCGATGCTGCTGCCGATGATCGTGTTTTTCACCTTGCAGCGCTATTTTGTGCGCGGTATGTTGGCAGGGGCTGTGAAAGGATAAGTCCCAATTTGTGGGTTCATCGTTGATTTAATTCTGTTTCGGCGCTGCATTCCAGCGCCGAGGCTGTGAGTGCAGGGAGATCGTGGTATGGAAAATCGCTACTGGTATAAGAATGCCGTTTTTTACGAGGTTTATGTGCGCTCGTTCATGGACAGCAACGGAGACGGAATTGGTGACCTGAACGGCCTCACGAGCAAGATCGGGTATCTGAAAGACATGGGTGTGGATTGTGTGTGGCTGTTGCCCGTTTTTGTCTCCCCACGGCTGGATGACGGGTATGACATCGCAAATTACTATGCCATCGACCCTGATTACGGTATGCTGGCTGATTTCCATAATCTGGTGGAAGAGATCCACGCTCAGGATATGAAGATCATCATGGATCTGGTGGTAAACCATACTTCTGATCAGCACCCCTGGTTTCAGTCAGCCCGTGCGGATCGCAGCTCTCCATACCGTGATTATTACGTCTGGAGCGACACAGACCGGAAATATCAGGATGCCCGTATCATCTTCCTGGATACCGAAAAATCGAACTGGACCTGGGATGAGCAGGCCGGGCAATACTTCTGGCATCGTTTTTATTCCAGCCAGCCGGATTTGAACTATGACAACCCGGAAGTGCAGGCCGAAATGTTGAAGGTGATGCAATACTGGCTGGATTTGGGGATCGATGGGTTCAGGGTGGATGCAGTTCCCTATTTATTTGAAAGGGAGGGGACGAACTGCGAGAATCTGCCTGAAACTCACGCCTTCCTTAAGCGGATGCGTAGTTATGTGGATACTCATTACCCCGGCAAGGTGTTGATCTGTGAAGCCAATCAGCCCCCGCAAGATGTGGTGGAATACCTGGGTAATGATGATGAATTTCACATGGCCTTTCATTTTCCATTGATGCCAAAAATGTTTATGGGTATGCGAGCGCACGATAAAGCTCCCATCGAAGAGGTTTTGCTGGATACACCGGCAATCCCGGCGAACTGCCAGTGGGCAACCTTTCTGCGCAATCATGATGAACTGACTCTGGAAATGGTCACCAACGCTGAAAGAGATTGGATGTGGAACGAATACGCCCCGGAACCCGGGATGCGGCTCAACCTGGGCATCCGCCGACGGCTGGCGCCGCTATTGGATAATCACCCGGGGAAAATTGAGTTGGCGCATAACCTGCTCTTTTCCATGCCGGGCAGCCCGTTTTTGTACTACGGCGACGAAATTGGCATGGGGGATAATTTAAATTTGCCCGATCGTGACGGTGTGCGCACGCCCATGCAGTGGGATGAATCGGTCAATGCCGGGTTCTCCACCGCTGAAGAGCTGTCCACGCCGGTGATCAGCTCGGCAGAGTACGCCCCCGAACGGGTCAACCTGCATGACACGCTGCTGGCACCTCATTCCATCTGGAAGAAGATCCAGCATCTGATCAAAATCCGCAAGCAGGAGAAGGTGTTTGGCGGTATCAACCTCTCACTGCTGATCGGCGAGGATCCGCGCGTGCTGGCCTTTCGGCGGACGAATGAGGGAGAAAATATCCTGTTTTTTCATAACATGAGTGATGCGGGTGTGAAGATTCACCTGCATAACCCACTGGAAAACACCTCGCGGTTTGTGGATCTGATCACAAAGAGTGGTTATGAGACGGAGCAGGGTATGCTGCACTTCAACCTGGGACCGTTTCAATCGGTGTTTCTGAAGCCGAAGGGGTCAGGCGCAGATGATTTTGAAGTATAAACTCAATGAGACTGAAGGAAAATTTTACGAGCCCCTGAAAACAGAGGCTCGTTTTAATGCGTGTAGTGAATTAGCGAATAACGATTCGGTAAATTTTTCAGGCACCAATATGACAGGCTACCCGGTGGTTTGGTGCAATTTCCACCATCTCCGGGAGCTGCGACAGGCAAATCTCTTTGGCAGCCGGGCAGCGGGTATGAAATACGCAGCCTGTGGGGGGATTGATCGGTGAGGGCAGATCGCCGGACAGAACAATCCGTTTTCGCTTGATGTGTGGATTGGGTGTAGGCACCGCCGAGAGAAGCACCTGGGTATAGGGGTGCATTGGGTTTGCAAACAGATCATCCGTCACCGCTTCTTCCACCAGATGCCCCAGATACATCACGCCGGTTCTGCGTGAGGTATACCGGATCACGCTCATGTCATGCGAAATAAACAGATAGGTGAGATTGCGGTCCTGCTGCATGTCGAGCAGCAAATTGATGATCTGTGAACGAACCGACACGTCCAGGGCGGAAACCGGTTCGTCGCAAACGACCAGGTCAGGATTGAGGATGATGGCTCGCGCCAAACCAACCCGCTGACGCTGCCCACCGGAAAGCTCATGCGGATAGCGATAATAATGCTCCACCCGCAGGCCCACTTTTTCCAGCATTTCAATCACCATATCCATCCTCTCGGCACGCTTGCCGATATGCTGGATTTCCAGCACCTCGGTGAGAATATCTCCAATACGCATACGTGGATTGAGAGAAGTGTAAGGATCCTGAAACACCATCTGGATTTTCTGCCGGAGAAAGTGCATTTCCTTGGGCTTGATCCGTGTTATTTCCTGCCCATTAATGGTGATGTTCCCCGAGGTGGCTTCCAGCAGGTTGATTAATGTACGCCCCAGCGTCGACTTTCCGCAGCCGGTTTCACCCACCAGACCGTAGGTTTCCCCTCGAAACAAATGCATCGACACATCATCGACCGCCTTCACATTACCGGTCACATTGCCAACCAATCCTTTAATGGGGAAATACTTTTTGACGTGTTCTGCTTTCAGAATGATATCGTTTTCGTTATGCATGTTTTACCGCCTGGTCTCGTGTATCTGCTCGATGTTCCAGCAGCGGATAAACTGAGTCTCAGTCACTTTTTGCAGGGAGGGCATTTCCTGCAGGCAGCGCTCACTGGCGTATGGACAGCGCGGCCGGAAACGGCAGCCTTGCGGAATTTGACTGAGCAGAGGCACCATGCCCTCAATCACATACAGTCTCTCTGCCCTTTCACCCTCCATTTTTGGAATGGAATTCAACAATCCCAGAGTATATGGGTGCATGGGATGGTCAAACAGGTCGTTCACCCCGGCCTCTTCAACGATCTGTCCCAGGTACATCACAGCCACGCGGCTGCAGGTTTCAGCCACCACGGAGAGATCGTGTGTGATGAGGATAACACCCATATTCAACTTGCGGTTCAGGTCCACAATCAATTCCATGATTTGCGCCTGAATGGTGACGTCCAGGGCAGTGGTGGGTTCATCCGCAATCAGCAGCTTGGGCTGGCAGCACAGCGCGCAGGCAATCATCACGCGCTGGCGCATCCCGCCGGAGAGTTCATGCGGATACTGGTCGACCCGTTTTTCAGGGGAAGGTATGCCTACCAACCTCAGCATCTCGATGGATCGTTCTCTGGCATCCGCTTGCTTCAATCCCTGGTGGATTTTCAGCGCTTCCATGATCTGATTGCCCACGGTGAAAACCGGGTTCAGCGAACTAAGGGAATCCTGAAACACCATGGCGATGTCTTTTCCGCGCACAGCCTGCATTTTTCTTTCAGGCAGTTTTAATAAATCCATTCCATCAAAGAAAATTTCACCTTCGTACTTCACCAGGTATTTTTCATCGTACAACCGCATAATGGATTGCGAGGTAACGCTTTTCCCGCAGCCAGATTCACCAACCAGACCCAGGATTTCGCCTTTCTGCACGTGCAGTGAAACGCCGTCAACGGCTTTCATAATTCCCCGGTCGGTTTTGAAGGAGGTGGTTAAGTTGTTTACCTGTAGAATGGTTTCGTTCATGGTTACCTCCTTAATTAGTGTAGGGATCCAGAATATCACGCAGCCCATCGCCGAAGATATTCATCCCCAAAACGGCTATGGCCGTGAAGGCGCCCGGAAAAACAATCATCCACCAGGCTTTGTTGATCACTGTTTTCCCCTCATACAGGATGTTGCCCCAACTGGGTGTGGGCACCGGAACACCGACACCGAGGAAACTCAGGGCAGCTTCAGTGATGATGGCGTTGGCAAAGGTATAGGTGGTTTGCACCACAATCGGTGACAGTATGTTGGGAGCGATATGTTTCCACAAGATGCGGAAGTCATAAGCGCCGGTAGAGCGCATCGCTTCGATATAGGTTTGTTCTTTTACCACCACGGCAGCGGCGCGCGAGATACGCGCCAACCGGGGCACCGCCACAATGCTCATGGCAATGATCACATTCGTCATCGTCGAACCGAGTACTGCCATTAAGGCGATAGCCAGTAAAGTGGAAGGGATGGCGCTCAGACCATCACAGATGCGCATTAAAATGTTGTCCAGCGGTTTGTAATAACTGGCATACAGGCCTAAAATCATACCCAAAACCATCGAACTCAACCCAACGGCTGCCCCAATAATCATGGAAACTCGCGCTCCGTAGATGGTTCGGGATAGCACATCGCGGCCAAACGTATCTGTTCCGAACAAATACTGTGAATCCGGCGCTTTCAGGCGATCGCGTACCACCATATCCAGCGGTCCCTGGGGTGCCAGTACATCAGCAAATACGGCCAGTAAAATCATCGCTAACGTAATGATGGTGCCTAATATGGCCAGGCGGTTGCGGAAGAATTTTCGAACAAGGAGCTGCCGCTGCTCTTTTTGAAGTGCTTTCTTAATACCCTGGAGTTCTACTCGTTGATTCATCATCGTTTCGCTCCATTCACCTAATTGACAATTCTGACGCGCGGATCGATGATGCCGTACAGCAGATCGATAAACAATGTGATGAGGACATTGGTCAATGAAACCAGCAGAACAACGGCCTGGATTACCTCATAATCGCGACTCATCACCGCGTTGAGAGTCAATTTCCCGACGCCCGGTATATTGAAGATAGATTCTGTGACCGTGGCCCCGCCCAGCAATACCATAAACGCCTGCCCGATCACCGTGACAATGGAGATGAGCGCATTACGCAGAGCGTGTTTGGTAAAAATGACAAAGTTGGAAACACCTTTCGCCTTGGCCATGCGGATGTAATCACTGCCCAGGATTTCCAGCATAGAAGAGCGCGTCATGCGGATCATCAGCGCCGCCTCAATGAAACCCAATGCAATGGCCGGCATCACCATGTATTTGAGATGGACTCCAAAGCCAAATTCTTCAATCGATTTGTACCCGGCAACAGGCAGCCACCCGGCCTGTACCGCCAGGCTGAGAATTAAGATCAGACCCAAAAGAAAGCTGGGCAATGAAATTCCCACAATGGAGAGTGCGGAGATGATTTGATCACTGGCTGTACCCCGGGTTTTGGCCGCCAGGATCCCAAGCGGTATGGCGAACAGCACGGCAAATACCAGGGCGCAGGTGGTCAGTTGAAGGGTCGGCTTCAGATGACTCGCAAGGATGTCGATCATCGGCTCATCCATAAACAGGGATTCACCCAAATCGCCATGCAATAATCCACCTATCCATCGAACGTATTGAACCGGAAGGGGGTCATTGAGGCCCAATCTATCGCGTAACTCCGCAATGGCCGCATCGGTGGCCTGGTCACCCAACATCCTGGCAGCCGGGTCACCAGGAGTAAGGTGAATCAGCAAAAAAATGGCGATGGAAACAACAAACAAAACCGGAATTAATGATAAAAGCCTTCTGAAAATATACTTCTGCATGGAAGGATGCTCCTTGACCGGGATAGTTTCCTGAAATTTGTCGCTCGTGCCAGTATGGATATACTGGCACGAGCATTCTGTAACAATAAAATTGAACTTCCAGGATCAACCGGTCAGGTTACTCAACGATCTGGGCATCCACAAAGGTTACCCAGTTAAAGTAATCCATCCCCTGAACTTTCTTGTTCACAACGCCCCAAACGACGGTATTGCCGAATTTGACAATCGGCATGCTCTCTGCCCACATATATTCCTGCAGGTCGTACCAGGTCTGCTGGGCAGTCGGGATATCGGTCTGGGTGGCGATGGACGCCAGATCGTTCACAATTCGCTCATCGGTGCACCAACCAGCCCAGGTGGGGCTGAGGAACAGGTTCATGTTGGGGAGCACTTTTTCGGAGAACGAGGTGATGAACGCATTGTATTTGTCGGGCTGGTTATTGCGTACGTCAACAAATGTAGACCAGTCATAGACCAGCAGATCGCACTTGAGGCCGGCAGCGGTGAACTGGTTCTGGATCACAATGGCCATCGAGTAGAAATCGGGTGAGTCACTGGCAACCAGCAGGGTGAAGGTGTCGTTGGGGGTAAACCCTGCTTCTGCGAACAGCGCCAGAGCCTTTTCGGTATCCTGAACATTGTAGTATTCAGAACCGCGATCGGTGTACCAGTCTGTCTGGCTCGTGAACATGTATGAGGAGTACAGATTGTAGAATTCGGTATTTCCGTATGCGGCAAAAAGAATATCATCGATGTTCAGCAGAGCAGCTACTGCCTGGCGGAACTTGGGATCTGCAGCCCAGCCCTGTGATTTGTTGAAGATCAATGCGGGCTGTTCAGATTCGGCTGAGATGATGTAATAGTTGTCATCTGTCGCAAACATGTCATAGTTGTCGTTTGACAGGCTGGCGGTGGCATCATACTCACCGGTCTGGATGCCGGCAACGATGGTGTTCGCATCGGCCACGAAATCAAAATAGACGGTATCGATGTAAGCATGTTTGTAGCCAGCCCATCCGGAATAATCGCCTTCCACACCGTAGGGTTGGTACTCTTCATTGCGTACCAGCTTGATGTACTGATTTTCCACCCAGCTATCCAGTTTGTACGGACCAGTGCCGATGTATTCTTTGATCAGGCCGGTTTCTGCATCCACATCCGCGATGACTGAAGCGGGCATGATGGCAGCGTGCTGACCCAGTCCACCGATCATCAGGTTGAGGTACGGGGATCCGACCGCCATCTTGATTTCGACGGTATATTCATCTACCTCATAAAAACGGGCATCTGCTACCAGGCTCTGGGCATTGGCAGCGTTATCCAGCCAGCGGTTCATTGAAGCGACCACATCAGCGGCTTTCATTTCCTCACCGTTGTGGAAGAGGACGCCCTGGCGCAGGTGATAGGTGTACGTGGTTGAATCTTCGCTGATCACCCAATCGGTGGCCAGTTCGGGGACGGGCACGTACTGTTTGTTCATGGCAACCAGTTGCTCGAAGATCGGGCCAACCGCTACTTCAGCCGCGTCATCGGCGGTATTCATGACCACATCCAGGTTGGTCGGAACCACTGCCATGGCAAAATGAAGTTCGGTCGGTTCATCAGAAACCGGAGCAGCCGGAGCTTCAGTGGCAGCCTGTGTGGCTTCCGCGGGTGCTTCGGTTGCAGCTGGTTCTTCGGCGGTCTGAACTGCGGCTGCCGGTTGATCGGTGGCTACCTCAGGGGCGGCAGTCGGTTCAGATCCGCCTGCACATCCACTGAGCAGTGTGAGAATCAACACTGCACTCAACAAAAACACTACATGCTTCTTCATTGAACACTCCTTTACTGAATAGAAAAACGAGATGTCCGGAAATGCTTATTCAATTGTGGGTTAGTTGGAAAATACTTATGTGATACTACCAATAATATTGTATATTATATATGCAAACGAATAATAATGGAATACTTTTCATCATCCAAAACAGTCATCAATAT
>CAZHMZ010000111.1:0-12749 GCA_964532655.1 uncultured Anaerolineaceae bacterium
CGAAGATGCCGGTGGAAGAGGCGCGTGCCTGGCTGATGCATTTCAACGGGGTGGGGCCCAAGACCGCTGCCATTGTGCTGCAGTTTTCCATGGACATTCCGGCCTTTCCGGTGGATACGCATGTGTACCGTGTAACCACCCGGCTGGGATTAACTCCCCCAATGACTGTGGAGCAGGCCCATACGCATCTATCCGGGTTGTTTGAGCCGCAAAATTACAAAGACGACCATCTGAATATTATTCGCCTGGGGCGTGAGATCTGCACGGCGCGTAATCCGCGCCATGAGTCCTGTCCACTGCGGGATATCTGCGATTTTTATCAGGATATTACCAATCACGCGGGTTCATCGCAGACGTAGATATCACCAAATGGCAGAGCGATTGCCATTTGCCACGCCAAGTCTGTCAGCCTGATTGTAACGAGTTATCGATTAAAAAACGTAAGGGGAGGTTCATGAACCTCACCTTATCGTTGTGATGTGGATCCAGCGCAAAGATCGCGTGGTCAGGCAGAAATTGGCGGGCGACCGTAGGTTACCCCCAGCGGAACAGAAATGATCCACGATCCGAGCGGCATATTGAATCGGTAGGGGCGGTCGTGACCACCCCTATGTGGCAAGGCGTTTATCCTGATCAATTGGCCTGGCGGCCGGATAGCATCCGTCCACTACCCTGCCCCCCTCTTACACCGGCACGTATGTGCGAAGGAACTTCACCTGGTCTTCGATGACCTCATGCCGGTGGGCGATTTTGTAGAAATCGAAATGTCCGAAGGGATAGGTTTTCAACTGACCCAGCGGAGCTTTTTGCGCCAGTTCGTTGACCAGTTCAGGCGGGGCCTCTTTATCATTCTTCCCCACGCAGACCATCAGCGGCATCAACACCTCATTGGCTTTCCTGGAGGGTTTGTATTTGGCCAGTTGCGACAGCACACGCGGGGCCACCTCATTCCGCCAGGTTTTACTGGTCATGCGCTCCATCATCTCATTGGCTTCTTCATTTGCCATCACCGAAACCGTATCCGGTGTACCGGTGATGGGGATGTAATACGGCTGGCGCCCCAACCAGCCGCGCATCTTATCTTTTGAAGTCGCCATCACCAGTTCGCGGGCCTGTTCTGCCGGCCGGTCCATATGTTTTGGCACGCCGTTGTATGGGTTTTGGGCTACCACCGCGGCGATCCGCCGGTCATCGGCTGCTGCCATCACCACATGCGCCCCGCCCAGTGAGGTGCCCCACAGGATAATTTTATCCGGGTTGATATCCGGGTGGATGCGCGCCCAGGCCACTGCGGCTTTCAGATCGGTCAGTTGCTTTTTGATATCCACCACCTGGCGAGGCTTCCCTTCGCTTTCGCCAAAATTTTGATAATCAAACGTCAATACGCCAAACCCAGCGCGGGCAAAATCGGCGGCGGTACCGGCGTGAGCCGGCATATCCTGCGTGCCGCCTAACCCGGCGGCCATCACAATGCAGGCCAGATTTCCCGTCAGCTCAGGCGGACGGTAAAAATATCCAACCAGTTCAGCATCCTCAGAGTAAAAGCTAACCCGGTCCGGAAAAATTTGCTCGGTCATAGGAATTTCCCCTTTCACAACCAGTCATTCTTCATGCTTGCTGCAAACTCCGTCATCTGTATTGTATTGACTCCCAGAGGGATATTCCTAAACGGCAGATGAGAAAATGGTGCAGAGAAAATGACAAAGGTGGGGAAAAGAACAGAGGCATGGTTTCCATGCCTCTGTGAATTACCAAACTACTGTTGCTGACTATCGAACGGCTTCGCTTAAACCGGCGGCTTCGCGAATGGCAGCCACTTTATTGGTGCGCTCCCAGGTCAGATCCAGATCGTCGCGCCCAAAGTGACCGTATGCAGCCACTTTCTGATAGATCGGACGGCGCAGATCCAGATCGCGGATGATGGCGCCGGGGCGCAGATCAAACACTTTTTCCACCACTTCGACGATTTTATCATCGGGGATCACGCCCGTGCCGAAGGTTTCAACGTTGATGCTCAGGGGGCGGGCCACACCGATGGCGTAAGCCACCTGGATCTCGCAGCGCTCGGCCAGGCCGGCGGCCACGATGTTTTTAGCTACCCAGCGGGCAGCGTAGGCAGCCGAGCGATCCACTTTGGTCGGATCTTTGCCGCTGAAAGCGCCGCCGCCATGCCGGCCCATGCCGCCGTAGGTATCCACAATGATCTTGCGTCCGGTCAGACCGGCATCGCCCAGCGGGCCGCCGATCACAAACCGGCCGGTGGGGTTGGTGAAGATGCGCAGGTCTTTATCCACCAGCGCGGCGGGCAGGACTGGCATGATCACATGCTTGATCAAATCTTCGCGGATTTGTTCCTGGGTCACCTTGGGATCGTGCTGGGTGCTGATGAGCACGGTATGGATCCGTTTGGGCTTGCCGTAGGCGTACTCAACGGTCACCTGGGATTTGCCATCCGGGCGCATCCAGCGCAGGGTACCGTCTTTACGCAGTTCGGACATGCGGCGGGTGAGCTTGTGGGCCAGGTAGATGGGCATGGGCATGAGTACATCGGTTTCGTTGCAGGCATACCCAAACATCATCCCCTGATCGCCGGCGCCGATCGCTTCGATCTCGGAGTCGGTCATTTCACCGGATTTGGCTTCCAGGGCGTTGTTCACGCCCATGGCGATATCGGTGCTCTGGCTGGAGATGGCGGCCAAAACGGCGCAGGTGTAGCCATCGAAACCTTTTTTACCGCGGTCGTAACCGATGTTGACGATGATCTTGCGGGCCAGATCATCAAAATTGACAAAGCCGTTGGTGGTGATTTCACCAGCCAGGATCACATACCCGGTCTTGGTGGCTACTTCACAGGCAACGCGTGACATGGGATCCTGCTCAAGGCAGGCGTCCAGCACGGCATCGCTGATCTGATCGCACATTTTGTCCGGATGGCCCTCGGTAACTGATTCAGAGGTGAACAGGTACTTGGGCGAGTTCATAAACGAACTTGACATTGAAATGCCTCCATAAAAATAAATTACCCCTTTTGGACGAGGGGCAATTCATAAGTGTTGCGTCTGCCTCTCATCTTCCAGAACCGATCCTTCTGATGGAATTGGCACCTTGCGTTTTTCATTTCCCGCAGGTTGCCGAGGTTTCACAGGGCCATTCCCTCCACCTCTCTGGATAAGAGTGCCTTAAGGGGCTAAATTGTTTCGGGATGATAACACAGGAAGAAAATTCAGTCAAGCGGGGTATCAAGGGGGTGACAGAGGGGCGGGGGTGGAATCATCATACAAATACGGTCAGTTTGTCATCCCGAGCCGGTGGTATTGCGGCGGAGCCGCAAACCCCGCAGCGAGGGATCGGCTATGGGAAAGTGAATCATGTTTCCATAACTGGAACCGTTTGAAGATCAGCCCTCAGCCGATTCCTCGCGGCGCTTGCCAGGATGATAGCCGGGCGTAATTGAATAAAAAGGGCGCACAGTGTGCGCCCCTACGAACCATAAAAGGGTAAATTACCAAAATTTCTACCGCTGTGAGAGATTATTTTTTATTCCTCTTGAGGTTTGGGTTCTTCTTCCTGCCGCTTCACCTGCACCATATCCAGATCATGCGCCAGCGTGGTCTCCGGAAATACCGCGCGCGCCTCTTTGAGAATATCCTTGTCGCGGTAGCGGCGGGAAATGTGAGTGAGGATCAATTTCTTCACATTGGCCTGTTTAGCCAGCGCGGCAGCCTCGTGCGCGGTGATATGGGAAAACCTGCGCGCCATCTCCGTTTCGGATTGGAGATACGTGGCTTCGATCACCAGCAGATCGGCATTTTGAACGTACGGGATCAGCCTCTCCGTGTTGCCGGTATCGCCCACATGCACCAGGCGCAGACCGGGTTTGACCGGGCCTAAAACCATCTCGGGTTCGATGATGCGTCCATCAGGCAGTTGGGCGGGTTTCCCCTCTACCAGATTACGCCGCCACGGGCCAGGTGGGATGTTCAATTCTGCGGCCAGCTCGGGCAGAAACGGCCGGCGCTCATCTTCCTGAAAGATGTATCCAAATGAATCGGTTCCGCGATGGAAGACCGGAAAAGCTCTGATGGTAAAATCGCCGCCCTCAAAAATGATCCCTTCCTGGATGGGGCGCAGTTCGATATCCATTTCCGGGCGACCGCCTTTCAGCACTACCCCGAACAACAACTCGCGTACCCGTTCCAGCGTGTTTTCGCCGCCATAAATGTGAATGGCCGGCAGTGTTTCCCAGCGCACCAAGGTGGAGATCAGACCACCCAAACCCAGAATGTGATCCAGGTGGCCATGTGTGAGCAGTACATTGGTCAGATTTTTAAAGCCGATACCCGACTGCAGAATCTGGCGCTGCGTTCCCTCACCGCAATCCAGCAGAAAACGAAATTCATCCCGTTTGATGATTTGCGCCGGCAGTCCGCGGCGGATGGAAGGGGCAGAGGCTGATGTTCCCAGAAAAATAAGCTCAAACAAAGTGTGGGGCCGAACCTTTCGTTAAATGGCGAACCGGTTTTGAGCTGCCTGCCAGGCAGATCACACCGGCCGGACAGGTGAGGATGTGAAGCGGGTTTATTTTACCAGAAGAATCAACCGGAAAAATTGAACCACGGGTTTTGGGTCTTAAAATGATAAATGCCAGGGTGAGGGGGGCACCCAAGCATTTATCATCTATATAATACAGGATTCCTGTAAGAAATGCAAGAGTGTTTGCCCGGATAAAAGTAACAAATTTTCCGTGATAAATATGAGCATACAGGTATGATTTATTGGATAAACAATATCTAATTGGGTAGAATAATCTATCAGAGGTGGATAATGAAAGAGATGATCAAGAAGACCGACCAGGAATGGCAGAAAATATTATCTCCGCTGCAATTTGAAGTCACGCGTCAGAACGCTACTGAACCGCCGTTTTCAGGCGAGTACAACAAATTTTATGAAGATGGGGTGTACCGATGTGTGGGGTGCGGGGCCGAATTGTTTAAATCAGAAACCAAGTACAACTCACATTCCGGCTGGCCCAGCTTTTGGGACGTGGCCGAACAGGGAAACCTGAAACTGGTGGAAGACCGCTCGCATGGAATGATCCGCACCGAGGTGCGATGCGCTAACTGTGATGCGCACCTGGGCCATTTGTTTGATGACGGCCCGCAGCCGACCGGTCTGCGCTACTGTGTCAACTCAGCCGCCCTTGATTTTGAGAAGAAAGAAAAAGGCGGATAAATCGGTTTCGTTCCCATCTGGGAACATCGTCCTGTATGAAGAAGATCGCCCGGGGTTATCCCGGGCGAATTTTTATCTCTTCCGTTTTAGCAGCCATTTACTCCACAAACCGCTGCTCAGCACCAGGGCGCTCAGCCCCAAAATCCAGGCGACCATTTGCCCAAAGGGCAACCGCCCCCACCATTGATAATACCGGCTGAAATACCAGTTGGTGAAAAAGCCCAGAAAGATGACTTCCACCAGCAACCAGCGCACCAGCCAGGCATCGCGCTGATCGATGGCGCGCAGAACCGCCCACCCGCTCAGCAGGGCAAACCACGGCAGGAATGCTGCCCGGTAGCGCGGGTTATCCCACAGATCGCCACCAGCCCGGTATGATGAGAGCAGCAGCCACAACAGCAGAAAAGCCCCGGTCCACAACCAGATCCACCGGTCGCGTTCCGGAACGGCTTTGAGCGCCGAAAACAGGGCATACAAAAACACCGGTGCCAATACATACCAGCCCAACGCGCGCGGCACCATAATCATCCGCCACAATGGGATGGTGGGTTCCGCGATGGCAGCCGGCAGAACAGGTTGCGCCAGACCATAGGCTGTGATAAACGGTACCTTGAAGGGTTCACCCAATCCTTCCACAATTTTCTGCACCCATCCGGAGCCGGCTTCTGTGTTGTAAAAATCCAGGCTGGCCGATTCAACAAACCAGCCCACCGAAAGCACACCCACGGCAACGACTGCCAGCAGGATACCGGCCCAGATCATCCACTTACGGCCGGTGAATCGGGGCAGAATTTCTTCAATGATGAACCAGACCACCAAAAATCCGGCGATGGCGATGGCCAGACGCGAGGTAAACAGCAGCATACCGGCGATACTGCTCAAAAATACCGCCAGGCGGATTTTCCAGGCTGTCTGCCGGCTTAATACCGCCCAAAAAGCGATCAGACTCAATCCCAACAAAAAGGGTTCGCGCATTTGTGAACTGCCAAAAAACACCGAATCGGGGTACAGAATCACCACCCAGGCGGCCAGGTTGGCCAGCCGGCGATTCCAGCGTGAGCTGACGCCCCTGATCAGGAACGGGATGCCGACCGCGGCAGCAAACGCACCCAAAATCAGGATCAGGTAAGCGCGATGCGCATCGGGGCTGAGAAAACGGTAGATGGCGGCGCTGATGGAGAGCAGACCGCCGTACTGATCGGCCTTAATTTCATTGGTAAAGCTGACCCACAACGGGGCATCCGACTGCGCCAGATTCCAGGCGGCAATGTCGCGTTCGTGTGAATCGCGGAACAGGTAGCCGTGCCACTGCACTTCGGTACCGTAGCCATACACCGGCAGCGCTTCGCTGACGGCAATCCCGATACCGAGACGCAGAAAAAAGGCCGCCGCGACCATCCAGGCCAGCGTTTTTCCGCCTCCACCCCAACTCCAGGCGAGGAACAGCAGAAACAGGCACGGTAGAAGGATGACGAACGAGGTCAGCCAGCCAATCCAAAAGCTGCCCGGGCTGACGATTGCCACACCCGCTCCCAGCACCAGCGAGATCATAAACGAATAAAGGATTTTTTTCTGAAGGCTCATGAGCGGTCAATTTTTTGAAAACAGGATTTGGTACGTTTCCCAATTGTAACGCACAATCAAACCGCCGGAGAACGGCCATCCCCCGGCGGTAAGTATGGTGAATTGGTGAAAAATTATTCCTGACGGAGCTAATCAAACCAGTGTTCCAGCACCTGAGTGGCGGCCACATATCCGGATGAGATGGTGGTGGGCACACCGCCGCCCGGGTGTGTGGAGGCGCCGGCCAGGTACAAACCCGGAATGGCTTTGGACTTATTGGCCGGTCTGAACACCGCCTGCGCGGATAAATCCTGTTGTAACCCGTAGATAGCCCCTTTTGTGAGCATCAATCGGCGCTCGTAATCCAGCGGGGTGTTCATCTCGGCCATGGTGATATGCTGTTTGATGCCCGGCGCGGCCACCCGGTCGATCAGATCGATGCTTTGCTCGAAGAAACGGGGTTTTTCGTCATCCCAGGTGGTATTCGCCAGATCGTACGGCCCCATCAGGATGAGGTTGAGAATGTGCTTGCCCTGCGGGGCCAGGCTGGGGTCGGTGAAGGTAGGCCAGCACAGCAGGCCAAACTGTTCTTTGGGGATGCGCCCCTTGCGGTACACATTCCACCAGGCATCATTCATAGCAGCCTGGTCGATGGGGATGATGGTGTGATGCGCATCCAGCGGAGGGGCGTAGTCCAATCCCAAATACACCATCGGCGCTGAAAGGGACTCTTCGTAGCTGCAAATGCCCTCTGTCACCTCGGTGGGCAGATGCTCGCTGCCGATCAGATCAAGGTACAGGGCCTTGGCGTTCACATCCGATACCACCACCCGGCTGGTGAGCTCGCGACCGCCGGCCAGGGTGACGCCTTTCACACGTTTGTGAAAATCGAGGTTGATTTTGGTGACGCGGGCATTCAACTCCACCTGCATGCCCAGATTTTCGCCAATCTTCATCAGCGCTTTGGGGATTTCTGCCATCCCTCCGCGGGGATAAAAGACACCCAGGTGCTCGAAAAACGGCAGAATGGCAAAGATGCCGGCTGAAAGATCGGCCGGGTGCCCGGCATAAAAGGATTGATACGACATGCTCTGGCGGACTTTTTCATCCTTAAAGTAGTAGTTGAGAATATCCTGATAACTTGCCAGAAAGAAGGGCAGGAATTTGGCAATCACCGGGCGCTTTTTGATTAACGCCATCATTTCAGAGAGCGTGCCGACCGGATGCGAGAAGAAATCTTCACCGCCCTCTTCGATGAACTGGTTGAATTTGCGTGTGAAGCGGTAATAATTTTCCTGATCGATGGGTGATATTTTGCCGATTTCTTCAGCGGTGCGCTCGATGGACTGGTAATGATTGGTACGCGTGCCGTCGCGGAAGATGCAGCTATAGATGGGATCGCACGGTAACAGATCGACTTCGTCTTCCAGGCGGGTGCCCAGAACATGAAAAACCATCTGCATGTTTTTGATGGCTTCCACGATGGAAGCGCCGATATCAAATTTGTACCCATCTTTCTCAAACGTGGAGCAGCATCCGCCGATGAAATTGCTTTGCTCCAGGATGAGAACACTCTTTCCGGCTTTTGCCAGCAGGGCCCCGGCGGAGAGGCCCCCCAGACCGGCGCCGATAACGATGACATCATAATCGTACATGTTTTCCTCCACATTCTACACTTTGTAACGCGCCGGCATGTAGCGTACCTGTTTCAGCAGGTGAACCAGATAGCGCTTATGCGATTCACTGAGCTGAGACCAGCCGTACCACAGCAGGACTCCCACCAGGATCCCTGCAAAAAATACACCCCATTTTTTCATATTCGTACTCCTTGTTGGGTTGGCCCGGGAAATATTGCAATCAGGAATGAAATGGAGAAGTAATCAAAACATAGCATTGAACCGGTCTCAGCACAACCGGAATCACCGGGGAAAGACTGGATACCGGTACCGGCAACCCTGACAATTGCTCAATCTGAACAGGATATAATAGATGGGATAACTCTAAAATAATGGTGAAAAATCCTGATGACGCAAACTCTCTCTCCCCGATTACAGCGTGAATATACAACCTTCCTGGCCATGCAGGAAATTTACTGCAGAAGCACACACCCCGGGCAAAAGTCGACGGGTAAAGGCGAACTGTGCTCCGAATGTGCCGACCTTTCTGCCTATGCCCTGACGCGG
Source organism: uncultured Anaerolineaceae bacterium (assembly GCA_964532655.1). Lineage (GTDB taxonomy): Bacteria > Chloroflexota > Anaerolineae > Anaerolineales > Anaerolineaceae > JAJFTV01. The sequence goes on from CAZHMZ010000111.1 coordinate 8,979, forward strand.
CTGCAAAAATGCCCGTATCAGGACCGCAAACCGGCCTGCGCGAACTGCCCCATTCATTGTTACCGGAAAGATATGCGCGTGCGTGTGAGAGCAATGATGCGTTTTGCGGGTCCGCGCATGCTGCTGCGGCACCCGGTGCTGGCTGTGCTGCATCTGTTGGATAGCCTGAAGAAAGCGCCGGATTTGTCACGATAAGTCAGATTTTATAGGTACTTTAATGCCTCACCATCCCGACAGGGGGAATCATCGGGGTGGAGGGCGATCACAGGATCAGGTGAAATTATGGGTTTGCAGGCAGCCGGTCTGGTGTTGTTTATGGGGGTTTTAATTGGCTCCATGTCGGTCATTTCGCGCTTTATGCTGCAGCAGTTTGAGCCGATGACCTTTACCGCTATCCGACTTGCCATCGCAGGATCGGCTTTTTTTCTCCTGTATGCGTTTGGTTTTCGCGGGTACCGCTGGCCAACCGATAAGAGATTGTGGCGCGACTCGATTTTCTTTGGCGTGATCGGTGATGCTGTGCAACTGATCCTGTTTTTCTCCACCCTCCGTTACCTTTCGGCCGGCCTGACCGCTATTTTGTGGACCTTTTTCCCGGTGATGACGGTGGTGCTCGCGCATTTTACCATCCCCGGGGAGCGGCTGACCATCCGGACCGGTTTGGGGGTTGGTATGGGGCTGGCCGGAGCGCTGCTGATTGTGGGACTGGGAGAAACCGGGCTATCTGTCTCACAGGGCAACAGTATCAGGGGATATGTACTGCTGCTGATTGCCGGGTTGATTTCGGTGTTTTTCTATCTGTACGCCAGAAAGTTCATGGTTCAATATCCCACCATGGACACGGTCAGTATTCGCGTCATCAGCGCCGCTGTCACTGCATCGGTACTGGCATTTTTCTTTGAACCGAATGGGGTCCACCAGGTAACCGGTGTGGGGATCGGGTTGATCCTGTTTGCCGCGGCGGTGTTTTTCTTTGGTTTTATTCTAACCTTTTATATTCTCAAGCGTTTTGGGGTGACCGTCGCTTCGATGGTCAACTACATCCCTCCTGTTGTGGCGAGCGTGCTGGGGATGATGTTTTTGGGCGAACGGATCACGCCGGGGATGGTCGCCGGTATGCTGCTGATACTGGCGGGGGTGGGGGTGATCAACTTCACCAGACAAAAAGAAAATCTGGCTGAAGAGCCCGTGTCAACAGAGCAATAAAACAGAAACCTGCGACTGTGAGGTTGAAGTGGTTTTTATGGCCTTTCCGTATGGTATGATTGGCCCGTTCTGCGTCACCCGGATCCGGGTAGATTATCTAATAAACCTGTCAGGGATACCCACATTCTGATTGCTTGATTTGTTTTACTCTTTGCGCTGCATTTTCAAAAGGAAGGACTGTTGCAGTATGCGTCTTGAGGCGGTAGGTCTGGTTTTCCTGCTGGGTTTCCTTTTTGGCTCGGATTCCGTGGTAGCCCGTTATATGCTGGGTCAATTCGACCCTATGACGTTTACCGCTTTACGGCTTTCGATTGCCGCTGCGGCATTTTTGGTGATTTATGTTTTTGGTATCGGTGAGCACCGCTGGCCGAAGGATAAACAGCTCTGGCGCAATTCCATCTTCTTTGGTGTGATTGGGGACGCAGTTCAACTCATCCTTTACATTTCTGCCCTCAGGTATCTTTCAGCGGGGCTTTCATCCATCCTTTTTACCTTTTTCCCTGTGGTTTCCGTAGTACTCGCGCATTTCTTTTTGCCCAACGAAAAATTATCCTTTCGAACCGGCATCGGTGTTCTGTTGGGTTCAGCAGGTGCCATCCTCATGACAACCCTGGGTGAAACGGGGTTGAATGTCTCTGAAGGAAACACCCTTTTAGGATATTTACTCCTGTTACTCTCGGGTTTATTGATTTGCTTTTTTAATATTTATGCTCGCAAATACATGGCGGAATATAACACCATGGATACCGTCTGTATCCGGATTACCAGCGCGGCTGTTGTGTCGACTGTTTTTGCCCTGCTGTTTGAGCCAAATGGCATCCATCAGGTGAACGGGTTGGGAATTGTGTTTTTGCTTTACGCCGCGGTCGTGTACTTCGCGGGGTTCATCCTGACCTTCTATATCCTCCAGCGTTTCGGGGTCACCATCTCATCGCTGGTGAATTACGTCTCTCCAGTTAGCGCCAGTGTACTGGGTTTGGTCTTTCTGAAAGAGGTCATCACACCCGGCATGCTGGCAGGGATGGCACTCATACTGGGCGGCGTCACCATCATTAACTTCATTCGTAATAAACCTGAAAAAAGTATAGAAGTGCTGCAGCCCGCAGAGGAATCATAGACACGGTTGTCACAGGTTTGACGGCTGCTATGATATGATTGGGCGGTTCCGTAGTCTACAATTTGGGAGAATGAATGGCGCTGCAGGCAGTCGGTTATATTTTACTGGCCGGGGTGATGTTTGGGTCGGTATCGGTCATTTCACGTTTTATGCTGGGTCAGTTCAACCCGGTTTCGTATGTTTCCACCCGTTTTCTGCTTTCAGCGCTGGTGATTCTGGCTTTCTATCTCTTTAAAATCAAAGGACGCACCTGGCCAAAATCAAAAACCCTCATCATCCGCTCGGTTCTCTACGGGGTGATTGTGGATACCCTGGAAGTGGTGCTGTATATCGCCGCGTTGCAGTATATCTCGGCCGGGCTGGCTGCCACATTGAACTCGGTTTTTCCGGTGGTCACAGTGATCATGGCATTTTTCTTTCTCCCCAACGAGCACATTACCTGGAAAACCGGGTTGGGCGTCATGCTGGGTCTGGCGGGCGTGATCCTGATTGTCGCGCTGGGTGAGACGGGTCTGCAGTTCTCAGGTGAAAGTAAATTGATCGGTTATCTGCTGCTGGCAGGATCAGGTTTCATTTACAGCATGGGCGGCATTTATGCGCGCAAATTCATGACCGAGTTTGATACATTTGATGTGGTAGCCTTCCGTATTTTTGGCGCGGCTGCAGTAACCACCCTGATGAAATTTGTGCTTGACCCGAACGGTATTCACCAGGTGACGCAAACCGGTGTGGTGTTGATCACCGCCTCCGCTCTGATTTACGTGGTTGGTTTTCAACTGCAGTTCTACATCCTCAAGCGTTTTGGGGTTTCCAATCAGGCCATGGTCAGCTATATCCTGCCGATCGTCTCCAGTGTGTTGGGGATGCTGTTCCTGTCCGAAATCATCACACCTGGTATGGCGGTGGGGATGGGTTTCATCATCGGCGGGCTGATCGTGGTGAATTCACGTGGTAAAAACGCGCTGACCGCGTAAAATCCAGTATATGGATCTCAGCGCGGTTCTCTTTATTCTGCTGCTCGGCACGCTGTTTGGAGCCGCCACTCTCACATCACGCTTCTGCCTGCAGCAGTTTGACGCAGTGACCTTCACGGCTTTTCGTTTTTTACTGGCATCTCTGATCTATATGGCTTTCTATGTGTTTCGTATCGCGGGAAAGCGTCTTCCCAGAGACCCGAAGCTGTGGAAACACGCCGCCATCACCGGTTTGCTGGGGAATGCCATTCCCACCACCCTGATCATCTCCGCGCTGAGTTTTCTTTCGTCGGGGATCACATCCACCCTGGTGACCATTTTTCCGGTGGTCACGGTGGTAGCCGCTCACTATTTTTTGCACGATGAACCGTTGCACGCTCGCAAGATCCTGGGTGTGGTGGTCTCCTTTGCGGGGGCATTTCTCATCGTCGCGCTGGGTGAGACCGGTTTACCGGATGTGAGCCAGGTGAATCC
>CAZHMZ010000112.1:0-12726 GCA_964532655.1 uncultured Anaerolineaceae bacterium
CGGTTTGCACCTCATCGGCGATCAGCAGCACATCATGTTTCCGGGTAGCTTCGCGGATACGCGGCCAGAAATCATCCGGCGGAACAATCGCCCCGGCTTCCCCCTGGATGGGTTCCATCACCACCGCTGCCACCCCAATGCCCACCGTATCGCAGATCTCAAGCTGCTGCTCCACCGCGCGCGCATCGCCATAAGGCACATGGTACACCGGCCCGCCGTACAAAATTCCCGGCGGCATGCGGTAATCAGCCTTACCCATCAGGCTGAGCGATCCCATGGTTTTTCCGTGGAAACCCTTTACAGCAGAGATGAGCGCCGGTTTTTTGGTGTACATCTTGGCCAGTTTGACCGCGCCCTCAATGGCCTCGGTACCGCTGGCAGCAAAAAAGCTGTATTGAATATCGCCGGGGGTGATCAAAGCCAGCAGCTTTGCCAGTGCGCCCCGCAGCGGATCAATCAATTCCTGTGAGGGCATGGGGGTGCGTTTCAATTGTGCCATCACTGCCTGCACCACCTCGGGGTGACCCCAACCCAGATCCATCAGACCATATCCGCCCAGGCAGTCAATAAATTTGCGCCCCAGTACATCCTCAAACATCGCTCCTGAGCCGGTCCACTCGGTGGCGGCCCAATCGCCGGCCTCAGTCACCGATTTGCGGTACCCCAGCCAGCCGCGGTTGAAGTGCTCTGCAAAGTTTTGTCTGGATTCATCAATGATTTGCTTGCCCAGTTCCTCGCTCACCTTTTCCTGCCGGATTATCCCCAGCCATTTTTCGGCATACGTCTGGGCATCGGAAAGCGCGCTTTCCTGCTTCTGATGGACCATTTCCTGAGTCATGTCATTCCTCGCTGTCTTCCAGGTTGAGTTTTTCAGCGGAATCGACCACGGTATTGGGGATCCGCCAGCGATATACGTCTTTGATCACGATCGGCACCACTGAGGTGACCGTCTTGCGAACGCCTTCAATCTGACCGATATTCTCATTGACAAACAGGAATAATTCTGCATTGGTTCGGGCCACTACCTGTACGCTCAAATCGTTTGTACCTGTGGAACACGCCACGTAAGGGACGTTATCATATTTGGCAATCTGTTCTGCAATAGCCACCGATCTTCCGGGTTCCACCTCAACAAAAACATCCGCATTCACCACATACCCCAATTTTGAGGGGATGGGCACGGCGCAGATTTCGATCACGCCCATTTTCAACAGACGGTCGATCCGGTAACGCACCGTTCGCTCGGTGATGTGGCCAATGGTTCTGGCAATTTGCGTGCTGCTCATGCGACCATCTGCCGCTAAAAGGTCTGCAATCTGTTTATCCAGGTCATCAATTGTATTTACCATATTTTCGTGAATTCTCCCTCTCACCTGATTTAAATGACGTCATTATTATAATATAATTCCGAAAACTACAAGAGTGAGTTCGTCAAAATTGAGAAAATGCTCATGTGGAAATCAGGAAAATTTATGGCTGAAAAAACCGGTCGGAGAAGCCAGTCCCCAACCGGTATTAAGTAAAAGAGTAAGCAGACAGTCGATTATCCCTGAGTCTCCTCGGTGATGGCTGCTTCCGGTATTTCCACGGGTCGAACAGCCGGTTTCTTCCTCCAGACAGGAAAACCTGCCATCACCGCCACGCCACTCAGCACAGCCACCCCGCCGGCGAGCTGCATCCAGGTGGGAACGGTGTGAAACAGCACCAGCGACCACACAACGGTCAGGATGGGGCTGATGGTGAGCAGAATGGACAGGATGCTGACGGAATAACGGTGCAGTACGGCATAGTACAGCGGCCGGCTGATGCAGATATCCACCGCCGCCACCAGTAGAAGATACGGCAGGGCTCCCGCCGGGGGAACCACAAAATCGGTGGTGAAAACTGCCCAAACCAGCAGGCACAGGCAGTTGCAGATCATGCGGAAGGCATAGAATTCCAGGAAATCGAATTTCCCGCCGTATTTTTTCACCACGGCTGAATGGAAGGAATAGCTCAGGCTGGAGAGCACAACAATCAGCGAACCCAGCCGTAAATAGTCACCTTTTTGAAAAGTGATCACTACCACGCCGGCAATGGCGATCACCGCGCCGATGATCTGGCGTGAGGTGAGTTTTTCCCGCAGCCAGACCAGCCCCCATACCAGTCCGAAAACGATGGTGGTCTGTGACAGAATGGAGGCCGTACCTGGATCGATGTAGTGCATGGCGGTATAGCTCATATTACTGGCGAAAGCGATCAGGAACCCGATCAGCATGAAGAAACCCAGATTTTCAAACAGGATGCGGAAACGCAGACGTTTTTTATAAGCAGCGAACCCGGCCACCAGTAACATGCCGGTGGTCATGGAATAAAGAGTGGCCTGTTCGGGCGGTAAAAATGGTTGAAGCAGTCTGGCAAACACGAAATACATGCTGTCGGTAATCAGCATCATGGCGGTTAACCCGATACCGGTAAAAGATTGTGATTTCGTCCCAGTCTGCGCTTTAGTCATTCGTTCATTTCTCCACTCTTATTTAAGTCCCATGGATTATAACGTTCTTTTCTGATCTGACAGTCACCGGCTTTGATCCGGCGCCTGCCTGATGGCATGGTGGTACAATCCTGGATGTCGAAACATTGATTGGAAGAGGTGAAACATGTTATCGGTTCAGCAGCAGGAATTGGTGATCTCATTCGCACAGGAAATTATCCGAATTAACAGCCTGTCCGGCCATGAAAAAGAGGTGGCGAATGCCATCGCGACAAAAATGCGTTCTCTTGATTATGATGAAGTCAAATTCGATCCCTACGGCAGTGTGATCGGCATCCGTAAAGGCAGCCATCCCGGCCCGCGCATTCTATTTGATGGTCATATGGATGTGGTGGAAGTGCAGAATCCGGATGCCTGGGCTGTGCCGCCGTTTTCCGGTGCCATCCAGGATGGGAAAATTTGGGGACGCGGCGCTTCTGATATGAAAGGCCCGCTGGCTGCTGCGGTGGTCACACTGGGTCTCGTTCCCCGATCTGAGATTTACGGTACCATCATCCTTTCAGCCAGCGTGAATGAAGAGAAACATGAAGGCACCGCCCTGGCCAAAGTGATGGAGCTGACCCAACCTGATTTTGTGGTGATCTGCGAGCCCAATGGCGCACGCCTGGGAATCGGTCAAAAAGGCCGTGCCGGCATCACGGTGAGTGTGACCGGTACACCGGCTCACTCCAGCGTACCGCATCTGGGTGATAATGCCATGCTGAAAGCCTGCCAGGTGATGGAACGGCTGGATTATATGCCCCTTCCTAAAGACAAGATTCTCGGTGATGCCATCATGGTGGTGATCGACGGGATGTCACATCCATATCCCAGCCGCTCGACCATCCCGGTGGAATTCTTTATGCACTATGACCGTCGATTGGTACAAAATGAAACCCAGGACAGCGTGATGGGGCTGATCCAAAATGGTCTGAAAGACCTGCCGGATTGGAAAGCCGATTATCAGATGATCCATATGCCGGCTTATACCGGTGTGGAGTTGACGGAAGTGGATTTCCATCCGGCCTGGGTGATCGATACACAGTCGCCCTGGATACAGAAGGCGCAAACCGGTCTGCGGAAAGCCGGCATCGAACCGATTTTTGGCACCGCCCAGTTCTGCACAAATGGGAGTTACAGCGCCGGGGTGGCCGGGGTTCCTACCATGATCTTTGGCCCGTCCTCCGGTATGCTGGCTCACTGCCAGGATGAGTATATTGAGGTTGCCGAGTTGCTGCAGGGCGCTGAAGGCTATTGGGGGTTGGTGAGCGAGTTAGGGAAGTAAATCACCCCACCCCTTGATCCCCGCCCCTCGAGGGGCGGGGAAAGTGTTTTAAATGAGTCGAGACGTGCAGAAGACTGCACGTCTCGACTCATCTGCGGGTAAACACGTGGAGCAGCTTTTTGCCCAAAGGTCCCAGTGGAAAAAGTTTAAGATTTAAGCGCACTGTTCCCATTCCCCTCCCTGGAGGGACGCCCTGTGGGCGCGGCGCTCAGCGCCGGGGTGGTCGGTTGATGCACCCCACCCCTTGATCCCCGCCCCTCGAGGGGCGGGGAAAGTTTTTTTATATGAACCGTGCCGTGCAGAAGACTGCACGGCACGGTTCATCTGCAGGTAAACACGTTGAGTAGATAGTTTTGTTAGTAAATCCTTTCAACAATTCGAAATTTGCTGATTAGCACGTAATTCGAATTCCCCTCAGCCGGAGGGGTGGCGCGTAGCGCCGGGGTGGTAAGCTTTTTGTTCGTCAACCCTGCAGATCTATCCCTTGAAAGCATATTGACAGTTGATAAATTTTTAATGTAATTCTGACCTGATTCCAACATACCGGCATTATCATAAACATGGCGCAGTTCTTGCGCCATGACTGATTGCAGTTCGACAGGCTGCTCCATGCTGAACGCATAAATTATCTTTCATAGTCCGGCAGCCCGTCATGAGGGAGAAGACAGGTATGGATCTTGAGAAATATACAAAAAAAGCGCAGGAAGCCGTTCTGGCTTCACAAAAAATTGCCGGTGAGTTGAACCATCAGACCATCGAACCCGCGCACATTCTACTGGCGCTGCTTCAGCAATCTGACGGGATCATCCCCGCCCTGGTAACGCGCATCGCCGGCAGCACCCAGGCCATTTTGAATGAGCTGCAGACCGATCTGCAAAACCAGCCCAAAGTGTACGGCGGAAATACGCAGGTCAGCCTTTCCCGGCCGGCAGCCGATGTATTCGACGCCGCCGAACGCTACGCCAAAGGCATGCAGGACGAGTTTGTCTCCACAGAGCACATCCTGTTGGGTCTCACCGAAAGCGTGGAACGTAAACGCCTGTCCGGATACGGCATTACCAAAGATGCCATCCTCAAAGCGCTGGCCAGCGTGCGCGGCTCTCAGCGCGTGACCTCTGAAAACCCGGAAGACACCTATCAGGCATTGGAAAAATACGGCCGCGATTTGACCGATTTTGCCCGGCGCGGGAAGATCGATCCCGTCATCGGGCGGGATGAAGAAATCCGGCGCATCATCCAGATCCTTTCACGCCGCACCAAGAACAATCCCGCCCTGATCGGCGACCCTGGCGTGGGTAAGACCGCCGTGGCTGAGGGCCTGGCGCAGCGAATTGTCAACGGCGATGTGCCCGAAGGCCTGAAACGCAAACGCCTCGTGCAGCTCGATATGGGCGCGCTGGTGGCAGGCGCGAAATACCGCGGCGAATTCGAAGAGCGGCTGAAAGCCGTTTTGAAGGAAGTGACCGAATCAGACGGCGAGATCATCCTGTTTGTGGATGAGATGCACACCGTAGTAGGGGCCGGTGCAGCCGAAGGCGCCATGGACGCCGGCAACATGCTGAAACCCATGCTGGCGCGCGGTGAACTGCATATGATCGGGGCAACCACCCTGGATGAATATCGCAAATACATCGAAAAAGACGCCGCACTGGAACGCCGCTTCCAGCCGGTTTTGATCGAAGAGCCCAGCGTGGAAGACACCATCAGCATCCTGCGCGGGTTGAAACAGCGTTACGAGGTTCATCACGGTGTACGCATCACCGATGCCGCCGTGATTGCCGCCGCCACCCTGTCGAACCGCTACATCACCGACCGGCACCTGCCTGACAAAGCCATCGACCTGATCGACGAGGCCGCTGCCCGTCTGCGCACCGAGATCGACTCGAAACCGCAGGAACTGGATGTGGTGGACCGCCAGATCATGCAGCTTGAGATGGAGCGCCAGGCTTTGCAGAAGGAAAAAGACAAAGGCTCTCGCGACCGGCTGGAAAAGCTGGAAGAAGAAATTGCCAACCTGAAAAGCCAGACCGCTGAACTGAACGCCCGCTGGCAAAGCGAAAAACTCGCCATCTCCGAGCTGCGTTCGCTGAAGGAACAGATCGATCAGATCCACACCCGGATGGAACAGGCCGAGCGCAACCAGGATCTGGCCGAAGCGTCGCGGCTGAAGTACGGCGAACTGCCCCAATTACAGCAGCGTCTGAACAAAGCCGATGAGCAGTTGCGCGCTATTCAATCTGAGCAGCCCCTGTTGAAGGAAGAGGTGGATGCCCAGGAGATCGCCGAGGTGATCTCACGCTGGACGCATATCCCGGTCAGCAAACTGCTGGAGGGCGAGATTGAAAAACTGGTGCACATGGAAGAGCGTTTGCACCAGCGCGTGGTGGGGCAGGATGAAGCCATCCGCGCGGTGGCCAACGCGGTGCGCCGCACTCGCGCCGGCCTGCAAGATCCCAACCGCCCGATCGGCTCATTTATCTTCCTGGGACCCACCGGCGTCGGCAAAACAGAACTGGCGCGCAGCCTGGCCGAGTTCATGTTCGACGATGAACGCGCCATGATCCGCATTGACATGAGCGAGTATCAGGAAAAGCACACCGTCTCGCGGCTGGTGGGCGCTCCTCCCGGCTATGTGGGCTATGAGGAAGGCGGACAGCTCACCGAAGCGGTGCGCCGCCGTCCGTACAGCGTGGTGCTGTTCGATGAGATCGAAAAGGCGCACCCGGAAGTCTTCAACATCCTGCTGCAACTGCTGGATGACGGCCGCCTGACCGATGGTCATGGTCGCACGGTAGATTTCCGCAATGTGGTGGTCATCATGACCAGCAACCTGGGCAGTGAGCTGTGGTTCAAGCAATCCGGCGGGGTCAGCCGTGAACAGCTTACGCAAATCCTGCAGGCTCACTTCCGGCCCGAGTTCCTCAACCGGATTGATGAAATTGTGGTGTTCCATTCATTGGGCCGCGAGCACCTGGCTGAAATTGTGGAGATCCAGCTCCGGCATCTGACCACGTTGCTGAAGAACCAGGGCTATACGCTGGATGTGACCGGCGATGCCCGCCAGTACCTGGCCGAGGTGGGTTATGATCCTGATTTCGGGGCGCGGCCGCTCAAGCGCGCCATCCAGCGCGAACTTCAGGACCCGCTGGCCATGAAAATCCTGTCCGGCGAGTTCCACCCCGGTGACACCATCCAGGTAGATCGCGGACCTGAAGGTCTGGAATTTACCGCCGTGATCGAAGGTGAAGTGATCGGCGAGGAAGCCTGAAAATCGGCTTACCCTGCCTGACACATCAACCTGCGGGTTTATTCAAAATCCGCGTCGGTAACCTGGAATGAAGGAAAAGATAAAATGCCGTTGGATAACTTCCAGCGGCATTCACTTTTCTACTGATGGAAAAATCAGGTGATTAATCGAAAGACTTAACTACTTCAGCGGCTTTCGCATGACAAACTTGTTATTCGTTTCGTAAAACACCGTGAAACCGCTTTTTTCAAACAATCCAACAGGCCCCATAAAATCTTCCGCGTCATCGATGAAAGCCTTGTTCGGGTAGGCCTCCACAAAATCAAAACCGTCCTGCTTCGCGTCCTGACAGACTCGTTCCAGGAAGAGACTGGAAATGCCCTTCCTCTTCATCTCGGGCGCAATCGCAAAACAGAAAATGGATTTGACCCGGATACCCTGCGAACCTTCATCGACCGGGATGGAACCCATAAACCGTCGCCAGCAATAACACTTCAGGCAATCGGATTTTGTATTGGTATTGCACCATCCCACCACACATTCATCGTTATAAGCGAGATATCCCTGGATATTGTTCCCCCTCACATATTGGATGGCGTAATCCCTTCTTTTCTCCAGCGACGAGGTGAAATCTTTCCCCTCGCTGTCATCATTGCACCACCACACACAGTAGCATTTGTGATCCTCTTTTTGATCCGCATGCGGCGTGGTATCAAAAAAGTGAATATAGTCGTCCACAAGCTCCGGCGTCAGTTGACGTATCTCGATGTTCATCGTTTTTGTTCCATCCATACGCTGTAGATACCTAGTACAACCTGGTCAGGGACGTTCGCCAATTTTACTCGCAGTCATTGGCTAGGCCTCATCGTCCTTAAAAGGCTGACCGATGGATCAATCCCATTAAAGAGAGGCATTCTGTGCGTCGGGCGCATAATCCTTCAGGTGCTGTTTCACATACTTGACCACAAAATTGTCCGGTTCCAAGTTTTCTGCCTGATCCAGCCAGGATGAAGCCTTTTCAGCATCCCCGGAGCGGCTGTATTCCAGCGCCATGATGGCATGCAGTGCTGCAGATTTTGGATCCACACTCAACCCCAGCTTGATCACATCCACCGTTTGTGTGCTGGATTGATCAAATAATTGGTCCGCGGCATTGGCAAACCGGTCTGCCGTCATTTGATAGGTCTCTTTCCCGCGCAGGGAATGAATACAATCCAGCGCCGAATCAAAACCCTCTTCCAGATAGGCTTTCATGACCGGAAAGTAAACCGAGGGGCGCGGTTGTTCAGGTTCGAAACCCAGGCCGATTTCTACCAGAGCAGTTGCCAGTTGCAGCATCGGCGCGCCGTTCGCATTGCTCATCACCGTCACGCCCAGGTTCATTTTCGGTACCAGCATGATCATCGAGCGAAAACCATCATCACTGCCGCCGTGGCCGACTGAATTGAAACCGTGAATATCCTGCAAAAACCAGCTCAACCCGATCTGCCGGCCCTCCTCAATCGGGAAATACGGCTTCCACAACAAGTCATAGCTGGCATCCTGTAAAATCCGCACACCATCCAGCTCACCGCGATTGAGGTTAACCTGCATCCAGCAGCAGGCTTCATTGGCACTGGTATGAAAGGTGGAACTGGGGGCATGAGCGCGATTGTAAGGGTAGTACGGCAGCGCTTCATTGCCGAACAGATTATTATGCGGGGTCATGGCCAGTTCATCCGGCACCTCGCCGCGCAGGAAGGTGCTGGTCTTCATTCCCAGCGGATCAAAAATGTTGCGACGCATGTATTCTTCAAAAGTCAGTCCGCTCACATGGCCAATCACCGCGCCCAGCAACTCAAACGCAATGTTGGAGTAAGCAAACTGGGTGCCCGGATCGTTGAGCAGCTTCTCACCGCTCAGAGAGCGAGCATAAACTTCCAGGGCATCATCTTCGGTATATGGGTTACCCCACTCGTAATCGTGCACATCCGGCATACCGGAGATATGGTTGAGCATCTGGCGCAGGGTGATGCTATTCAGCCGGGGATCGTCCATGGTAAACCAGGGCAGGTACTCCACCAGGCGGGCATCCAGATCCACCTTGCCCTGTTCGGCAAGCTGCATCAACGCCGTTGCAGAAAACGGTTTGGATACGGAAGCCATGTGATACAGGCAGTTCGGGGTTACTGGCTGCCGGTCGACCACCGAGCGTACCCCAAATCCTTCGGCCAGCACAATCCCGCCATCTTTGACCACTGCCACCGATAACCCGGGCAGTTGGTTTGCTTCGATAAACCGCTTGATGTAATCTGTCAGAGTGTGAGACAACATGGTCCCTCCGGTTTCGCTTCGATGAAGAATGAATTAATGGATGAAGAATTTAGTTCGGGTCAAAAAAGTCCCGCCGCACATGTCCGTTTTGGGGACGCGGATAAACCTGCATGTACGCATCGGTTGAGGCAGCCAAAGCTCGCCGCAGCCTGCCATACACGGTCATGGTGCGCTGTCCGCCCCCCTGGCTGGCATGGCACTTTGAGGCTTTCTCGCGGATGAGGTCGGCATCCCGGAAATTGATCTCCACATGCACCGGAAAATCCGTCTTCAGGATCTTTTCCATGTCAATATCGCCATTGCGGCCGGTACGTTTGGGATCCATCCCCAGCAAAGGCATTACCCACAGCAGCCAGCGCATGCGTTTGCGGGCCATGGTGTAATTATATAATCCCTGCGGCTGGAAAGCGGCGATCCCGCCATCCAGCGATACGCCGGTGTCTGCAGCCAGTTTGAAGGCCAGTTCGGTGGCTTTGTTGGTGGCAATGTGATCCGGGTGGAAGTAATTTCCCAGCGGATCATGGGTGATGACCACATCCGGCTGGAACTGTCGGATATACAAGGCAATTTCAGCAGCCACTTGTTCCACCGGGGCATTCATCAACGCCTCCGGGTGCTGGTTGGAAGCGGTATCGGGCATGCCCGAATCACGGTACTTCAGAAATATCACCTGGTGAATACCCAACGTCGCTGCGGCGCAGCGCAACTCGGCTTCGCGCAGTTCGGCGATCGACGAATAATTTTCAAGATACTCCGGGCTCACATCGCCCGATTCACCGTGGGTGGTGCAGATCAAATCCACCTGCGCGCCATGGCTGGTGTAAAAGGCCAGCGTCCCACCGATTGCAAAGGTTTCGTCGTCCGGGTGGGCCAGAACGGCAAGTATTTTTTTCTTTGAATAATTCTCCATACCTGTTATGCGATCCTGTTTGATCGGAGCAGCGTTGCTGGCAGCGTTACTGGGCAGTTTCACTGCGGCAGAGTTGCTGCTTCCGAGAATACTTCCTTAATATTGAAACTGCGAGCGGTCGATCTCAGCAGCCCAGGCGTTGACACCGCCGCGCAGCACTTTTACCTGATTGTATCCCGCATTGAGCAGTATGTTGGCCGCGATGGATGCCTGCTGATCGCCGCGCCCATACACCACCACCAAACGGGCGAGATCCAGTTCCGAGAGCCGCCCCGCCAGTTGCCCCAGTGGGATCAGGCGCGAGTTGGGGATCACCGAAATTTTCCGCTCCACCGTACTGCGAACATCAATCAATTGGATGGGCTCCCCGGCATCGATCTTACCCTTTAATTCGCCCGGTTTGATAAAAAAGCGCTCTTCCAGGTTAACAGGCTGCTCGCGCTGATAATCTGCCGGACGATCCTTGAGAGAATGAATGACCGGGTGGTCGCCGCAGATGCGGCAGTTGGGATCTTTGCCCACCTGCAGTTTGTGAAATTCCACGTTGAGGGCATCATACAGCACTAGTTGACCGATGAGTGGTTCGCCCGCGCCGATGATCAGCTTAATCGCTTCAGCCACCTGGATCGTGCCGATGGTGCCCGGCAGCGCTCCAAAGACGCCCAGTTGCACCCCGGAAGGCATGGAGGTTTCAGGGGGCGGGTCTTTGAAGATACAGCGGTAACATGGCCCTTTCGCGGCATCCAGCACCGAGATCTGCCCCTCAAACTGGTACACCGAGCCGTAAATATACGGTTTCTTCAGCAGCACACACGTATCGTTGATGAGATAGCGGCTGGGCAGGTTATCGGTTCCGTCCAGAACCAGATCATATTTGCTGATGATGCGTTCAGCGTTCTCAGGGGTCAGGCGTTCGTCATAAATATCCACCTGTACCAAAGGGTTCAGGGCATGCAAACGGTCGCGGGCTGATTCCACTTTGGGCTTGCCGAGTTGTTCGGTGTCATGGATCACCTGTCGCTGCAAATTGGATGTATCCACAACGTCAAAATCAATCAGGCCGATGCGGCCTAATCCTGCTCCGGCCAGATACAAAGCAATGGGAGATCCCAACCCTCCGGTGCCAACCACCAGGGCTGAAGCGTTCTTCAGCTTACGCTGACCTTCCAGTCCCACTTCCGGTATGGTCAGATGACGTGCATACCGGAAAACTTCTTCCTGTGTCAGGTCCTTGTTCAATATTTCCTCCATCCTTACTGGTTCTCTCACCCTTTAGACATGACAGGCCAATCATACCAGATAGAGATCAAAAATCGAATAGCACAAAAAATCCGGTCAAGGATCACTATTTTTGTCTTACCCAATCTCCGGATTGCCGGTATGGTAAAATGAACGGGTATGCTTACCGATATTTTTGGTCACACTATTTCTTACCTGCGCGTTTCGGTCACCGACCGCTGTAATTTGCGCTGTGTGTACTGCATGCCGGAACTCGGCGTGGAAAAACACCCGCACAGCAGCATCCTGCGCTATGAAGAGATCACCGAACTGGTGCGTGCTTTTGCCGGTTTGGGAGTGAAAGCGGTTCGCATCACCGGCGGTGAGCCGCTGGTGCGCCCCGAGCTTCACAAACTGGTCGCCATGATCGCGGGGGTGGAGGGTATTGAGGATATCAGTATGACCACCAACGCTGTGCTACTGGCAAGCCAGGCTGAAAAGCTGGCCGATGCCGGTTTGCAGCGCATCAACGTCAGCCTGGATACCCTGCGGGATGACAGATACCGAAAAATCACCCGTTTCGGCTCCATCGACGATGTGTGGCGTGGTCTTGAGACTGCCGAAAAGGTTGGTTTCAGCCCCATCAAAATCAATGTGGTGTCCGTGCGCGGTTTAAATGACGATGAATTCCTCGATATGGCTCGCCTGACCCTGCAGCATCCCTGGTCGGTGCGCTTTATCGAGTTGATGCCCATTGGCAATCAGGTACATTGGGGCGAGGGTTTCCCGGAACCGGAAGACGCCTTCATCTCCGCCGCTGAAATCCGCTCACAGTTGGAGCCGTACGGGTTGGAACCGGTGCAGCAAAAAATCGGTTACGGCCCGGCGCGCGAGTTTCGAATGAACGGCGCACAGGGCACGGTGGGTTTCATCACCGCCCTGAGTGATCATTTCTGCGCTTCATGCAACCGCCTGCGCCTGACCGCCGACGGCAACCTGCGACCGTGTCTGTTCAGTGATGTGGAAGTTCCGCTGCTTGAAGCAGTCCGTAAAGGCGAACCCCTCCTGCCGCTGATCCAACGCGCCGTGGCACTCAAACCTGACAGCCATCATATCGAAGAAGACGATACCCCTGAAAAGCGCAAGATGAAGGATATCGGCGGATAAGAATAAATCGACCCCCTTCCCAAAGAGGAAAGGGGGTTTTTACTAGATAACGCAACTTCGTGCTATCGCCCTGA
>CAZHMZ010000113.1:0-12705 GCA_964532655.1 uncultured Anaerolineaceae bacterium
GCGGCGAGTTTATGTTCTGGTCCAATCGGGGTGATGAATCGGATATGACGCTCACCCGCCAGTTCGACCTGACCAACGTGAGCGGCAACGCGGAACTCTCTTACTGGACCTGGTACGATATCGAAAAAGATTACGATTATGTGTATGTGGAAACGTCACTGGACGGCGAGACCTGGCAGATCATCCGTACGCCGGGCGGCACCGATGAGAACCCCAGCGGCAACAGTTACGGCTGGGGTTATAACGGTGAGACCGACGGTTGGACGCAAGAAACGGTCGACCTGAGTGATTATGCTGGTCAAACGGTGTGGGTACGGTTTGAGTACATCACCGACGCAGCGGTGAATGGTGAAGGTTTTGCACTGGATGATATCACGCTTTCGGCTGCCGGGTACAACACCGATTTTGAGGTGGATGAGGGTGGTTGGGAAGCGGAAGGGTTTGTGCGTATCAGCAATTCCATCCCGCAGACGTATGCTATCAGCCTGGTGCAAATGACCCAAAACGGCGCCGAGGTGCAGAGGATCAGCCTGAATGAACTGAACCTTTGGGATGGTACGATCGAAGTGGGTGGGGACACCCAAAAAGTGATCTTGATTGTGAGCGGGTTGGCCCGTTTCACCAATCAGCCGGCCGGGTACCAGGTGAGTTTAACTCGCTGATTTGAGTTTCTTATTTTGGAAAAGAAAAAGTGTTATGCACACGCTGCATAACACTTTTTAGTTAATGAACGAGCAGGATTATTGCTCAATCTTACGAGGTGTCCGCAGATCCTGAAGCTGAAGCTCCAGTTCACTGCGCCGGCGCAGGGCTGCCATGCGAATGTCATCGGCGGTGCGCCTGTAGTACATATCAATTTCTTCCCGTAATCGAGGTCCCGAATAGGGGGCCAACAAAATGGAAACGCCTGCTCCGACTACGGCTCCCAGGATCATCCCCAACATGAATTTTTGAAATTTCGCCATGTGTTCCTCCTGATGTTGTCCTTACAGTATTATTGTAAATTATTTTGTGGCTGCGTCAAAGTATCCGGAACCGTTTGGTTCGATTGGTTTGCTTCTGATATTTCTTTATTACTGGTGATTTCTGAAGATTTTTGAGATCCGATCGGATCGATGAATTTTCGGAACAGCCAGGGGCCCAAACCGGAAATCCAGAACCCGGTCAGAAAATACCGCACGTATCTCAGGCTGAGACCCAGGATGCTGTTGCTGTCGGGGAAAACCATATCCAGCCCGCGCCAGAAAACCAGCACGCCCAAGATACCGGCTGAGAAGCGCAGGATACGGGTGGAAAGGCTGACGTTCATGGGCAATGCCCCGAACTTCTTGCGGAACCAGGCGAACCCGCACAGGAAACCCGCCCAGGTGCCGCCCGCGGTGAAAGCTCCGCTCGGGTTGAACGGATCCAGCGGTGAGCCGGCGTTGATGGCCCATGCTTCCGGGAAGGTGAGATTTCCGTACATCCAGGAAAAGAAGAATTCCGGCAGGATCACAAACAAAGAGGTGACAATCGCCACCAGGTACTGCTGCCTAAGCTGCAGCCGGTTGAACCAGCGTGAAACCGGTTTCTCATATTTGACAAACAGCAACGCCAGCAGGATGCCTACCGTCCAGCCGCCCAGAACATCCACCAGAAAGTGCACACCCATCGCCAGGCGCGAAATTCCGATCATTAATACGGTGACAATAACCAGCCACCAGATCCAGCGTTTTTTGAACTGGGCTGCAAAGACTCCCCAAACACTGGCGGCATTCCCTGAATGACCGGATGGAAATCCGAAAGACCGCTCATCCACAAAATTCACCACACTGCCGTCGATCCAAAATGGCCTGGGCCAGTGAAACAGCATCTTTAGGCCGCCGATGACGCTGTTGCTGATCAACAGAATGGCCCCAATCCGCATACCCATAGCGGTATCCACACACCAGTATAGGATGGGCATGAACAGGAAGTAAAAATTCTCATCTCCCAAAAAGGAAAAGAAACGAGAGATGACTAAAAACACATCCCCAAGCTGCTGAAAAAACAGGTTGACCGCAATTTGAAGGTGGAAAAATCCTTCCATCCAATTCTCCCATCGTATCGATATTTGTGACTGATTGATCCGGTTATGATTTGACGGCGAAAGCTGTTTTATTGTACACTCAATAAATGATTAAAGCAGAACAGAGATGGTTTGATATTCCGGCCGTTTTGCTTTTCATGGCAGCACTATGGCTGGTTGGGCTGAGAATTCAGGCAACCGATTGGGCCGATAAGCTTTCACTGGTTCAATTCGCGATGCTGATGGCTGCCATTTTGGGCATGGCCCTGGGCGCATCCAAATTTACCCGCTCGGCAGTGATCTGGATGTCGGCGGCCTTCTCGCTAATCGCGCTCACCTGGCTGACCTCGCTGCTGCTGCCATCGGAGCTGATTTGGGCGGAAAAGCTGCTCAGCCTCAGCCGGCAAGTGAGCTCTTCTCTGGCGAACTTTTTCCGCAATGAAGGCATTCGGGGTTCGCTTTTATTTATGGTGTCACTTCTGTTTGCTTTCTGGTGGCTGGGGTTCTTAGCCGGGTATCAGTTATTGCGCTCCGGCAAACCGTGGATGCCGCTTTCCGTCATCTTTGTCACGCTGTTGATCATCGATTACTATCCACCCGTTGTTCGTTCGCGATATGTGTACACCGGTCTGGTGGTGCTGTTTTTGTTTTTGCTGATGTGCCGCCTGTACTACATGCAATCACAGCAGCGCTGGAAAGAAAAACGCGCCATGGTTGATTTTGGGGCCGGTTACGATATCTCGCGCAGTATCGCCATTTCTGCCTCACTGCTGTTGTTCGCCGCGTGGGGGATCCCCGGGTTTATCCGCATGCTGACCCCCGGCACCACCGAGCAGCAGAAATTCGTCGATTTCTGGGGACCGCTGCAGGATCGCTTCGAGAATATGGTCTCCGATTTGCGAGCACCGCGCACCGGCAGCACCGACTTTTTCAACAAGAACCTGTCGCTGGGCACCGAGATATCTACTGAAGAAACGCCCATTTTCAGCGTCACGGTGTCTGAGCCGCGCGCCCGCGGCTACCGTTATTACTGGCGCGGATACAGTTATGACCGTTATGAAGAGGGTGGCTGGTCAAATACCGTGGATGAGTACCACCTGATTACCTCTGCGGATTGGCCGCAGCAGCTCCCGCCGCAAAACGCCCAGCAACAGGTTTTTCTGCACTATACCTGGCAGTATCCGCGATCACGGATCCTGTATATCCCGGGCAGCCCGTTATCCATCTCGCGCGAGATCAACTGGGTAGCAGAGGATGTGGAGGGCGGGCTGGATGGCGTGACCATCCTGTCGAATGAATCCATCTATAAAGACCAGATCATGCAGGTGGAGGCGGTGGTGAATGTGCCCGCCATGGATGAACTGCAATCCGCCGGGCAGGAATACCCCGACTGGGTGACCGAACGTTATCTGCAGGTGCCGGAAGACCTTCCGGTTCGTGTCAGCGCCCTGGCAGCCGAGATCACCTCCAATCTGGAAACCCCATTCGAAAAGGCCCAGGCTGTTACCAAATACCTGCGTGACAACATCAGATACAACAATGTGGTAGAGCCGGCCCCGGATACGGAAGACCCGGTGGAATGGTTTTTGTTTGAAACCAAAGAAGGCTTCTGTAATTATTACGCCAGCGCCGAGGTGCTGATGCTGCGCTCTTTGGGGATTCCGGCTCGCATGGCAGTTGGCTTTGCTCAGGGTGAAAAACAGGACCGCGAAAATGAATTTTTGGTCCTGCTCAAACACGCGCACGCCTGGCCGGAAGTTTACTTCCCGGGGTATGGCTGGGTGGAATTTGAACCCACGGTCACACAACTGCCGCCTGAAATTTACAACGCTATGTATGCCAATGAACAAACGGATGGCAACGTGACCGACGACCAGACAGAGAACTTCCGTGATATGTTTGGTAACGAACGCTTTGATGAATTCGGCAATGAGGGACTGGACGGGCCTGCCTATTTGCCCAGATACTACAGACCCTGGCAGGAATGGGGGATTCTGGCGGCAGTGCTGATGCTGATCAGCCTGATTTTCGCCGTACAGAACTTCGCCCAATCGAGCGTGTTTGACCGCAGGATGCCGGTGCTGCTGGAGAACCTGTTCCGCAGGCGAGGGTGGGAAATACCTGCCTGGGTGCGGTTCCTCTCCGTACGCGCCACACTTCATCCGGTGGCGCGGTACTTCTCGGAGATTCCATGGATGCTGAAGCTGCTGAAAACCGAAATTCCGGCCGGTGATACTCCCGCTGAACAGGTGCAGATTTTGGTGCAGCAGGTGCCTGAAGCAGAAAATCAGGCAGCCGTGCTGCTGCGTGAATATGAGATCTCCACATTCAGCAACCGCTCCGCCGATCTGGAATTGGCACGGAGGGCGCACTCCGGTTTGTGGAGACAGGTGATTCTTTCCAGGGTCCGAAAAGCGGTAGAGCGATAAGCGATCCGGGAAGTGATGCTAGGCTGGCGGGCTCAGACTCGTTTGACCATCTCTTTGAGTCTGTACAGGCGGGCGGAAGCCAGCCCCGGAAGCACGCTGGTGAGATAAAACGGACCAATCCCTTCCAGGCAAAATGAGGCCGATATATTTCCATGCAGGACCGCATCCAACGGATCGTAGGAATTTTGATACCCGGCCAGAAAACCCCCGCAAAAAGCATCGCCGCAGCCGGTTGTATCCAAGACCGTCACAGGATAAGCCGGCACACTCCAGCGGCGTTTTGCAAGACAGTCATATAAATACTGCCCGTTCCGGCCGCGTTTGACCGCGATGATCTCCAACCCATAAACCGCCAGCGCTTCGATCATCTCCCAGAGCACGGTTGTGCGACCTTTAAACAGGTTTTGCAAATCCTCTTCGGAGGTGTGCAGGATTTTGATATTGCTCAACAGGCGCGGAAGCACATCCCAACCGGAAGCTTTCATGTAGGATTCATGGGTATCCAGGGAGAGATTATTCACACGTCCTTGCAGGAGAGAGATCAACGTAGCCTGTACTTTGCTTTCCATGGGGCATAAATGGGCAGCTGTGGCATCCAGATAATCGGTGGGTATCTGGTTGAGGGTGATCAACGACCCTGTATTCACATTGGCAGTTTTCTGGCGCTGGTGGGTGGGGATGTACCCCAGCAGCGCGCGCGGAATGGCAATGCCCATCTGGGCGAATTGAGCAATGGGATTCAGGGATTGGTAGCGCTTGTTTTCAAGATAGAAGATAAAGGAACGCAGATCGATGGTCTTTGGCAGGATGGAGACCCCCCGCGCATCCAGCCCGGCTTGATTGAAACGCTCAAACCATTCCTGAGGATAATCTTCCCCCACGCTGCCCACCAGTCCAACACCGCTGTCCCACAATGCCAGGCCGCCCGCCGCGTACAACAGGCTGCCTCCGGGAATATCAAAATGGGTGTTCCCCTGAGAGGTGATGATGAAATCACGCTCCAGGCTGCCGGCGATAATGTATCGAATCAGATGAAACGCGTCCATGGGCGAGTAAAATAAAACACCTGAGCTTCTGCTGATGTGGGTCAGCGAGGAAGTTCAGGTGATTCGCGGGCGGATTGTTGGATTAATCCTTGGTGGTAATTTCAGAGAGGAGACGCATAAAGGTCAGCAGACCCAGCCCCAGTTTCACACCGTCAGTGGCAGTGATGGCGGGTGTCACGTTGCGTTTCTCTGCCTGTTGAATCATGATAACCGAGGCCACAATACCGGTGATTAGACCGATCAACCCACCAAAAATGAGAGTTTTTGTTTTCCAGTTGTCCATGTTGCTCCTTAAGATCTTTGTTCGTTACAGGATGGGATTACCGTGTCCTGGTCGATCTTTGCTTGAAGAGCGCTTTAAAACCGCTCCATTTGCTTTTTATGCTGATAATTGGCCTGGCTGCTTTATCGCTGTATTGCCGGACGGTGAAACTCACCTTATCCATAAAATCAGTAACTTTGCGGGTATAAACAGGTGTGATTTGCAGCAATTTCGTAAACAGAAAGATCAACCCCACCACGATCAGGAAGACGATAAAGGCTTCCAGAAAGGCCGGGATAGCCAGATAAATGATCGAAATTCCAGCCCATTTGGTATTGAATTCCCCGGTTACATCACGGGTTGTGAACAGCACGGTGATCACGCAAAGAAAAAACATCACCAAAATGGCAGCGAATAACGGAACCCAGATTTGCCAGAGGGTTTGCTTTTTATGCTGTACGTTTGTGAGGGGGGTAGGTTCGAAATCTTCCATGGTTGTATTGTAGCATAAGATGAGGCCGGCAAGCGTCAAGCCGTAACATGCAGGAAAAAGTCACAAAATGTTAAAAGTAATGTATAATTAAGCAAATTATATATTTATTGGAGAATGTTTGTAACTGTTGTTTCTATTATTCTCTTACCAGTTACAGGCTGCCCTTCAAAGAAAACCGGTTATTGATCTCACTCTTTGATGGAGTGTTTGGCGAAATGCTTGAGATCCTTTTGGATGGCAGATGATCTGAAGCATCAGCCATAAAATGTCAGAGCAGGAAGAAGAAAGGTATAGGCCCGAGAATTAATAAGGCAGGGCTCGGGTCGATAAATCTGGACATATTTCATCAAAAACGGATTATCCATGCAAACGAAACTGTTTTCATCAAGCAGGTAAGCCCAACGACGATGTAAGTTTGCTGGAAACGGTCTATTTCCGGTCTTTTGAACGCAGCCAATCTCCTAGTAGAGGATGTTTGAGGCTGCGTTATTGTTTATGGGAAGCAAAATCACTGCCCTGAAGGTTCAAAAACGAGATCCCTCCCGGATCAATGTGTACCTGGATGGTGAATTTGCGTTTGGTATTGATCGTTTGGTGGGCGCCTGGCTCGCAGTGGGGCAGGAGCTCGATGATAAAAAGAAGGATCAATTAATTCAGGCGGATACCCTTGAAAAAGCGTACCAGAAAGCCATGCACTTTCTGGATTATCGCATCCGTTCGGAAGCTGAAATTCGTAAGAAATTACAGGAAAAAGGGTACAGCGATGATGTGATTGAGCACATCCTCGTCCGATTGATTGATTCCAGATTTGCCGGCGATACATCATTTGCACAGAACTGGGTTGAAAATCGCACCACCTTCAGACCGCGCAGCCGCAGAATGCTACGCATGGAACTGCGTCAAAAGGGCGTGGACGAGTCTTTGATCGATCAGGCGCTCGAGAAAGCCCCTGATGAATCGATTCTGGCAAAGAGATTGGGAGAAAAATACGCATATCGGCTCCGTGATGCGGATAAACAGGTTTTCTGCAAAAAGATGGCCGATTACTTGCTGCGCAGGGGGTTTGACTTCTCTATTTCGAAAGAGACAGCATTGCAGATATGGTCAGAACGCACGGAGAGTTCTGACAGTTCATCGATACTTGAAAATGAGGATAATGAGAATGTTTGAGAATATTGGAATCTGGATCATCATCATAATTGCCGTTGTGATTGCGGCTGCCGCGGCAGTCTTCTTTATCACACGGAGTTTGATCAATAAATTTAGGGAGGATCAAAAGAATAAGGCCGATAATATCATCACCCTGGCAAAGGAGAATGCTCAGGAAATTGAAATTACCGCGCGTGACAATGCCATAAAAATCAAACAGAATGCGGAGCAGGAGCTTACCCGCCGCCGTACGGAAATGGATCGCGAGGACGAGCGCTTACTGAAACGACGCTCAGATCTGGATACCCGCATGGAACGCCTGGAACAGCGCGAAGCCAATCTGAATAAACGTCAAAGCACGGTCGACAAGCGCGCCAATGAAGTGGATAAGCAGCATCAGCGTATGCTCGAAGAATTGCAGCGTGTGTCTCAAATGACCACCGAAGATGCCAAGCAGGAACTGCTCACTTTGGTGGAAACCGATACGCGCAAAGACATGGCCCGCATCATTCGCCAGATTGAGCTGGAAGCCCGTATGGAAGGTGAGAAAAAAGCGCGCGAGATCATCGCGGACACCGTTCAACGAATCGCATCCGATCATATTGTTGAAATCACCACCTCGTCCGTCACCCTCCCCAACGAAGAGATGAAAGGCCGTATCGTAGGCCGCAACGGGCGCAACATCCGCGCTTTTGAGCAGGCTGCGGGTGTGGATGTGATCGTGGATGACACCCCTGAAGCAGTGACCATTTCCTGTTTTGACTCGGTGCGGCGTGAAATCGCCCGCCGCGCGCTGGAACATTTGATCCTCGATGGACGCATCCACCCCACTCATATTGAGAAGGTGCTCGAAGAGGAACGCAAGGAAGTTGAAAAGGCGATCAAGGAAGCCGGCGAAGAGGCTGCCTTTGACGCCGGTGTGGTAGGTTTGCACCCTGAAATCATCAAGAAAATAGGCCGGTTGAAATACCGCACCTCTTACGGACAGAATCAACTTGCTCACGCGATTGAGACGGCCCGTATTGCCTCGGCGATCGCTTCTGAGTTGGGAGCCAACGCCGATATCGCCCGGATGGGCGGTTTCCTTCATGATTTGGGTAAATCCATGGATCACAACGCGGAAGGGACGCACGCTTCCCTGGGCGCTGAGTTTGCCCGGCGTTATGGTATCAACAAACAGGTGGTCAATATCATCGCATCGCATCACCATGAGGTGGAGCAGGAGTGCGTTGAGGCGGTCATTGTGGAAGCCGCCGACGCCATTTCAGGCGCCCGCCCCGGTGCCCGCCGCGAAGATCTTGAGCAATACATTAAACGCCTGAAAGTGCTGGAAGAGATAGCCAACTCGCACCAGGGTGTGAGTGAAAGTTACGCCATCCAGGCTGGACGTGAAGTACGCATCATCGTCAAACCCGAAGATGTGGACGATCTGGGCGCCATTCAACTTTCACGCGATATTGCCAAGCAAATTGAGGAAAGTATGCAGTACCCCGGCCAGATCAAGGTGACCGTTATCCGGGAAACCCGGGCCGTCGATTACGCAAAGTAACGAACGGGTTCGTCTGAATCTGTTCGCACACCGTCGAATTCTCACCATGCCCGCTGTATAACACCGTATCGGGCGGCATGGTGAGAATTTGCGTTTCAATACTGTTCATCAACGTGTTGTAATCACCACCCAGATCGGTGCGGCCTATGCTGTATCGAAAGATGATATCCCCGCAAAAAGCTGCTTTGGCTTCTGGGCAATAAAAAGTGACGTGCCCGTTGGTATGCCCTGGCGTGGGCAGAACCTGAAACTCCGAACTCCCAACTGTAAGGGTCTGAAAATCATACAACAAAACCCCGGGAGAAATACTGAGATCCATTTTAATGCCAAACACACGCGCTTCTCCGCCATTTTGCCAGAGTTGCAGGTCTTTTGCGTGAACCATCAGTTCAGCCGGTCCGGAAAGGAACTGAATAATCTGAGAGGCGCCGGCAAAATGATCGAAGTGGGCATGGGTGAGCCATATGGCTTGCAGATGCAGCCCCAGTTGGGCAATTTGATCGATCACCGGACCCGGGGTAAAAGACGGATCAATCACTACCGCCTGGTTGCCTGGTGTATCCCACAATAAATAGGTATTGTTTTCCAGCGGGCCAAGCGTAAAGGTTTTAATTTGCAGGGTCATGAACTTCTGTCAGAACCTCTTGTTCTTTATGGGTAAGCAGTCGGGCGGATGCCAGGTTGATAATGAAAGTGATCCCAACCATAATAAGAGCCACCGGATAGATCAGATCCGGTTTGATTTCATACAACACGCCCGCAAGCAACGGCGCCAGAATGACGGCGATTGAATTGCAGGTCGAAATAATTCCGTAGGCCAGACCCATCTCATTGGGAGGGGTCAGTGAGCGCGCCACAGAAATATACATGGATTGATAGATACGGTATCCGCCGCGCAGGAAGAAACCGATGGCATACCATCCCAGACCCGTTCCCTTCCACATGGTCAATGAGAACATGGACAGGAAGGTATGCCCGATCAACAGCCCGATTAATGGGCTGCGACCGCCAAAGACCAGTGAGATCACGGCATTGCCCAGGCTGCCGATGGACCCCAGAAAGCCGATCTGTGACAATGAAAGCTGATGCACATTCTGCAAATAGTTGGAGGTCAGCGGTTCGGCCAGATAACCGGAGAACAGACTGATAAAGCTGATACCCAACAGCATGACGAAGGAGCGGTTATGCAGCAGACTGGTCCGTTTTTGAGCCGTTTCGTGGTGTTCCACCCGGTCAGGCCGGGTAAAGAAGACGATCAGGGAGGAAAGGGCAAACGCAACGGTGGATATTCGATAAATCAAGCCCAGTCCGGCGCTCTCACCAATTCGCCCACCCAACGTGGGGCCGATCAACGCACCCAGGTGATAGGCCGCTGATACGATGGTAAGCGCCCGGGCCACATTCAGCTTGCCGCGGATTTTTGTGATATAGCTGTTGGTGGCGGCGCTGCAGGCCGAAAGACCATACATCACATAGCCAATCGAGAAGGCCAGCAGGGAGGAGGAAAATGCCATCACAAGGGTGCAGGCTGTTCCCAGAATCCATGAAAACATCATCACCTTGCGGGTGCCGATCCGGTCGGCGATGAACCCGCCGGGAGCCTGCACCAGCATCATGGCCAGTCCGTTGAGCGCGATGATGGTTCCGATGAGAACCGGTGACGCGCCTAATTGCTGCAGATACAGGGGCTGGAAATAGAAGAACAGACCTTCGCCGATTCCCCATATAAAAAATGACAGAGCGATCAGGATGAAATCGCGCATAAAGTCAGGCCTGGGAGACCCGCTGGATAAATTGGGCTGTCTTTTCGAAGGCGAGGGTCCGGTCGGTGTCGCGGGTGATCACATGCCCGCTGTTTTGGACGAGGAAGATTTCTTTATCTGCGCTGCCCAGGTTGGCGTAATGGAGTTGCACATGCTCCTGTGGCACCGATCCGTCATGGGTCGACTGGATCAGCAGAGCCGGTACTTTCACCTTCGGCTCACTGACATACATGGCCTCCACCACTTTCAACAACTCGGGTATGGCAGCGGTGGGCCAGCCGGGATAGGCCGAATGCCCGATGGCGTTGGCAGGGTCGTGCCAGTCGCTTTCACCTTTGCCGGCCATGGGTAAAAAGTATTTCACCACCGGGATGAGGGGGATGCGCCAGTCAGCCGGGAGCCGGTAAGGGGTGGATATGGCAACCAGTCCATTGACGGTATAGCGTTCCGCCGCGATGATGGAAAGCAGGCCGCCCATGGATAACCCAATCACGTACACTTCGCTGCAGGTTTGGTGCAGCAGATTAATCCCATCCTCTACCGAAGCCAGCCAGTCATGCCATTTGCAGCGAACCAGGTCTTCCGGTGATGTACCGTGCCCGGCCAGACGGGGGGCATAGATGGTCCAGCCAAATGGGTGCAGGTACTCACCCATCAGACGCATTTCACGCGGGGTACCGGTAAACCCGTGTACCAGAAGGCAACCGATCTGGTTTCCCGGAAAGCAGAAGGGCTCCGCTTCATGACTGATGAGAGGGGTGGTGATGGTTTTCATACCAAAAGATTATATTCTGAATAATTCTCGCGGCAGGCTGGTAAGGCATTCACCGCCGTCTGCCCGCACGACCACATTATCCTCGATGCGAATGCCGAATTTGCCGGGCAGATAAATCCCCGGCTCTACCGTGAAGGTCATCCCTTCTTCAAGCCGGATGGCATTCTGGCCGGTCATATAGGGCGGCTCATGGCCTTCCATACCCAACCCGTGCCCGGTGCGGTGTGTGAAGTACTGGCCAAAATCGGCCTGCTCGATCACCCCGCGCGAGGCGTTATCCACGTCGAAAGCCGGCGCGCCGCTGCGAGCGGCTTTTTGGCCGGCGGCATTGGCATCGATCACAATTTGAGCAACGCGGACCAGCTCCGGATTGACTTCTCCCACCGCCAGCGTGCGGGTGATATCGGAGCAGTACCCGTTATAACGGGCGCCCCAATCCACCACCACCAGGTCGCCGGGTTCCAGCCGGCGTTCACCGGGAACCGCGTGCGGGTTGGCGCCGTTTGGACCGCTGGCGATAATGGGCAAAAACGGAAAATTGGGCTCCGAACCGTGCTTCAGCAACTGGCTCACCAATTCGGCGGCCACTTCTTTTTCGGTCATCCCGGCCGAGATGTTTTTCAGCATGGCCAGGAAGGCCTGCTCGGCGATCTGGGCGGCTTTGCGCATACTGGCAATTTCTGCCTCGTCTTTGCGCATGCGCATGGTCTCCCAGCGAGGGGTGGCGGACACAAACCGGGTGGAAGGGGTGGCCTCTTCAAGCAGACGGAGCTCTCTTACCCGCATGCTTAACGGTTCAACAGCCAGTTGCCTGTCAGCCAGACCGGCAAAGGCGGCCGCGCTTTCAAAGGCTGTATGCCAATGTTCGGGATCTTCACCAAAAGTGAAGGGCTTGATGTTGAGCGTGTTGCCGGCCAGTTTTCCGGCCTCAAACTCAGGCAGAATCAATACGGGTTGCCGGCCTTTGATCAGGATGAGCACCTTGGGGCGTTCATCGGTGTGATACTGCAAACCGGTCAGATACGCAAAGGTAGGCCCGGGGATTAACACCGCGCCGTCGAGGTGATCCTGCTCCAGGATAGAGTACATCAAATCCAGCCGTTGTTGAACCATGCCTGCTCTCCCATTTGTTCGGTCAATCTGGTCGTTGTTTGTGTTGATGGTTGAGCCCTATTATAATTCAAGCGACGCG
>CAZHMZ010000114.1:0-12651 GCA_964532655.1 uncultured Anaerolineaceae bacterium
ACCAGCCTGCCATCAATCCTCTGCGCGAGGTGCGTTTATACCAGGCTGATTTTCTATTGCGTGATTACGGGTTCGATTTTGAAGAACTGGATTTCACCCAGGCGGGCCAGCTTCCGTTGTCGGCTGATCCAAAAGTGATGTGGGCGGATCGCAATTTGCGACATGCTCCCGTGGAGCTCAACCTGGCTGAGTATTCGCAATTGATCCGCGTGCCCGGTATTGGCCCGATTAATGCAAAACGGATTGTGCAGGAACGGAAATTTCACCCCTTATCATGTGAAAGCGATTTGCATAAAATTGGGGTGTTTGTTTCACGGGCGGTGCCGTACATTCTGTTAAACGGCAAAAGACCTGCGCAGCAACTTACGCTTCAGTTTTAAGATTTCTTGAGAAAATTTCATAGAATTAAATAAATCTTATAGATAATTCAATATTTCGATAAAAGTATTGACAATATTCAATATTGTGCTACAATCTCTTTAGAATTATTAATAAATACTACTATTTATTAATAAGGATAGGAGATTGACATGTTTACAGGATTTGAATACGAAGCCATTGCGGCAGAAAACAAGAAAGACTTTGAGCGCGCACTCAAACATGCATCCGACGTGTTGGAAGCGAAAAAGGCCTGCAGATCAGGTAAGCGGCGCTCGTCGAAATTGTTGGTAAAATTAGCCTCGTTGCTGATCAGATCAGGTGAATACCTGATGGCTCAAGCGAAACAGGATATCCAGAGCGCCTTTCCCGGTGCGTCCCTGCAGAATATGTAAGCAATTGAGGAGGAAGCATGTTTGAAATGCCCAGAAAATGTCCGGTTTGCGGTGAGCCACTGGCCGTAACACGCCTGTACTGCAACAATTGCGATACGACCATCGAAGGCCACTTCCATACAACCGAAAGCCCGTTTGGGGCGTTGACACCCGAACAACTTCAATTTGTACTGGCATTCGTGCGATGCGAGGGGCGTTTCACACGGCTTGAAGACGAATTGCAACTTTCCTACCCAACACTGCGTAATCGTCTCAATGAGATTATTCGTGCATTGGGTTATGAGCCCGGCAAGGAAGAAGTGCCATACCGGCCCAGTGTGGAAGAAAGACGACGTATTCTTGAAGATCTGGAAACCGGAAAGATTAGCACCAAAGAGGCCCAGAACCTCCTGCGTGGTTTGGAACCCATCAAAGAAGATAAAGGTTAGCCCTCCAGGCGTCCTTTGGAAAGGAAACGACAAAGATGGTAACAAGCGACGAACGGCTTAAAGTACTGACCATGGTGCAGGAAGGTAAAATCACCGCTGAAGAAGCAGTTCAGCTTTTGGAAGCGCTGGATGTTTCAACGGCTGAAGGAAAGCGGAAAATCCCCACACCGCCCACGCCGCCAGAATATCCCGGCAGGCCGGGGCGGTGGCTGCAAATGCGTGTGACCGATACGGACACCGGGAAAATTCGTGTCAATGTCCGCCTACCGCTGGGAGTTGTGAAATCAGGTTTAAAAATGGGAATG
Source organism: uncultured Anaerolineaceae bacterium (assembly GCA_964532655.1). Taxonomy (GTDB): domain Bacteria; phylum Chloroflexota; class Anaerolineae; order Anaerolineales; family Anaerolineaceae; genus JAJFTV01. Next base: position 1,507 of record CAZHMZ010000114.1, read on the forward strand.
CGTTTTGTGCCCGAAGCGGAAGGGCTGGACAAAGAAGAACTGCTGAATGCCATCGAGCAGGGTGAAACAGGCAAAATTTTCGATCTCTATGATGAAAAAGACGGGGAGCACGTCGAAGTTTATATCGAGTAAAACTTTCCGGTAGTTCATTTCAATATTACAAGGATAAATTCAGGCACTTTTTCCGGCGGAAAAGGAATTTTCCCGCTCTGCTTCATATTGCCTGAAACAGGAATCGATTATGGCTCTGGAACAAGAGATACCGCAAAACTGGTTTAAACGTTTTTTGACTATCTGGATCGGTCAGGCTTTTTCCATCTTGGGCAGCAGGTTGGTTTCCTTTGCATTAATCTGGTGGATGACCCGTGAAACGGGTTCCGCGGTGGTACTGGCCACGGCCAGCACCATCCACTACATTCCGCAGATCTTTCTCGGCCCCTTTGTGGGTGCACTGGTAGATCGTTGGAACCGACGCCGGGTACTGATCATCGCAGACAGCGCAGTGGCCATCGCGACACTGGTACTGGCCGGGTTATTTTGGGCGGGTCTGATCCAGATCTGGTACGTGTACGCGCTGATGTTTTTGAGGGCTGTGGGTGATACATTCCACTGGCCAGCCATGCAGGCTTCCATGTCGCTTTTGGTGCCGGATAAGCATCTGGCGCGCGTGGCAGGCATGAATCAGATATTGAACGGCGGTGTGAATATTCTAGGCCCGGCGCTGGGTGCTGTCTTGATGGAAACCCTGCCGATTCAGGGGGTGCTGTCCATTGATGTTCTGACCGCGGCGATTGCGGTAGGGACAATCCTGTTTGTCAGCATTCCGCAGCCGGTGAATACAAACGCGGTGGAACGCATCACCCCTAAAGTGGTGATCAACGATGTGGTGGAAGGTTTCAAGTATGTATCCGCCTGGCGGGGTATGATGATCATTCTGGGTACGGCTATGCTGATGAACTTCATCTCCGCGCCTGCCGGAACCTACATCCCGCTGCTGGTGACTGATTTCTTCAAGGGCGGCGTTTGGCACCTGGGTCTGATCGAATCGCTCGCGGGGGCCGGGATGATCCTGGGCGGGTTGATCCTGGGTATTTTTGGCGGATTTAAACGCAAGATCCTGAACCTGCTGGCAGGGTTGTTTGTCACAGGTTTGGCGTTTTTCGTGGTGGGTCTGACCCCTGCTACGTTATTCCTGGTGGCGGCGGGTGCGTTTTTGGTGGAAGGCATCGCCAATACCATCTCCAACGGCGGCGCGATGGCCATCATGCAATCTCTGATAAAAGCCGATATGCAGGGGCGTGTGTTTGGTCTGGTGGGCAGTTTGACCAGCATCATCTCGCCGATTGGCCTGATGATCTCCGCGCCGATCGTGGAAAGATGGGGGGTCAAACCTTTGTTTGTAATCAGCGGAGCGGTCTTCATGATTGCCGCGCTTGTTCTCACATTTATACCGGACGTGATGCATATTGAAACATCCAATCAGGTCAGGAAGAAACCCTCTACCGAGAACGTGGAAAAATCACAATTGTCGACCTTTGAGGATATCGTATGACTACGCAAGTACAAAACCAACTGCCTGCAAACTGGCTTAAACGGTTTCTGATCATCTGGATCGGACAGGCTTTCTCCATTCTCGGCAGCCGGCTGGTTTCGTTTGCGCTGGTATGGTGGATGACCAGAGAAACCGGCTCCGCCGTGGTACTGGCCACCTCGTCCACGGTTACCTATCTGCCGCAGATCTTTCTGGGGCCGTTTGTGGGTGCGCTGGTAGACCGCTGGAACCGCCGTCGGGTCATCATCCTGGCTGATGCAGCCGTAGCGCTGGCCACCCTGGTGCTTGCCTTACTTTTTTGGACCGGTATGGTAGAGATTTGGCACATCTACGCACTGCTGTTTCTGCGTTCGCTGGGCGGCACATTCCACTGGCCAGCCATGCAATCCTCGATGAGCCAGTTGGTACCCGATAAACATCTAACGCGCGTGGCGGGTTTCAACCAGATCCTGGACGGGGGAGTCAATGTGCTGGGGCCGGCTTTGGGCGCCATACTCATGGAAGCCATGCCTATCCAGGGAGTCCTCTCCATCGATGTCGTCACTGCGGTGATTGCCATTGCGCCTTTGCTGTTTATTGCCATTCCGCAGCCGGTCAACGGATCCGCGGTGGAGCGCATCACGCCCGGGGTGGTGCTGAAGGATGTAAAAGAGGGATTTCGATATGTGGCCGGTTGGCGCGGGTTGCTCATCATTCTCACCTTTGCCATGATCCTCAACTTCCTGTTCGCGCCCACCCACACCTATCTGCCGCTGCTGATTACCGAATACTTCAAAGGCGGTGTCTGGCATCTGGGTTTACTTCAGTCACTGGCTGGAGCAGGGATGATCACGGGCGGATTGCTGCTCAGCGTGCTGGGCGGGTTCAAACGCAAAGTGCTGAATATCCTGGTGGGTATGATCGTCATGGGCGGGACTGCGGTGTTGGTTGGCGTGACACCGGCTAACCTGTTTATCCTGGCGGCAATCTCATATGGGATTGAAGGTATTGCCAATACATTTTTGAATGGCGGCGCATTCTCGTTTATGCAATCGCTGCTCAGAGCAGATATGCAGGGCCGGGTTTTCGGTTTGATTGGCAGCGCCACCTCCATCTGCTCTCCGCTTGGCTTGCTCGTGTCGGCGCCTGTGGTCGAAAAATTTGGCATACAACCCTGGTTTATCTTTTGCGGAATCGTTTCGATTCTCATGGGACTGGTTTCATTGATGATCCCGGATGTGCTGAATATCGAGAAGGTCGACGCGGATAACAGCAAACACGTACTGGAGAACAGCGAACTGGAAGCAGTGTAGGCGGGCAAATAACGCCGGAGAACAGTTGACGCCGACTCGCTGAGCAGAGCGATTGATGGAAAGAAAGTGAACGTGAATATGACTGGTGATGTGCAAAATCAACTGCCGAAAGATTGGTTTAAACGGTTTCTGATTATCTGGTCAGGACAGGCCTTTTCTATCTTGGGCAGCCAGTTGGTTTCATTCGCCCTGGTGTGGTGGATGACCAAAGAAACCGGCTCCGCCGTGGTGCTGGCAACATCATCCACCATGATTTATCTGCCGCGCGTTGTGTTCGGGCCATTCGTTGGCGCATTGATCGATCGTTGGAACCGCCGCTGGGTCATCATTCTGTCGGATGCGGGTGTAGCGGTTGCCACAGTGGCGCTGGCAGTTTTGTTCTGGACCGGGGCGGTGCAGATCTGGCATATCTACGTGTTGATTTTTATTCGTTCATTGGGCGGTATCATTCATTTTCCGGCCATGGAATCCTCCATGGTTCTGCTGGTACCGGAAAAGCACCTTCCCAGGGTGGCGGGTCTGAACCAGGTTCTCAACGGTGGCATTGGCATTCTGGGGCCGGCATTGGGCGCTCTCCTGATGGAAACCCTGCCGATCCAGGGAGTACTTGCCATTGATGTGGTGACGGCTTTCCTGGCGATCACGCCTCTGTTCTTCCTTTCCATCCCGCAACCGGTGAACCAGAAGCCGGTCGATCGAATTACGCCCAAAGTAGTTTTGCAGGATGTGGTCGATGGTTTCCGCTATCTGGTGGGTAATCGCGGCATGCTCATCGTACTTTTCTATGCCATCCTGATTAACTTTGTCCTTTCGCCTACCGGCAGCTTTTTACCCCTGCTGGTCACCCGGCATTTTCAGGGAGGCGTGTGGCACCTGGGTTTATTGGAATCTCTTTCAGGGGCGGGGATGATCGCAGGGGGGTTGCTGCTCGGGGTTTGGGGCGGGTTCAAACACCGGGTCTGGAACACGGTGACAGCCATTGGGGTGCTGGGTTGTTCCATTCTAATGGTGGGTATCGCACCGGCCGATGCTTTCCCTTTCGCGGCGGCCTTCATCTTTTTGTCCGGGATGTCGACCACGGTGATGGATGGGGCGTTGATATCCTTAACCCAGGCGATTGTGCAACCCGATATGCAGGGCAGGGTATTTTCGTTGATCCTGACCGGTGGCGGGGTTGCTTCTCCGCTGGGCTTGATGATCGCTGCTCCCATTGCCGAGAAGTTTGGTGTTCAAAGCTGGTATATCTTTTGCGGGGTGATCGCCATGCTGCTGGCCGGAGTATCACCGTTTATTCACGATCTGATGCACATTGAAGATCAGATGCCCGTGAGCGAAAACCAGAACTCAAGCCTAACCGGCTGCCCCGAACCGGGCAAGCTGGATTGACGTTGGGTATCGGTTTTCGATCAGTTACGAAAGAAAAAGATCTTTGCCGCTGCCACGGCTGCAAACAGCAGCCCCGTCAGCAACACGGTACGCAGGGTTTCATCCTGAGTGCGCTTGTTCAACAACCTCAGCCCAAAGTCTTCTTGTTTGACCGTGTATTCGGGTCCAGAAAACCAGGCGAAAAGCGATCCGCCCAGCAGGCCGCCCAGATGTCCCCAGTTATCGATCCCGGGTTGAACCGCTCCCAGTACCAGGTTGAAGATCAGGATCATCACGATATTGCTCAACATTCTACCGGCGCGATTGCCAAACAGAAAGCGGTTGCGGTAAATAAAAATCCCCTGGGCGGCGATCAGACCAAAGATGGCTGTTGACGCGCCCAATGAAGCATCGGCGGTAAAGGCGAACGAAAGCACATTCCCCGCGAAGCCTGCCAGCAGGTACAACAGCAGGTAACGCGTGTGACCGTAATAAATCTCCAGCCCGCGGCCGAGGATATACAGCGCGTACATGTTGAAGGCGATATGCAGTACCGAGGCGTGTAAAAACATGGGGGTGATCAGACGCCAAAGCTGACCTGCATAAATAAACTGGTTGACTTTCGCACCGTAGAGAGCCAGCCAATCTTTTTGCAGCAGATACTCACTGCCGTATTGCAATAGAAATATCGCAATGGTGACCGCAAGAAGCACCCATGTGACGTACGGTCGCTTGCTCTCAGGTGTAAATCCCAATCTCACCACGCGCGGTTGAGGCGGGATGGAGCCGGGAACAGGATTTTGAGGTGTGTTGGAGGGACCGCCGGAGCTCTCATTCATAAGGAGATCTTTCGCGGGTGTATCCGGCAGTGTTCGGTCTGTATGATGGACAGTACGCGGTCGACTGTTTTCTCCAGTTGGTCGTTTTCATTCACCACAGCATAATCAAAAATGGGCAAATAGCTCAACTCTTCACGAGCTGCCTGCCGGCGGATCCGTAATGTCTCATCGGTTTCCGTGCCCCGGTTTTGCAGCCGCTCCAGCCAGGTCTGGTCGTTTTCAGGCAGTAAAAAGATCAAAACGGCTTCCGGGAATAACTTGCGGATCCGGGCGGCTCCCTGAACATCCAGGCGCAGGATCACATCTTTTCCGCTGTGCAGGGCCTGTTCCACATTCGCTTTAGGAATGCCTTTGTAATCGCTGTAGACCCTGGCGTGTTCGATCAGTTCATCATTTGCGATCATTTGCTGGAAGCGTTCTCTGTTGATGAAAATATAATCCACACCATCCACCTCACCGGGGCGGGGGTTACGATCGGTGGCGGTGACCACGAAATAAAAGGAACCATCGCGCTCCGCCAGGCGTTTCACCACGGAATCTTTTCCGATGCCGGACGGTCCGGAGATGACTACCATTAAGGGGTTTTTCTGTATGAGTTGAGCGGAAAAGATCGATTCTTCCATGAAGAAACCTGCTTTGTCAGAGGATACTGAGATTATATCTCAGGTTTATCCGTGAATACCCTGAGTGTGGAATTCAGGAAACGGACGGCTTGATTCGTACACTGAGATGGGTCAATCCCGCATAATATCCCGCAAAATCAGCCGTCAAGTTAAATTTCACGTGTGTGTTTTTTTATTTCCATGATATTTTCAGGCCAGAGTATGACACAACCCGACCGTTTCTGGCATAATAAAAGCAGGTAAAATCATTGTCCTGAAAAAATGATACGGCGCTCTGTTGATTGCCGACGATTTCGTTAATAACAGCAATGCAGGTTTGCGAGAGGGTTAGATGCCGAACTACGATTACATATGCCTTGAATGCCACAAACGGTTCATGTTGTTCTTTAAGTACAACGAATATGAAAAAGCCCAGCCGATCTGCCCCTACTGCGAAAGTGAGAATGTCCGCCGGCGAATAGGACGGGTGCGGGTAGCGCATTCATCGCTCGACCATCTGCAGGATATGTCAGACCCGCAGAGCCTGGACGCAATTGATGAAGATCCGCGCGCGCTGGGACGCATGATGCGCGAGATGAAGGATCAGGTAGGTGAGAATATGGGGCCCGAGTTTGACGAGGTGGTGCACAGGTTGGAAAACGGCCACTCACCTGAACAGATTGAAAATGATATGCCTGACCTGTTGGGGGATGAAAGCAGTTCCAATGGCGCGGAGAGTGCTTTTACAGACAATTGATGCTTGAAGCAACACTGTTGGATTGGCTTATTGTGCGCCGGATACTTGCTCCAGGAGCCGGTCGAAAGAGGTCATCCATGAAATGCGGTTCAGGAACTGCGCCAGGCTGTCGCTCTGTTGGCGCAGTTTTCGTACCGCCGGGCCAACCGGGTCTTCTCCGGCCTGTCCGCCGGGTTGGTCGGCATAAGCGCCATAAAACGCAAAGTATGCCTGATTGATGCGCCTGAGTTGGTACCCATTCTCCCAAAAGAACAGCCGACGGGCTTCCATATATTTTTCTGCCTCTTCAATTTTTCCATTTGCAAGCATCTCATCCACCGTGATGCGTGTCTCGTGCATTTCGTTGTTGAAATCAAAGGGCGGTGGTTCCTCTGGCGCAGCCGGTTGTTCCGGAGAGGTTTGCTGGCTGGGCGGGGTTTCGACCGGTACAAATTGCGGATACCAGCGTTTGTACACCTCAATGGCAATCTCACGCCCGGCCAGGCTGGCAGTTGTTTCGTTCATCGTGCGAAGCTGCGGTGTGTGCATGTATAACATGCCCATCGGGCGCAGGGTGAGGAAGTTATGCACCCATTCATGCGCGATCGTTTCGATCATCCATGACAGATTGGTGGTCCGCAGCACCATGGTCGGGTAAATACCCACGCCGCCTATGTTCACCACCAGGGCTGAAACATTTTCATTCTGCTCAATTTGCTGCTCCAACTCCACCATCTTTTCAACCGAGAGGTCAGCCGTGAGTGAGATATCGGCATCCTGACGGATGACATCACGGGGTGAAATGATCAACGCCAGAGGCAGGGGTGTCATGCGATACAACAGTGGAGGGATCAACTGACCACCGGCTGCCAGACCCAGATCGGCTGCCACCGTGCTGACTTGCTGCTGCAGCACACTTTCGGAGAGCGCGGCCAGGATTTCATTTTCTTTTTCCAACGTAGAAAGTTGAGCCGCTTTACCCGCAGCCTGGTTTTCGGGATCGCGGATATTCGGATCGGCGTAAATAGTGTTGATTTCGGAACGGAGAACGTTGATGTCATCGACCTGCTGGAAATAATCCGTCAGAACGGCCTGTCCCTGCTCTTCCGGCAGATACCGGTCAAGCCCAAGGGCAATGGTTTGATTTTTTACAAACAGGGCTTTCACCGTCCAGTTGACAAAATCAAATTCAATGCTGCGGGTATATTTGCGGATGGCATCCGCGGGGTCAGACGTTTGCAGATTGGCACCGGCAAATAGGATCCCGGTCAGCAGGATCAGAACGGCGATTTTCAGCGCGTTCCACAATCTGGCTAACAGATTTTCTGGCATGATCCACAATTATAACGGGCATGACTGCGGCTGAAGAATGATCTTAATTGATTTATGATAGAATCTTCTTTTGGTCGAATCGCGCCGGTATATACCGGTTTCTACAGCAGCCCGTCATGTGTACGGCAAAGAGGATCAATGCGTAAGTGGATTATTTGGATCATCGTAATTGGTGTAATTGGCGCAGGGGGATTTTTTCTTTGGCAGCGATACCAGCAAAACCGGGCAAACGCTGCCATGGATTTTGAAACGGCCGAACTGCAACGAGGTGAGCTGGTTGCCTTTGTGGGCACCACCGGCACGGTACGAGCCAATCAATCGGCATCTCTGATGTGGCAGATATCGGGCAAGATTGGCGAGGTGTATGCCGAGGTGGGTGACCCGGTGGATGCGGATTTTGTTCTGGCAGAACTCAGCCAAGATTCATTGCCTCAAACGGTCATTCAAGCCAAGGCCGATTTAATCACAGCCCAAAAGGATCTGGAAAATCTGCAGACTTCCAATGTGGCTCAGGCTGAAGCACAACTGGCGCTGGCCAACGCGGATGACGCCCTTGAAAACGCACAAAACAAGGCTGAAAGCAAGCAGTATGACCGCGCCTCTGCCCCAACGGTAGACAGCGCCCGCGCCAACTACATTCTGGCCCAGGACGCGGTGGAAACCGCCGAGAAAGAGTACAGCCGGGTTGCCGGTCTGGAAGAAGACAGCGTGATCCGTGCCCAATCGCTGGCGAAATTATCGGCTGCCCGGCAGGAGCGCGATACTGCCCTGGCTAACCTGAACTGGCTGTTGAGCCGCCCGGATGACATTGAACTCTCCCAGGTCAACGCGGAGCTGGCGGTAGCTCAGGCCAATTATGACGCCGCCCTGAAGGAATGGGACCGCCTGAAAGATGGGCCTGATCCCGATGACATCACTGCCGCCGAGGTGCGCATTGCCGCCATTCAAAACACGATTGATTCGGCGGTGCTGAAGGCTCCCTTCAGCGGTGTGGTCACCGAGATCAACTCTTTGAAAGGCGACCTGGTGGATCCGACCACCGTTTCCTTCCGTATTGATGATTTATCTCACCTGATTGTTGAGGTGCAGGTGCCTGAGGTGGATATCAATCAGATCCAAACTGGGCAGATAGCCCGTATCACCTTTGACGCCATCAAAGACAAGAGCTATACCGGCGAGGTGATTGAGGTGGCGCGTGTGGGCACCACCAGTCAGAGCGGGGTGGACTTCAAGGTATCGATTGAACTGCTGGATGCCGATGAGCAGGTGCGCCCGGGTATGACCGCCGCGGTGAATGTCATCGTCAATCAACTGGAGGATGTTTTACTGGTGCCTTTACGCGCCGTGCGGCTGCGCGATACAAGCCGCGTGGTGTATGTAATGCGCAACGGTGTGTTGACCATGATCGAGATAGAGCTGGGTGCTGTATCAGATACCTACGGTGAAATTGTCGCCGGAAGCGTGGAGGAGGGCGATTTGATCGTGCTCAATCCACCTTCAGAAGACCAGATGCAGCAGATGTTCAGCCGGCCGAATATGCGCAATTAAATGGAAAACGTCATCACTGCCATCAATCTGAAAAAGATCTACCGGATGGGCGAGGTAGAAGTAAATGCCCTGGCCGGCGTGAGTTTTGCCATTGAAAAGGGTGAGATGCTGTCTATCATGGGGCCATCCGGTTCCGGTAAATCCACCCTGATGAACCTGCTGGGCTGCCTGGATTTACCCACCAGCGGCGAGTATTACCTGGATGGTGAGCTGGTCTCCAAAATGAAGGACGATCAACTGGCCAGCATTCGCAATCGCAAGGTAGGCTTTGTCTTCCAGAGCTTCAATTTGCTTTCACGTGCCAGCGCCCTGGCCAATGTGGAGCTACCCATGCGGTACGCCGGCATGGGCAAAGGGCGCATGCAGAAGGCTAAAGAAGCGCTGGAAGCGGTGGGGCTGGCAGACCGAATTCATCACCGGCCGACCGAATTATCCGGCGGTCAGCAGCAACGGGTGGCCATTGCCCGCGCTCTGGTGAATGATCCCGCCATCATTATGGCCGATGAGCCTACAGGTAACCTGGATTCACGTTCAGGGAAAGAGGTAATGGAGCTTTTACTGCGCCTAAACCGCGAAAATGGAAAAACGATCATCATTGTTACGCATGACCCGGGTGTGGGAAAACAGACCAACCGGATCATCCGCCTGATGGACGGCCTGATTGCAGAGGACGCATGAATATCTGGCAAGCTATTGTAGAAGCTCTGGAAAGCATCGCCGGGAACAAACTACGCTCGGGTCTGACCATTTTAGGGATCGTCATTGGAGTGGGGGCGGTGATCGCCATGCTGGGCGTGGGACAGGGCGCGCAGGATGCCATCACCTCACAGATCAGCGGGATTGGCAGTAATCTGCTGTTTGTTTTTTCGGGCAACTTTTCCGAAGAAGTGCGCAACGCGGAGCCGCTCACCATGGATGACGCGGATGCGATCGCCGATCCGTTTCAGGCGCCCTCGGTAGCGGGGGTTGCGCCGGTGCTGAGCTCCGGCTTAGAAATCAGCTACGGCGGCGAAACTACCTCGGCGGATGTATCGGGGGTGACGCCCGATTATCAAACCGTGACCAATATGTCCCTGACGGAAGGGACCTTTATCAGCGATGAAAACCTTCTAGGGCTGGCTTCGGTAGTGGTAGTGGGACCGGATCTGGCGGAAAAATTGTTTGATCGAGTTGACGGGCTGGTGGGCGAGACCATTCGCATCGAAGGCCAACCCTTCCGGATCATCGGGGTGCTGGAATCACGAGGCGGTAGTTCGTTCGGCAGCCAGGATAATGTGGCGATTATCCCCCTCACCACAGCCCGCAGCCGATTGATACGGCGCAGCTTGAACGATCTGGATTTGATTTATGTACAGGCAGCCGATGCCGATTTGGTGAACCAGGCCTCGGAAGAGGTGACGCAGATTCTGCGTTCACGCCACCGCATTATGCTGGAACCGGATGATTTCACCGTGTTTTCTCAGAATGATTTTGTACAGGTGGCATCCACCATCACCAGTGTGTTTACCATCTTTCTGGGCGGGATCGCCGGTATTTCGCTGCTGGTGGGCGGGATCGGCATCATGAACATTATGCTGGTTTCGGTGACCGAGCGCACGCGCGAGATCGGGTTGCGTAAAGCCATCGGCGCGCGCAAACGCGATATTCTGATCCAATTCCTGACCGAATCCTCGCTGCTGAGTATGTTTGGGGGGTTGATCGGAATTGGGCTGGGATATCTGATTGCCTTTGCGGTGGGGCAGATTGCCGCCGCGAGCAATGCTCCATTTACACCCAACATTCGTCTCGATTCGATCCTGCTGGCGACGCTGTTTTCCACCTTTGTGGGGTTGTTCTTTGGTATTTATCCGGCCAACCGGGCTGCCAGTTTACAGCCGGT
>CAZHMZ010000115.1:0-2659 GCA_964532655.1 uncultured Anaerolineaceae bacterium
GCCTACCATGTAGATCAAATTGCCGGGTTGTTTCAGATCCATGCTGACTGCCTGATCCCAATGTTCGAGCAGGCCGATGCCGGAAATCAGCAGTGACGGCGGGATGGCGTGACGTTTCCCGTCGGTGCCAAAATATTCATTGTTCAGCGAATCCTTGCCGGAGATAAAGGGGGTGCCGTACGAAACTGCGGCGTCATAACACCCGCGGCAGGCCTGCACCAGACCGCCCAGCGTTTCCTCGTTCATCGGGTCACCCCAGCAGAAATTGTCCAGAATAGCGATGCGCCGTGGGTCGGCGCCCACTGCCACCGTATTGCGGACGGCTTCGTCGATAACATTCACTGCCATTTGATACGGATCCAGCTTGCCGTATTCCGGGTTGAACCCGGCTGAAAGGGCAAAGGCTCGCTCTGAGGGCAGGTTGACCGGTTTGATGACCGCCGCGTCCGAGGGACCTTCATTTACGCAGCCGGTCAGCGGCTTGACGATGGTGCCGCCCATAATCTCATGGTCGTAGATGCGGATCACCTCGCTCTTGGAGGCGATGTTGGGGTGCGCCAGCAAGCGCAGCAGAATATTGTCATAGTCGATATCGCGAAGGGCCTCATTTGCTATAAAGCCTGCTGCCTGCTGCGGCGGAACCGCTCTGGCGGTGAGATGGCGTTGTGGCAGTCCCTCGTGCAGGAAGTGATTTTCAAGATCGATCACCGCCCGGTTCTGATAACGCACCACCAAACGGCCGGTGCCGGTGAAGCAACCGATATCGGTGAGTTCCACGTTATAGCGGGAGCACAGCTCCTGCAGGCGCGGCAGGTTTTGCGCCGGTACGGCCAGCACCATGCGTTCCTGGGCTTCAGACAGCCAGATCTCCCAGGGTGCCAGGCCGGAATACTTGAGAGGGACTTCGTCCAGCACTACTTCCGCGCCGCCCTGGCTGGCCATCTCGCCCACGGCGGAGGATAAGCCACCCGCGCCGCAATCGGTGATGGCACTGTACAGGCCTTCATCGCAGGCCAGCATGGTCACATCGATCAGCCCCTTTTCCACCACCGGGGCGCCGATCTGCACCGACGCGCCGGCTACCACACCGGTCTGGGCATCCATGGCCTGTGATGAGAAGGTGGCGCCGCGCAGACCGTCACGGCCGGTGCGACCGCCCAGCACAATCACATGGTGGCCGGGCTGCACCCGGTTGGGGTGCGCGCCGCGCTTCATCAAACCTACGCAGCCGCAGTACACCAGCGGGTTGGCGGTGTAGCCTTCGTCATACCAGATGGCTCCGCTGAGGGTGGGCAAACCAATCTTGTTACCGTAGTCCTGCACACCGGCTACCACCCCTGAAAAAATCCGCCGGGGGTGCAGTACACCGGCCGGCAGATCGTGGAAGGAGGTATTTTGAAGCCCGAAGCATAACACATCAGTGCAGGCGACGGGCCTGGCGGAGACGCCAAGAATATCCCGAATGACACCGCCTACGCCCGTATTTGCCCCGCCAAACGGTTCGATGGCCGAGGGGTGGTTATGCGTTTCCACCTTGAATGCCAGGTCGTGCGTTTCATCGAACTCAATCAACCCGGCGTTATCGACAAAGGCGGAATGGACCCACTCCGCCTGAATTTTTTCTGTGGCTGCTCGAATGGTCTCTTTGAACAGGTTGCGAATCTGCGTGGTGCGCCCGTTCTCGGTGATTTCGATATGCGCCTTGAAGGTTTTGTGCACGCAATGCTCGGACCAGGTCTGTGCGATCATCTCAAACTCGACATCGGTCAGATCGCGGTTTTCCTGTCGGCAGTACGCCCGAATGGCCTGCATCTCCTCCAGGTTGAGGGCTGCCCGGCGGTCCTGTGAGAGCGCCAGCAGGGCGGCATCATCCATCGCGCGCAGCGGAAAAACTTCCACCTGGTTGTTGGGAGAGCTTTCCGGCGGGAAGACTTCTCCGATCTCACCCAGAGCGTAGCGCTGGATGACGGGATTGGAGAAAAGCTTGAGAGCCAGGTTTTCCAGATCTTCGGCGGAAAGGCTGCCCGTCAGCTCAAAACGCAGACCGCTGGTAGCTGCCTGGAGCCCTTCCACGCCTAATAAAGCTGCTCCGCGTAGAATCTGCTCGGCTACCGGGTCGGTCACGCCGGGGCGTAAGGCGACCTCAATGACGCCGGTACCGGTTCGGGGTTGCGCTCCGTTCTGCACCGCCCATTCGATGGTTTGCGAGACGGGATCGTGTAACAGCAGGCAAATCTTTTGAATATCGCTCTCATCCAGCTCGCCCAACAGGAAATACAGATCACGGCAGGTGAGTTGGGAGAGGGATTGGATGCCCAGGGTATGTGCATCCACAAGGAAACCGCGGGAACGCGGATCGTCGCTTCCTCGCGGTTGTACAAGAAAACGGTAAATTTTTCGGGTGTCAGTTTGTGTCATTCGGTCCGCTGCAGGCAGAGATTTTGAATAGATTCTAACCACGAAAAGATGTCTAGTCAACTGATTTTTGTCAGGCTTTTTGGCCAATCCATGTAAATGTACCATGAATTTTTATAGCCCTTACATTTTCGTTGGTTTATCAATGAGTGAACAACCAATCAATTTTTGGCGATCCTGGAACCCACCGGACGAGATATATTATCGGTGAGTTCCGGGCGGACGAGAAACACGGATGGCCGAA
>CAZHMZ010000115.1:2669-12629 GCA_964532655.1 uncultured Anaerolineaceae bacterium
TCACAGACCGTATGAATGGTCACTCTGCATAGGGTGGGTGGAGGGGCCAAATAAAATCATTCAATAAATTAATCAGGCGGCCCCGGAACCCACCGAACGGGAATACTTGTCGGTGGGTTCCAGGCGGATGAATAACACGGATCACAGGGATACTTCCCGCCCTCCACCCACCCTATGCGAGTGGATCTTTTCGATGGTTTTCCTCATTTTGTTGGCAGATTTTGACGTAAGAACGTCAAAATCTGCCAACATCATTCATTTCCCCGCCCCTCGAGGGGCGGGGATCAAGGGGTGGGGTGCAAAATAATCATTTCTATTATTTGATTTCATATCGGTGGGTTCCGGGCGGATGAGAAACACGTATCACAGGGATTTTTGCCGCCCTCCACCCACCCTATGCAAGTGGAACTTTTCGATGGTTTCCCCCATTTCGTTGGCAGATTTTGACGTTTTTACGTCAAAATCTGCCAACATAATTATTTTCCCCGCCCCTCGCAGGGGCGGGGATCAAGGGGTGGGGTGTTTTCTCCTTTACCTCTTGTGATTTGCCCTTGATGCGACTACAATTTCACCGGTATATTCAATCCGAAATCTTCAAAAATCGAGCGCTGTACGCCGCCTGCAGGTGATTTCACCCGACAGAATCTGGCCCAACAGCAAAATATCCCAAAGGAGCCTTAAAATGAAAATTTTGATTGCCGATGATATGGAAGGGATCAGTGGTGTGGTGGATTGGGGGCACGTTGATTCAAAGAACAGCGAATACCAGCGTTTCCGCAGAATCATGACCGCCGAGGTCAGCGCGGCTGTGGCCGGTGCCTTTGCCGGTGGCGCGGATGAGGTGGTGGTTTCCGACGGTCACGGCGGAGCCAAGAATGTGATGATCGAAGACCTTGATCCGCGCGCCCGCCTCAACACTGGCGCTCCGTCTGAATTTCAGATGATCTCCGGCATCGACAAGAACGTCGATGGTTTGATGTTCGTGGGCTATCACTCCCGCTACGGCACACCCCTGGGTGTACTGGCGCACACCTGGACCCTGGGTGTGATGAACCTGTGGTTGAACGATCGTCTGGTGGGCGAAATCGGCCTGAACTCATCGGTAGCCGGCTTCTTTGGCGTTCCGCTCATCATGGTCTCATCGGATCAGGCTGGCTGCAACGAAGCGGCTGCCTTTGTACCCGGTGTCGCCACCGTAGCCGTCAAACAGGGAACCGGCACGTTTGCCGCCGAGTGCCTGCCTCCGGATGTCTCGCATGAGTTGATCCGTGAAGCCGCTCAGAAAGCTGTCCGCAGCCTCAAGAACGGCGTCCATCCTGATCCGGTAGTCACCAGCAACCCGGTCACCGTGAAGGTGGAGGTGAACAATGCCCAGCAGGCTGACCGCGCGCTGTGCACCCCCGGTTCTGTGCGTATCGACGGTCGCACCGTCGCGGTGACCGTACCGGATATGCGCGAGGCATATCGCGCCTTCCGCACGATCGTGGGATTGGCCGGACCGAACTTCTAAATCTTTGAAGTTTCGCTTGTGGTGAAGAAATATTGCAGGGGCACGGCATGCCGTGCCCCTGCTTCTTATCTTTAGATGTGGGAAAGGATCAATTTGTTCCCCACCCTTTGTCCCCGACCCTCCGCAGCGCCGGCCCTGTAAGGAAAACGGTGTAAATCAGAATCGGGGACAGAAGAACGATTAACCTTTGAATGAATACCCGTAGTCGGCCAGGATGCGTTTGGGGAATTCAAAGCGCACCGTGCGTTTGGGATCCACCACCTGGCAGAATTTGAGCTGCCCGGCCAGGCTCATCAGCATGCCGGCGTCATTGAGCGGAATACCGGCGAACTCGGTCAGGAAATGGGTCATGCGATGCACAGCCCCGTTCACGGCCTCATCGATGGTCAGCGCCGAGAAAATGACCGCCACGACCTCGTCATTCTCCAGGAAAGGCGTCGGCAGGCCCTTCAACGGCGATACCGTGACGTTCAAATGCACCTCGCCATTCGTTTCAGCGCCCGTGACGATGATCTCGCCGTCACCCATCACCGCATGCAGATCACCGCAGCCCAGCAGCGCGCCTTCCACATTAGCGGTAAGGTACAGCGCAGCTCCCTTGCGGATGGCCGTGCAGTCCATGTTGCCCCCGTGGTAATCCGGCACGCCGGTGGCGATCTCCTCTTCGGACGGCGCCACACCGATCACGCCGATCATGGGATCGATGGGCAGGCGCACCTTCTCTTTGTAGACGGCCCGTCCGTCCTGGATGGGCATCACCACCGCTTCGGTCTGGCGGATGATATCACCGATGGCGCCGGAACCGGGCATGCACACCACCACCGATTGCTCGTCAACACGGATATCCCGGATTTCGATCCTGAGTACATCGCCCGGCTGAACGCCTTCGATGTACACCGGACCGGTGGCAGGGTTGATGTGGGCCCAATCCAGCTCACCCAGCATATCTTCTGGTTTACGAACCTGCCCTTCAAAGCAGTCATAGGTATCAAACAGGATCGCTTCATTCTGCTGCACGCGGGCAACCGGGGTGAGTTGTTTGGAAAATGCGTAAAACACCTTGCTGCGCGGAATTCGAACGGTCATGGGAAATCCTTTCTGCAGGAAATGTGTAAAAAGCCGGGGTATGGTCTACGGGATATTATATCGAAACCCGCCACGTGCAGGCGCTTCTTACAGCAGATCTTCTTCGGATAGATTCGCCAGCGGCATGATGAAATATACGCCCATTTCATTATCGCCGTGTACCTCCGGCTGGACGGCAAACCCCAACGAAAGCTTGACGTGAAAATTGGCATCTCGGCCGTAAGCGCTGTAAGATGCCAGTTGATAGCACCCCAACCGGGGCGCCAGTCGGATGGCGTATTTCTGCAGCGCGGTGCCAATGCCCTGGCAGCGGAAATCCGGATGCACGGCAAAGGCATGGATTTTAGCTTCGGTCAATGTTCTGCCGTCCAATGTCAGCGTGGGGCAGTTGATCTCCGGGCCGATCGGCAGCACAGCGAACTGAAGTAAACCGGCAACCCGGAGCGTTCCGGTGCCCTGGTCCTGCCGCAGGGCCACCAACCGGTAGCACGGGAAGGTCTGAAAATAGCTGCCCTGGATAAACTGCATCTGTTCAGGGGCGGCAGCTCTGAGGCATTCGATCATATCGGACAGGCGTGGGTGATCGTCGCCCCATTCTTCAATTACAAAATTGGGTATGGAGGGCATGGGTGCATTATAACCCGGCATTAGTGACCCATGAGATCGTCAAATATACCCTTTTCGTCTGAAAACCGACAAAACCGGTTTATACTTCTAACCATCAAGTGCACCCCAACATCATTTTAACAGGAGCTCCATATGCGTATTTTAATCAGTGCTGATATGGAAGGAATTTCCGGTGTGGTGGACCCCACTCACGTGACCTCCACCCACGCGGAGTATCAACGTTTCCGCAAAATTATGACGGATGATGTGAATGCCGCCATCCGCGGCGCATTCGCGGGCGGAGCCACCCAGGTGGTGGTTTCCGATGCCCATGGAAATAAAACCAACATCCTGGTGGAGTATCTGGATGAGCGCGCCGAAATCAATTCGGGTGGAATCGCTCCGTTTGGGATGGTCGAGGGGGTGGAAGATCGTTATGACGCGGCCATGTTTGTGGGTTATCACGCCTGCATGGGTACGCCCATTGCCGTCCTTTCCCATACCATCAGTGGTGCGCGGGTAGCCAATATCTGGATGAACGACCGGCTGACCGGTGAGATTGGTTTGAACGCGGCGCTGTGCGGGTATTTTGGCACCCCCGTCATCATGGTCAGCAGTGACCAGTCCGGTTGCAAGGAAGCCGAACAGTGGATACCGGGGATCGAACAGGTGGTCACCAAGGTAGCCACCAGCCGCCACTCAGCCCGCTGCCTGGCGACGGTTGCCTCTCAAAAGTTGATCGAAAAATCGGCTCAAGCCGCTGTGAAGCGTTTCATCGCCGGTCAGGGCCCTAAACCGCTGGTGATGGAATCACCGGTGAAGATGGTGTTGGAAGTGCTGCAAGCCGCCATGGCCGATACTGCTGCCGCGCTGCCGGGTGCTGAACGTTTGGATGGAAGAAAAATCGCCATCCCGGCCGGTGAGATGCCGGCTGCCTATCGCGCTTTGCGCGCTGCCATCAACCTGGCGAGCGGGTAGAGCTCCACTACGAAATACGTATGGATTTGTTGTCTGCATCCCTTCCCGATTGGGGAGGGATGGTTTTATTCGGTGGACAAAACTGCTGGAACCCCCTTCAGGGGGTGCAGGTATTTAGCCAGGTGATTTATCGCCCGGCGGAGCCTGCGCGGAGATAAATCACCGCGCTAAGAACGGCGCCGGATAAATCCGGTTCTTTGGCTATTGATTAAAGTGGCTGAGATGATTATTTCTGCTTCGTCATCCTAGCAAATCTTCAGACGATTATTCTTTCGGCTGCATTTCAGCTTCACCCGGATCCCTTCCACCGGACGGCAATCCTCTCATTGACCGGAACTCATCACCGGCAAGCTCTATCAGGCAGACAGGACGGGTATAATTCGTGTCATCCCACCCGCAACGGATCAGACCCTATGCCGTCAGGTTTAAATACCTCCCTCTATCCAAACTGGCTTGAAATTGATCTTTCCATCGTCGAACGCAACCTGCGCAACGTGCGCCGCATCATAGGCGTGGAGGTGATGGCGGTGGTCAAGGCAGATGCGTACGGGTATGGCATTGTACCGGTGGCCAAGGCTGCTCAGCGGGCCGGGGCCGCGGCTTTTGGAGTGGCTCGGGTGGATGAAGCGCTTGCGCTCAGGCGGGCCGGCATCGCTTTGCCGGTTCTGGTGCTGGGCATGATCCCGCAGGAGCAGATCCCGCTGTGTATCGCTCACTCGATCACTTTGCCGGCGCATTCATTTGAGGTGGTAGAAATATTCAACGGGCACGCCGCCGCAGTGGACATCCCGCTGCACGTGCATATCAAGGTTGATACCGGTATGGGCCGGCTGGGCGTGTTCCCTGAGGAAGCCCTGGCGCTGGCGCAGAGAGTCCTTTCGCTGCCCTGTCTGCGCCTGGATGGTATTTTCAGCCATCTGGCCAACGCCGACAGGCAGGATCATCCCGGTGTGCACAGGCAAATTGAGCGCTTCAATCAGGCGGTGAATGCCCTGCATGCAGCCGGTATCTACCTGCGTTGGGTGCATCTGGCCAATTCAGCGGCCGCGCTGGGTTATCCACAGGCGCGTTTCAACATAGTGCGCGGGGCACAGTTTTTGGTGGGGCACAACGCCTTCTCCGATCGCCCGCTGCACCCGGAGATCGGACGCATCCTGCACGCCTGGAAAGCTCGCCTGACAGATTGCCTTCATTTGAGTGCCGGGGAGCGGATCCCGGAGTTGGGGCTGGCGGCGCCTGAGGCAGGGTATTACGGCCTGATTTCCGTTGGTTATGGCGACGGATACTGGCGCCTGCCTGGCAGCCAGGTGCTGATTGGTGGGAAACGGCAGCCCGTGGTTGGATTGCCCGGGTTTGATTGCATGGCAGTACGGCTTGACCGCGCATACCTCGCCGGGACTGAGGTGCTGCTGGTCGGCGCGCAGGGGAATGAATGTATCACAATCGAGGACCTGGCAAAATGGTGGCATACCGGCCCGGGGAAGATCAGTTCAGTCATTCCTGCTCACGTTCCGCGTGTTTATCGAAGGATTCCTCTGTAAAGGCACAAGTTGGAGCTAGTATCAAATATTTGCTAGTATAGAACGGGTGATGTTTATTGGAGGCGTATCGAGATTAACTTTTTACAGATGTTGAAATATTGGAATTTTGACATTTCGAATTTTCACACTAAAATCATAGATGATTGTGTGTTGGTACCGTAAAACCATAAATATGTATAAGGTTTATGGGCTTGAAGGCGTTGGTGGGCAACAAATAGATTTGTATCAAATCGATTGACTCAACTATTCCTTTTCCTTTCAATCAGTGGGGATGCGATAAGAAGAGGTCAGAACTTAGGAGATAACAGATAAAAATACTAATAATGTAAACCATACCTATTGGATAAGACCATGTTTTAGTGAAAATGAAAAATGGAGGTCAATATGACAGAGGAAAGCGACAGGGAACGAGTAGTGAGGTCTCTTCAAGATCAAAATTACTATTTGGAAAATGTCAAAAAGGGTTATTTACAGGCTCAGGATGCCATACCTTATCTTCAGGATGAAATCGATAGAACCAATTTACGATTAAGGATATATCAAAACATGCCACCTGAAGGAGATGGTATTTCTTTGATCTTCACCCCACAAAAGGCGGAAGATGAGAACCAATATTTGAAGAA
Organism: uncultured Anaerolineaceae bacterium; assembly: GCA_964532655.1. Classification (GTDB taxonomy): domain Bacteria; phylum Chloroflexota; class Anaerolineae; order Anaerolineales; family Anaerolineaceae; genus JAJFTV01. The sequence goes on from CAZHMZ010000115.1 coordinate 9,014, forward strand.
TACATATGTTCCAGTCTCCATTCCTTCCTTCTCTGTTTTAACAACAACTGCCTCATTCACAACTTCGGGCAGTTCGGATGCCTATGCCGACCTTGTCAATTTAGGCAATATTGGTACCCCTCAAGCTATTCAGTTTAGAGAAACATATAAGACCGAATATCGGAAAATGCAGGCGGCTCAGGAACGTCCAAAGCAAGTAAGGGATTTGCTTTCCAAAGTAATAAGCCAAGATATTATCCAAAGATTCGACGAGGCAAATAAGGCATTTCAGGGATACAAAGCTCGGAGTGTTAAGCGAACTGCGGCTGGAAATGAAATGAGAAACCTATTACATGGACTAAAAGGTGATCTCTGGAATATGGCAAGGCATCATCCTAAAGAGAACATGAATTGGTCAACTATGGCAGCGAGACTTGCGGTCAATGGTGGGACAGGTAGTGAGCATATCAAACTGGCACAACAAGAACAGAAACATAGCGAACTTCTTTCCAATCTAGCATCAATTCTTAAAGATTATGAAGGAAAAACCCCATTTGATTTGGAGGATATTTGGACACAAGTAATTGATTTGTTATTCGTTATTCTTGGTTTACTTGCTTAGTAAATTTTTTCCGTTCGACTTTCCGCATCACTATTTTATCGGATAACGACTTACTAGATTTGCCCGCTTCTAACAAGATAAGGAACAATAATAATATTCAAGACCTATACACTCTGAAATTTTTCACTTATGCATTCTTATTACCCTGAAAAAATCATTATCCTTTTTGTAAATATTGATTCTTAGTTTTCCCATATCCAAAATACTTTTTCCTATAAAATTATATGGAGTTGAAACCTTATCTTATTCCGGGCAGGTAAAAATGGATGAGAAAACATATAAACTTCTTGTAAAAGGCTTGATTGGGGCAATAATTCTTGTTGTCATTATTTTCATAATTGTTGTCATTTTTCAATCTCATGTTCCAAAAGAATTCAAGAGCCAAATACAGTTATTCCTAGTTGAAGGTGAAAGACTTGATGCCATGACCACACAAGGTGTAAACAACGGTGACTTTCGTGATCAACTTGTTGAAGTCAAGAGCTCATTTAATATTTTTGAAAAACAATGGCCTAGGAGCTTAAGGCAAGAAAAGAAAGAAATGCAAGGAGCAATAAACTTATGGAATGCAACTTTAGAGCTATGGGATTTTGGCATAGACTATTGCTATGATGATCTATCAGGTTGTTTGATAACCAGCGAAATGAAAGAGAAATATTCACTTGTTTGTGATTTTACTGGAACCAATGTAATTTTACCAACTTTTTCAGATTATATAAGTTGTTTGATGTCGGCGGGAAGTGATAGATTTAATGAATCATCTGAATCTATATATGACAAAATATATTGATTGATTGTCAAATGGATCATTGATTGTATCCTAATACCATGGAAGATATAAATTACCGATTGAATATAAATATTACGAGGTACCAAAAGAATTAAACTTATCAAGAACACCAAACAATTCCTTTTCATCAACCCCTGTAAAAGAAGTCAATTTTTGGTATAAACAAATCAGAAAACATACCCCTACATTTACATGGATCATGGATTCGGAATGAAATCTACTATCCCCATTATTCGCTACTAAGAAAACATATTATGCAATTTTCGAGATTTTTGGTGATGGTTAATAAGTTTGTCAATCGAGCGAAATAGAACAACATGGTCAACAAAAAACCATTCAAGAAATATGTTGAGTTTGAAAATCTAAGTCACTAATCGCGAAATTATTTCAGGTTATTTACAACCAAATAAGTTTATAGTCATATATCTGTATTCTTGAAAAAGAACCCAGCCTTTCAATAATAAAAGTTTACAATCTGGATACTTTTCGTTATAGTAAATAGTGACACTCTTTTTTGAAGCACTCAAAATGAGTGACTTCTGGTTTGTTTAAAATTGTGAGATGAGGAATTCTTGAAAAGACGAATTTTATCGGTATCCGGGTTGATTTTCCTTCTGTTGCTTCTGGCTGCGCCGGTTCAGGCCGGATCTAATACCCCGTTTCCTGAGCCGGTCATTCGACCCGGTCAGCCCACCTGGTGGAATGGAAACCGGGCTGGCAGCCAGGTGCTGAACCCGCTCACCGGCTTGCCGGTGAGTGATCCGGCCAGCCTGCTGCGGCCTGCTTCGATGATTTCCATCACCAACTGGCCGGTTTCTGCCCGCCCGCAGGCAGGTCTCAGCTACGTCTCCATGGTGTTTGAGTTTTCCATCGGTGACGGTGAAAGCCGTTTCTTCAGCATTTTCTATGGCGATCTTCCCCCGCTGGAACAGCGCAGCATCACCGAGAACGGTGTGGAAACCGAAAACACCGTGGTGGGTCCGCTCCGCTCGGGACGCCTCTTTTACGAGCCGCTGCGGCAAATTTACCATGGCAATCTGTACATGGCTTCGGCGTACAAGGGTGTGCGCGATAACCTTTCACGCTATAACATTTACTACGGCTCCGACCAGGATATCATCAGCTCCTTTGTGGAGGTAAAAGATCTGCTGGAGATCGCCAGCAACTCAGATATTAAGGTGGATCCGCAGGGGATGGCCGTCAACCAGTTCACCGAGCAGCCGCCGGAGGGCGGTGTGCCAGGTACGGATCTGTGGTTCATCTACAATGCCCAGGATCAGGTGCATTGGGATTACGACCCCCAACGCGAAGCTTACGTGCGTTGGCAAGACAGGGGAGACGGTCAAACCTTTGTAGCTGCATCTGACCGCATCAACGGGGATACGCTGGATTTTGAAAACGTCATCATCCTGTACGCCAATCACCGCTACTGCACCGAGTATGCTTTCGATGTCGATTTTCAATTCCAGGATTTACAGCCGGCTGTGCTCTTCCGCGATGGCAAAATGTATGAGATTTTTTGGTCCACAAAAAACGCCGAGTATGAGCAGAGCACCGGCATGCTGCGCCCCATCCGCTTCGTCAACCGCGACGGCTCGCCTTTCCCCATGAAACCCGGGCAAACCTGGATGCATCTGGTGCCGATCAACACCAAATATTGGGAAGCGCCCATGGCCGAGGATTTGTTCTCGTTATTGAACAAAACCGAGGAAGGCTCCGGTAACTGGGTGGCGCGTTTTTATTCCTCGTTGATGGTGTTCGACCAGGCGGTATGCGACCAGATTGGGTACAAAAAGTAGCCAGAATATCAACCCATAAATGAGCCCAGTCGTAGGGTGCGTTCGGTTTTTGAACGCACCGCAATTTGGCATGTCACCGCCAACTAAACATCCTCATTATGGGGTGTTGTCGAGTTGCGTAATCTCGCTAATTTTGTCATTTCGAAGAGTCAGACAGCGTCTTTTGCTGTCTGACGCGGAGAAATCCGCGTGTGGAAGACCGCCCAAGGATAGATTGACAGACGGTACCAATTCTGGAACCGTTAGGATTCACTCTCGGGCGGATCTCTTCGTGAAGACTTCGTCTTCACTGCGAGATGACAGATGAAAAGAGTCAACCCAAGATCTCCCCGATGAAAAAAGGCCCTGAAATTCCGCCCACATTACAAGTTGTAGATGCTGTCTTGAAAGTCAAGCGAAGGCTTGCGTTCGATCAAGGTAATGCGG
>CAZHMZ010000116.1:0-12498 GCA_964532655.1 uncultured Anaerolineaceae bacterium
AGTTAACGGATGCCACAATGCCGCCAAAGACCAACAACAGCATTTTTAGGATCGGGCTGCCGGACATCTGTCTCGAAACCAGCCACATACTTGCCACCGCGCAAACAGCCATCAGGATAGATAAGCCGGTAAAACCGGTATTACTGTAGACGGTAAACAAGAGTACTTGTGACAGCCAACTATGATTTGTCCACTGTGCGCCGGATTTGGTAAACGAAAAGCTGTCCTGTACCACCGGGTAACCTGAATTCAGGGTTTTTTCGCCCGCCCGCAGATGCCACCACAGATCTGGATCGATGGGGGTCCGGGCTGCCATGATATAGAGCAGTAAAAATGCGATGATCAGGTAGATGGATTGGCTTTTCTTCCCGGTGATGTCAGATTTCATATCGAATGGTTCCTTCTACTGCTGAGAAAATGACAGCCCCAGATCAGACAGCTGGATGGTTTCTGACAGGTGATAAAAAACATGATAATCCCCCAGCGTTTTCTCTTCCCAGGTGATGGCACTTAAACTGAACGCTTCTCTCAACCGGATTTCGAGGTCCGGCTGGCGGGTGATGATGTACGCAGGGGGTTGATCCGCCTGTTGGACGATCTGAGAATATAGCGGATAACGGTCGTCACGCGGGTTGAAACCCAGGTTCTTCTCATACGGCAAAGCAGGTGGAAACAGGATCTGCTCATCCGATATAAATGCCAGCGGGTAGGTCACCCAATAGTTACTGTACCCTCGCTTTTCCCCTTCCTCCATCAGGAACTGGATCAAGCTTGCATCATACGTGTGATCGATTTGCGATGCATCGGTAAACTGGGTGGTCAATCCGGGTTGAGGCTCCAGGGCGCATTGAAAGGTGGATACAGCGTTGAAAACCAGGATCACCCCCAGTGCCACATAAAAGACCTTTTCACGAGGCTGAGAGAAAAACAACCCGATACCCATGGCAGACAAAACATAGAAGGGTAAAAAATACCTTCCGCTGGGGTCAGCACCGAAGTAGGAGAATAAAAACGCCAGCAGAAGAGTCAATGCTGTTGAGGAAAGCAGGATACCATCAGGAAAGTACCTGCATCCTGACCGGGACTGTCTGAGGCTTTTCCAGGCAAACAAAGCCCAGGCAGCCAATACAAACGGGAGTAAAGGCAATGCGAGCCATTTGAACGCCCAGGGCGGGCGGATACCGAGCATAACCGGAAGGCCAAACAGTAGAAAATTGCGCAAATGCTCCACGACCTGTAAAGCAAAACCACTGCCGTTTGCTGAAAAACCCATTTCCAGCATCCCGGTCAGAAATGCACCAATTCCCTGATGAATGGCAAACACCGACACCCGAGTAAATCCCAGCATCACTCCTGCGAGCCCGGCCAAAATAGATGCCGCAATTCGCCTGCCATTCATTCTTGTGCAGGAAAACAATATCCAGGCCGCAAACAACCCACCCGGCAAGGCATACACGATGGTCAGATAGTGAGCCCAGATTCCCAGCCCGGCTGACAAACCGAATCCTGCGAAAAACCAAAGCGGTACCCGACCGGTTCGCTTCTTTTGGATGTTCATCTCGATACAGGCTGCCAATATCAGATTCCCAAACAGAAGCGCCTCGTTGTATCCCCCCAGGCTGACGGTAGTATAGACCAAAACATTCACTGTCGGGATAGCCAGTAACAACCCGGTCACCAGCATGGAGCGGCGGCTACCGCTGATCCGCCAGACAATCCAGACTGAAGAAGCGACAATCCCCAGATATAAAATGGTCTGAACCAGCCGTATCACCCATACCTGCTGTCCAAACACGGAAAACGCCACTGCGGTCAACCAGGCATCCAGGCTGCCCATATAGGACTGTCCGTAGAAAAAGACCGGTCTGGCGCCCTGCAGGATATGCCGGGCCATCAGCCCCACAATCGCCTCGTCAGAGTTGAATGGGAACCGTTGCCAAATCAGAAAAATCCCCTTCCAGGCAGCGGCGCCAAAAAGGACGATAGATACGAGGACAACCATGAGGCGTTTTGACGATTTCATTTACTGAGTGGAACTGGAATTCGAGTGATTTAACAATTTTAGCCCAGTTTCATTCCTCTCACAATAAAATGACCCGGAGCAATGAATGCACCGGGTCAATTGATTTTCTACAAAATTCAGTTACTTTTCGACCAAATTATCCCAGGGATAGATTTCAGTGCCGCTGGCAGCCTGGCGAACGGCCGGGTCATCTGAATAGTACCCGTGTTTGTTGGGTGGAAGCAAATTCTTAATCCTGTGCATCAGTGAATGACCAATCTCATCCAACCGCTCACGGCCGTCTCTGCCGCGGATATCCTCGGTAAAGGGGCCAAACGGCTGACCGATATGCACTTTCACCCGGGCGCGATGTCCAAACCGGAACGGGAAAATGGTCTCCACACCCTCCAGCCCGAGCGGCACAATCTGGGCGCCGGATCTGGCTGCCAGCAAGGCCGCTCCGGGGCGAGCAGGACGAAGCACCTGTGCCCATGAACCCGCTTCCGGAAAAATCCCCAGTACGCCGCCTGATTTCAAAACCTTCTCCCCGCCCGTCAACGCCTCACGCGAAACAGAACCACGGTGAACCCGTAAGGTCCCATACAAACGCGGGAAGATTCGTACCAAGGCCGGTGCGCCGGGTAATTCTGTCCCGCCGATGAACTCGGTGGAATATGGCAGAACATCAATCAGCACAACCGGATCGAGAAAATTGAAATGATTCGACACGATAATCAGCGGGCCATTTTTGGGTAGATTTTCCTTCCCGGACACTTCAAACCTGGCAAGCAGGGTAAGTGCAATTCGAATAAAGAATTTCAAAACCGGGCGAACAAAAATCCGCCGAAATGCTCCAATTTGATCATCTGGTGTATCGAACATGCTGCTTATTCCTCCTGCGTGGCTTCTATAGCGGTTTTACGCCCCTTTTTGAAGTTGACGAACATGAGCAGTACCATTCCGATAATCAGGAAAATGTTCACGGTTTGCATGGCGATCTGCTGACCGGCTTTTTCAGCGGCCGCCACCAGCATTCCCTGGCCTTCAAACATCAGCGCCAGTTCAGCAGCAATCCAGCCGTACACTGCCGGCCCGATAAAACTGGAGGTTCGGCCAATCACAGCAAAGAAGCCATAAAATTCGCCTGAACGGTTTTTAGGGCTCAACTGCCCCACCAGCATACGGCTGACCGATTGTACGCCGGTAAGCGCAAAACCAGCCAGACCACCAAGAACAAAGAAACCGGTCAGGGTTTTATTGAAGTAGAGAGAAATGATCACCCCGATCATCATGAGCAGCGAAATGGCCAGAGAGACCTTTCCTTGTACTTTGTCAGCCAGAATACCAAACAGGTATGCGCCGATTACGCTGGTGATTTGTACAATGATCATGAAAATGATCAACTGCTGCGATTCCAGACCGTACATCACCGCGCCGTAGATCGCGGCGAAATCGAGGGTCATGATAATGCCGTCATTGTAGATCAGGAATGCGACGAAAAATTTAACCAGCTCTTTAAAGTTTTTGACTTCTTTAAACGACCGCCACAGTCGGCTGAATGCGATGGAAAAATGGTTTTGCTTTTCTTGCAAAACCTGTCGTTTGCCATGATTCTTGTACCAGAGAAACATCGGAATGGTGGAGATCGCAAAGAATACAGCGGTGATCACAAAACTGATTCGTACAACGAATTGCCCGCCAATCAACATAATCAGGGCCAGAACGATCAGCAGACAGACAATTCCGCCGAATGAACCGATGGCCCAACCGTTTCCTGAAATGCGGCCCATTTCGTCCGGCTCTGCAATATCAGGCAAAATCGCATCGTAAAACACCTGTGAACTTCGATATCCAATTTCTGCCAGGATTAAAAACAGCATCCCGGTAAAAACATTGCCCTCGCGGACGAAGAACAGCAAACCGGTAAATATGATGCACAGCACGGTGAATGCGAACAGAAATTCTTTCTTGCTCGCTGAAAAATCAGCGATCGCCCCCAACACCGGCGAAATGATGGCCACCACCAGCATGGCCAACCCGATGGACAGACCCCACAACCGTGAGCCTTCCGCGCCCCCCACCACAGTCCCCTGGAAATACGTGGCATACACAGCCAATAAAACCACTGCCGCAAAGGCAGAGTTGCCGAAATCGTACAAATACCACGCCCAGTGCTCCCTTCGCTTGAGCCTGTCTTTAGCAGGGAGAGTAGTGGAAATTTGCATGTTTCCTCCGATAAATGGGATTTAAACACCAAACAGGTGATATCGAATCAAACACAAACAATGTTCGAAAGTTCTGAATTCACCTGGTACGGCGTAATTTTATCATTGATTACGGTTTCAAAAATAAACTCAAAGAAATGCCGGCTTACTCAGCCGGCATGGGTGTTACCTTATTATCAGGATCAAACTAATTGGAGGAAACAACTTCGAGGAAATCCGTCACGGTTTCCCGCAGCTTTGCTTCCATCAACGCACCTACCTGAGTATGCACAACTTTTCCGTTCACCACAAAAAGCATGGTGGGAATGCCCTGTACGCCAAATTTTTGAGCCCATTCACCATTTTCATCGGTGTTTACTTTGGCGATTAAGAGCTTTCCTTCATATTCTTTGGCCAGTTTATCCAGTGTGGGTGCAACCATTTTACACGGCACACACCAGGGTGCCCAAAAATCCACAATAACAGGAATGGTGGACTTGAGAACGGTTTTCTCAAAAGCGGCATCGGTCACATGTACGGGTTCGTTAATCATTTGTGGTCCCTTCTTTTTCAATAAATAAATATATTTGCTTTTCCGGCATCATTTCCTATGTTTAGTCGTGGCGTTCCTTCAGGTTCTTACCCTGAAAATCCACAAAACGATAACCAATCCCTCGTTCGGTCAATATATACTGGGGATTGGCCGAATCTTTTTCTAGCTTCTGACGCAGGTAGTTTATATACAATCGAACGTAATGCGGTTCGTCGCGGTATTCGTAACCCCATACTTTAGAGAGAATTTGATCATACGTGAGCACCCAACCCGCATTCTGCACCAGATGATATAAAAGCCGGTACTCAGTGGGCCGTAATTTGACCAACTCACCATCAAGCCATACCTCGCGCTTACCAAAATCGATCTTGAGCCTGTCATCCACCTCTACAAAATCGCGGGATGAAATGCTGACCGGATCCACCCGGCGCAAAACAGCCCTCACCCGACTGACCAGCTCGCGGGGACTGAAAGGTTTGGTGACGTAGTCATCTGCACCCAGCTCCAGACCCCGGATTCGATCATTTTCTTCCCCCTTAGCGGTCAGCATAATCACCGGCACAGTGCTAACCTCACGTATCATCTTGAGCAGCTCAAATCCGTCGATGTCCGGTAGCATCACATCCAGGATAACCAGATCAGGCATTTCATTTCGAATGACATCCATGCCTTTCATCCCCCGGTAGGCTTCAATAACATAAAAGCCGTCCTGCTCCAGGTTCAGGCGGATAAATCGAGCCATCCGTTCTTCATCATCAATGACCAGAATTTTTTGTTCCATCTCGCGCCGCTCGCTCATTTCTATCCCTGCATCCAACCGGTGACGTGTTTGCCTGTTGTTAAGCTGTTGTAAGGCTTATTCAGGCATCGAAAATCGCATATCTGCAAAGAACCAGACATTCTGGTATAAAATTGAATGGTTGGTAATTCGCTACACCTGAATTATACATACATACCGGATATTTCTGGTTCAAATCACACTGAAAGACAGGAGAGTTTTATGGCAACATTTGCAGGAAAAGGAAAGGTGGCGGTTCTTAAAACGCAACCGGATTCCATCATTGACGATTTCGACCGGCTCATGCGCATGGCCGGTGTGGAAGCAGCCCTTTCAAAGGAATACACCACCGGTTTGAAGATCAATATCTCCTGGCAAACCTGGTATCCAGCCTGTTCCACCACACCCTGGCAGCTCGAAGGTGTGATCAAAGCATTACGCGGCATGGGTTATGAAAAACTGCTCGGCATCCACAACGATACGGTGGTGGTGGATACCCGCGTTGGCGAGGCCAACAACAAGCACAAATACGTAACAGATAAATGTGGTGTGCCCTGTCTGTATCTGTACGAAGAAAAGTTTGAGTGGATCAAATATCAGCCCAAAACGCCATACATGATCCTCGATAAAATCTACCCGGATGGAGTGTACATCCCCAAAAGCCTCGAAGGCATCAATATCCTGCACCTGCCCACTGTTAAGACGCATGTGTTTACCACCATCACCGGCGCGATGAAAAATGCTTTTGGCGGTTTGCTGCATCGTAACCGGCATTGGACCCATGCGGAGATCCATAAAACTCTGGTCGATCTTCTCATGATTCAGCAGGAAATTCACCCCGGCATCTTTGCCGTGATGGATGGCACCTTTGCGGGTGATGGCCCCGGGCCGCGTGCGATGCGCTGGCATGAAAAAGACGTCATTCTCGCTTCTGCCGATCAGGTCGCCATTGATGCCATATCAGCAAAGCTGCAGGGCTTCGACCCCATGTCGATCCCTTTCATCCGTATGGCGCACGAAGCCGGGCTGGGTATCGGCGATCCGCGTGAGATTGAGATTGTCGGCTATGATATCGACCAGGAACCCAAGTGGCATTTCGTCCAGGAAGACACTTTTGCGTCACGCGGGCAAAAAGCCATTTACCACGGACCCCTCAAACCCTTTGAGAAGCTGCTGCTCCAATCCCCCCTGGTGCCGTGGAGTTACTTTGCCAGCAATTTTTATCATAACGTCTACTGGTACCCGTTTGTCGGTCGCAGCCGTGTACTGGCTGCCCTGCAAACCAAATGGGGGAAACTGTTCAAATCATACGGCGATGGCGAAGTGGTTTTGCCCGGGATGGAGCCAAAAACGATCAAACAGGGATTGCTTGGCGCAGGATTATTCGCGCTGGTGATTGCCTTTATCGTGTGGCTCAAAATACGCAGGAAATAAAACGCCAGAACTCAATCCAAAGATATAATAATATCCATCGAGCAGTGAAATCACTGCTCGATGACGTTTAAAAAGTTGGATGCGGCCCATCCGCTCCGGCTGTCATCATACGGAGCGGCGATGAACCACCATGTATATCCGTCCGCATCCACCGGACCGTCTTTAACCAGGAAAACTTCGCTGTCCATTCCATAAAAGTTGATACCTGAGTCCAGGCTGGCTTCCTGACGGATGCGCAGGCCTTCGCCGTTGGTTCCGGTGATCTGTACATACACGCCTGCCTGGATACCGCCTGAACTTTGTGCATTTCCGGCATCGACCGTCCCTTCCTGATCAGCCTGTTTAGGTGTGGGGGTATAGGTACTGGCCGGGATGATGGTGATCTGTGGCAGGTTCTCAGGTGAGATAGAAGACGGGAGATTGGAAATGAGCAACAAGCCTGTCCCGCAGGCTATCACAGCCAGCAGGATCCCTGCCAATGAAACATAACGGTTCCAGATACGTTTTCGCATTTTGATATTCTTACGGGATCAGGAAAAAGCCCAGGCCGAGCATTAAATAGACCGCTATCAGAGAAACCCCTTCCAGCCAGTTCGATTCCCCATCGATCGAAACCAGAATGGTAATCATCACACCGGCTATTAAAGCGATCAGTTCAAACTGGTTGAACTCCAGGGTGAGCGGATTGCTCATCAAAAGACTGACAAACACCAGTAATGGAGCGACAAACAGCGCAATCTGTATGCTGGATGATATAGCGATCTCCACGCTGAGATCCATCTTGTTCTTGATGGCTGTTTGAACGGCGACCAGATGTTCGGCTGCATTCCCCACAATGGGGATCAAAATGATACCCAGGAAAAACTCAGATAAACCCAGGTTCTCAGTTACATGCTCCACCGCCCCCACCAGCATTTCACTCAGGATCACCACACCGACCGTAGCTAAAACGAGAACGATGAACGCTTTTGTTTTGGACCAGTGCGGTTGATTTTCATCCTCTACCTGATAGGTTACAGGGCCTTGAATATTCTTTATACTGTAGATCAAACCCAATGCATACAGGAAAATCATTACAGCAGACACACCCAGGCTTAACGCTTCTACGCGAACGCTGCCGTTATTTCCTACTGAATGGCTGAAAATGGATGGAATGATGAGCGCCAGAATGAGCATAGCCATTTGGGTGGCGTGATGTCCGGCCTGCTGTTTGTTGAACTGTTGTTTGCCGTTTTTCAGCCCTCCCAACAGTATGGCTGCTCCCAACACCAGCAACAGATTACCAATGATGGAACCGGTAATCGAAGCCAGTACCAGTTGCAGATGCCCCGCCCGAATGGCGATTAATGTGATGATCAGCTCTGCTGCATTCCCCAGCGTGGCATTCAGCAGCCCGCCCAAACGAGGCCCCATGTACGAAGCCAGCGCTTCGGTGCCTTTTCCGATATACCCTGCCATGGGGATCACACCCACTGCGGAAAGGAAGAAGATCCAGCCGGATCCCCAACCCAGTCGGTTGCCAACAAACGTGATCGGCAATAGAAGCAACAGAATGGAAAGCGGGTCTTTTTTGATGTAGTTAACCAATCGATTCATAGATTTTCTGCCTGTTTCCGTTCTTGACTGTCTTCAAAACTCATATTTTCGGTTAAATTCTTCTGTTACCGAATTGTAAGATACGGTAACGCATGCCAATGCTGGTATTATAACTTGAACAAATTACTATGTTATAATTTTTTCAGGCTATGACAGAAAGTCAATCTGATAATTCATCATTGCTTGGAAATCGCTACCAGCTCCAACAGGCCATCGGTTCGGGTGGCATGTCCGGTGTTTACCTAGCCCGGGATCTGATGCTGGAGCGGCCGGTTGCAATTAAGCTCCTGAAGCATGATCTCTCGATGAATCCTGCTTTTCGAAAACGTTTTCAGCAGGAAGCCCGTGCAGCCGCGAACCTCTCACACCCCAACATCGTCACCGTGCATGATTTCGGGTACCACCGCGGTCGGCTCTTTATCGTGATGGAGAATGTGCCGGGTCAAAATCTGAAGGAAATCATTCGCGAAACCGGCATTTTCAGTATCGACGAAGCCCTTCCCATTGTGATCCAGGCTTGCGCCGGAATCGGCTATGCGCATCGCGCCGGACTTGTCCACTGCGATATCAAACCGCACAACATTCTGGTAACCCCGGACCAGCGTGTAAAAGTGACCGACTTTGGCATTGCGCGCGCGCTCACCTCCATCCAGCCGGATGAGCATTCTGATACCGTGTGGGGATCGCCGCAATATTTCTCCCCCGAGCAGGCCGCCGGGCTTGCCCCATCACCCGCCTCGGATGTGTATTCATTGGGTGTGATCCTGTACGAAATGCTGACCGGTCGTTTGCCGTTCGAATCGGATGATCCGGTGGAACTGGCCCATCTTCATCGGGATGCAAAACCCATTCCACCCCGCCAGCTTGTGAGCTCAATTCCGGTGGAACTGGAGCAGATCATTCTCAAGGTCCTGTCCAAAGAGCCGTCCGCCCGCTACCGTACCACCGATCAACTCGGCCGCATCCTGGAAACATTCCTCCAGCACAACGGGATGGCACCCGAATACCCGGCCAATACACCGGCTGAATTCAGGCAGCCTCCCCAGGCCGTTCCGCAGCAGGCGCCCTCGTTGTCACAGCCGTTCTACCCGCCCGTTCAGGTAAGCCAACCTGTCATCGCAGAAGAGATCATTGAAGAACCCGCGGCAGGCATCGATTGGGTTACCATCCTGCTGTGGCTGGGTGTGGCTATTTCTTTGGGCGGTCTCATTCCATTCTGGATCTATATCTGGTTCTCAATCAACGGAGCCTGAAAGCGTCCTCATGAAACCATTCCTGCTCTCTGCCTCCATCCTTTCCGCTGACTTTCGCTACCTTGATCGCGAAATTAAAACTGCGGTAGATGCCGGTGTGGACTGGATCCACATCGATGTGATGGACGGGCATTTTGTACCCAACATCAGCATGGGGCCTTTTGTAGTTGAATTCTGTCGCCAGATCACGCCGGTAACGCTGGATGTGCATTTGATGATCGAGCAGCCGGAAAGGCATATCAAAGCCTTTGCAAACGCCGGTGCGGATTTACTGACCATTCACCCTGAAGGCCATCCCAATGTGATGCGCACGCTTCAGGAAATCAAAGACCTGGGCTGCAAGGCTGGTCTGGCGCTCAACCCGGGTACCTCCGAATTGGTGGTACGCCCGCTGATTGACCTGTTGGACCTGATCTTAATCCTCACTGTGAATCCCGGGTTTTCCGGTCAGGCCTTCATGCCGCAGGTGAAATACAAAATCGCCGAGGTCAGAAAATTGATCGATGCCTGCCACCCTGGCATCGAATTGGAAGTAGATGGGGGGATTCACCACGCCAACATTCACGAAGTACTGGAACTGGGCGCCTCTGTCATCGTTTCGGCCAGCGCCATATTTAAGAACCCTGCCGGTATCAGCGAAAGTATTAAATTGCTGAAAGAGGCAGCCCGTTAATTGTGTTTTGTGGTTAAAATCAAAAATCACGGACACCCGCGATTCTTGAAGAGAAAAACCAGCAGAAAACTATTTTGTCTTTGAAAGGGTACGGATACATCTTGCGCAGAGAACAACTTTTACCTTGCGGCCGTTTTCAAAAAGCGTTACTTTTTGTAAATTCGGATGAAAAGGCCGGTTTGTCGCCCGTTGTGAAAAACTTCGGTTATGACCAAAAGTTGTCTGCTTGCCACATCTCTCGCATTTTGCCATTTTGTATCTCCTTCTTCATATCAACAAGCCAGCGCTTGTGTAATGCCTGACGCAAGGGCTAATTTTATCACAGAGCGTATCTATTTTCAAGAATTTCAGTTATAAGGATTGATTATTTTCAAAAGGTGCAAAACATGGAAAACGGATCCAACCCTTTCGGCAATATCTACGTTTCTCACCGGGCCATTGCATCCATCGTTTATCTGGTGGTGCAGGAAACCTATGGTGTTGTGGGACTCACTGCAAAGAACCTGGCCGAAGGCCTGGCAAATGTAATTGTAAAAGACCCTACCCTTGGCGTGGATGTCGCATATAATAACGACCTGATTGAAATAAACGTTTACATCATTATTGAATACGGTACCCGGATTACTTCAGTTGCGAACAGTGTTGCCCATAACATTCGTTTTCGAGTGGAGCAGGCCATGGGTGTACCCGCTGACCATGTGCTGATCAATGTACATGTCAGAGGCCTTCGCATCAGCAACCCGGATTAGACATCTTATGCCACGGATTAGAGAATGAATAGACCCCCCTCTTCACCAGAGATTTTTGACGGAACAACCGCTGTTGACGCGATTAACGGCGAGACTTTTAACAGTTTGATAAACGCTGCCCTTACCTGGTTGAAAACGAATCAGCAAACAGTCAATTCCCTTAACGTTTTCCCGGTCCCGGATGGGGATACCGGCACGAACATGGTTCTGACCATGCAATCAGCCAGGAATGAAACCAAAAACCTGACCGAGAAGAACATCGGGAAAATTGCCCACCATTTTGCTCAGGGAGCCCTGATGGGCGCGCGTGGCAATTCTGGCGTTATCCTTTCCCAGATCTGGCGTGGTTTTGCCAGAGCACTGGACAATTTTGAAACGATGGATGCCGGTATCCTTGTGAAAGCACTGGCTGAGGCGCGTGATACAGCGTATAAGGGTGTTGTCAGACCGGTTGAGGGTACCATCCTGACCGTTGCCAAAGATATGGCTGCTGCTGCCGAAAAAGCTGCATCAGAAACAACTGATCTGGTCAAAATATTGGAAGAGATCGTTCGCGCCGCGGATGAATCAGTTAAGAAAACACCTGATCTGCTCCCCATTCTCAAGCAGGCCGGCGTGGTCGATTCAGGGGGGAAAGGTCTTTACTACATCATGGAAGGCATCCTTCGCTATGTGCATCATGAAACACTCGATATCCCCCTGGTTGAAACAAAAACGCCTGAACTCCTGAAAGAGTTTGATCAGCATCTTGAGATCGAACCGGGACAGGATTTTGAAGTGGTGGTGGACTTCAGACCCGGAACGTCATTCAATCTGGATGATTTTCACGAGCGGCTGTCCGAGATCGGTAATTCGATCCAGATCGCCGAAGGGGACGAATTCTACCGGATGCACATCCATGTGCCCACCGAAAACCGTTACATGCCCATTGATTACGTGATGAGCGTTGGGCAGGTGACCAAAGTTGCCATTGAAAACCTGCTTGATCAGATGGAGCAGCAGAAAAACAGTAAAAGCAAGCTGGAGTTTGTTCCCATTGAACCCGGACAGATCGCCTGTGTGGCGGTATCACCGGGTGAGGGAATTTCACGCATCTTCGCTAGCCTGGGTGTCACCGCCATTGTGGAAGGCGGACAAACCATGAACCCCAGCATCGAGGAAATCGTCAACTCATTCAAAGATCTACCCACCGATAAGATCATCATTTTACCGAATAACAAGAATATTGTCTTTGCGGCCAACGCTGCTGTGCAGGC
>CAZHMZ010000117.1:0-12486 GCA_964532655.1 uncultured Anaerolineaceae bacterium
CATCGATTCTACGATTGGCGAACAAATTATGTGCTTTGGTTTCTGGAGCCTGACAGGTATTACGCCTGTGGGCTGTTCTGGCGTCACGAGACTGATGAATTCATCGGTTACTACATTAATTTTCAGCTCCCGTTTCAGCGTACCCGCCTGGGATTTGATTCTCTCGACCTGGATCTGGATATCGTCATTGAACCCTCGCATGAATGGCACTGGAAGGATGAGGAGGATTACCGGAAGGCAGTGGAGAACGGTGGCATCCTGCCCGAGTGGGCAAAAGGGATCGAACGTGATACGCCGGAGGTGTTTGACCGCATCCAGCGCCGATTGGCCCCGCTGGATGAAAGCTGGATCCACTGGCAGCCCGACCCGGCCTGGACTCAACCTGTGCTGCCGGACGGCTGGCAGGTTTTATAATCAAAAGAAGAGAAGCGATTCTTTTGATAGAACGGTTCCTTTTATTAATCAGATGAGGGACGGGCGAACGCTGTTCGCCCCTACCAGACATGAAAGAATGTCCAATAAGAGAAGCTGCTTGAGTATGGCCGGTAGTGGGAGGTTCATGAACCCCCTCTGCAAGGAAACGTGTAAACGAGTTTTTCGCTTGGACGGTGGTTGTAAATAATGCACAGAAAAATAAAGGAAACACGATGAAAAAACTCTCTTCTGATTCATTCGAGCGCTCGCGTTACTTTCTCAAAATGCAGGGCCGCCCATTGGAGCGGGCTTTGTTTGAACATTACTTCGAGGGGGCTGGATTGGAGCCTGTGTATTCGGTGCTGGCCTGTTTTCAAAACCCGGACGGCGGGTTCGGGCACGCGCTCGAACCGGATGCGCGAGTTCCATCATCGGCGGCGCTGCCTACCGCCATAGCGCTCCACCGGCTGGCGGATCTGGGCTGCCCGGCGGATCACCCACTGGTGAAAAACGGGATTGCCTGGCTGATGGACAACTGGAACCCGAATACTCACGTCTGGCGGCCGGTGGCCGCGGATACCAACGATCACCCCCATGCGCCGTGGTGGCATGATGAGGACGGCAGCCTGAACCGGACGTTCGACGGCTTTTTGCTAATCCCGAGCGTTCTGATTCTGGCTTCGCTGTACCATTATTCCTCACTGGTGGAACCTGCCTGGCTGGAGCGTCTCACCACCGAAACGGTGGATTGTATCGAACAGGGGCTGCTGGGGGAGGGCGGCGGGGGCAGCGACCTGGAATACGCCTTTGCTTTAGCTTCTGCCAAAAACCTGCCGGGCGCGTATGCCGAGCAGATCAGGAAGCATATCCGTAAATCGCTGCCCAAAGCGGTGGTCACCGACCCGGCCCGCTGGCATACCTACTGCATCACCCCGCTGCGAGCGTTCCCTGCCCCGGAAATGGAGGGCGCTGAGTTGTTTGCGGATGCAATCCAGACGCACCTGGATTACCAGATCGACCACCAGGCGCCGGATGGTTCCTGGAAGCCGACCTGGACGTGGGGCGGGGCGTACCCGGAACATTGGGCCCAGGCTGAGCGAGAGTGGAGCGGCCAGATCACGCTGGAAATGCTGCTCACTTTGCGGGCGTACGGCCGGTTGGATTGAGCTTGTGTAGGTTGGGTTGAGATCGTTTGGCAAAGCCAAACGCCCGAAACCCAACAAACAACGATCGATAATCACCGGTTGGGTTGACGACGTATGTCGTCAACCCAACGGTACGACACAAGAATCAACATCGGAGATCACTATGGGATTTGCTGTCGAGTTATATTTTGACGATTCATCCGAACAGGCTATTCGGAAGATTTGGGCCGCTGCGGGTTCATCGTTGCCGGGCATGAATGCCGCGCCACACATCAGCCTCAGCCTGCATGAGCAGGTGGATACCGCTCGAATGAATACGCTGCTACAGGCTTTTACCGCTCGAACCCCCTGCCTGACGATGGATTTTCTTGCCCTGGGCTCCTTTCTCAGCCCGGAGGGTGTGATTTATCTCGTCCCAACGGTAACAGAATCGCTACTGGGTCTGCACAAGGCCTTCCATCAGGCGCTGGATGAGGCCGGGATTCCATCACACCCGTATTACCGGCCGGGAAGTTGGGTGCCGCATTGCACGGTGGATATGAACCTGAGCGCGGATGAGATACAGCGCAAGTTTACATTGTGCCACGAGTTCCCTCCGTTGATGGGTGCAAAGGTTGTCACGATCGGTTTGATTTCCTACCAGCCGGTGGTGGATTTGTTCCGCCACCCGTTGAAAGCGGTCGATTAATCGTTCCTGCCTCCCGGGTATAAACGTCACCCCCCACCTGTCATCCCGAACGCAGTGAGGGATCGGCTATGGGTTGATATTCGTGCGTTTCCATATCTGGAACCGTTATCATTTATCCCATTCCGATCCCTCGCCGCGGCGCGGACGCCTGCTCGGGATGACAAACAGGTTCAATGGGTTTTCAGAAGGCATTGGCTTTCACTTTGAGATAACACAATAAGCCGGGATGCGCTGTAGGGTGCTTTTCGATTGATGTTACAATAGGCTTGGACGTCGCAATCCCGGAAGACCGTTGAAAAGAAAAGGCAGGCAGCCATGTTTGATGCGTGGAATTTTCGACCCATTGAAATTTTCTATTTGTCGTGCGCCGTGATCGGTGGCACGCTTTTCCTGATCCGCATCATCCTGTACATTGTCGGCGGGGCCAACAGTGATACCGATATCGATGTGGACACAGGCGGCGATTTCCAGGCAGATCTCGGGCATCCCGGCGACCACCCCGGTGACGCGCATCACGGAGCTGAAGCGGGGATCAAACTGGTTTCGGTGCAGGGCGTGACCGGCTTTTTCCTCATGTTCGGGCTGATCGGGCTGGCCATGTCACGCGGCGGCATCCACGACCTGTTGACCATTTTGGGTGGGGCCGGGGCCGGATTTATCACCATGCTGGCCATCGCCTGGGCCATGCTGTCGATGCAGAAACTGCAATCCAGCGGCACTTTGCAGATGGGAAACGCCATTGGGCGTGAAGGTAAGGTCTATCTCACAATCCCTGCAGGCGGTACCGGCAAGGTCAGTATCGCCATCCAGGGCAACCTGGGTGAGTTTGAGGCGATCGCCGCCGATAAATCTGCCATTCCTACCGGTACCGCGGTTAGGGTGGTGAAATTGTCCGGCACACGCATTCTGGTGGTTGAGCGGGTCGATTAGCCGGCTTGCTTACGCCTCTGGCCTGCGTATTTACTGTATTGTTCTTATTCATGATCCATATTCAATAAAAGGAGAACTTATGGATACCTTTCTGTACCTTATAGCTCTGGCGGTGTTTGTGATCATCATCGCCTCGGTGATCCTGTACATGCTCAGCCGTTACAAACGCTGCCCTTCTGACAAGATCCTGGTGATTTTTGGCCGGGTTGAAAAGGGACGTTCCAGCATGACCACGCACGGCGGCGGCTCTATCGTGTGGCCGGTCATCCAGGACTATGCCTATCTGAGCCTGACCCCCATGACAATCAGCATCCCGCTGCAGGGTGCGCTGTCATTGCAGAATATCCGCATCAACGTTCCCAGCACCTTTACCGTGGGCATCAGCACCGAGCCGGAGATCATGAATAACGCCGCCGTCCGCCTGCTGCACCTCGATAAAGTTTCCATCGAGGATATGGCCAAAGAAATCATCTTTGGGCAGTTGCGTCTGACGGTTGCCTCATTGACCATCGAACAGATCAACCAGGACCGCGAGAGCTTCCTTGAATCGGTTCGCAAGAATGTGGAGCCGGAGCTCAACAAGATCGGTCTGTATCTGATCAACGTGAACATCACCGATATCACCGACGAATCCGATTACATTGAGAGCATCGGCAAGAAGGCGGCCTCCGAGGCCATCAACAAGGCCAAGGTGGATGTGGCCGAGCAGGAAAAAGTGGGCGCCATCGGCGAGTCGGAAGCGCACCGCGAACGTGATGTGCGTGTAGCTGAAAATACAGCTCAAGCAGTCAAAGGCCGCAAATCAGCTGAGACGGATCAGCGCGTCTTTGTGCAGCAGCGTGAAGCAGAAGCCGTGGACGGCGAGAACCTTTCCAAGGCTGCGATTGCCAACTCGAATGCCAACCTGTCGGTGCAGGAAGCCCGCGCTACCCAGCAGTCTGAAGTGGCCCGCCGTGAAGCGGATGTGGAGATCCAGAAAGCCCAGTACCGCGCCGAACAGGAACGTCTGCGCGCCGCCGAGGTGGTGAAGCAGGAGATCGAGAAACAGAAGATCGAAATTGACGCCGAGGCCAGGGCGGAACGCACCCGCCGCGAAGCCCGCGGTGAAGCCGACGGTATTTTGATGCGCTACCAGGCTGAGGCACAAGGTTTGCAGCAACTGCTGCAGAGCAAGGCCGAGGGCTATGCCGCGCTGGTGAAGAGCACCAACGGCGATGCCAAAGCCGCGGCGACCCTGCTGCTGATTGAGAAGATGGAAGAACTGGTTGCCAAACAGGTGGAAGCCATCAAGAACATCAAGATCGACAAAATCACCGTGTGGGATTCGGGTGCGGCCAACGGCACCTCCTCCACCGCCAATTTTGTCTCCAACCTGTACAAGAGCGTTCCGCCCATGCAGGAGATCGCTTCCATGGTAGGTCTGGAGCTGCCCGAGTACCTGGGCAAGGTAAAGCCGGACCCGAACGTCATCGACACGAACGGCGGCGAACCGCAGCAGTAACCGGCCGAAATCAGCAACAAAATTGAGAGCGCAGGCTGAGCCCTGCGCTCTTTTTAACGCCGGTCTATCCCAAAAGAAAAACCTTCAATGCTGGTGAATAAACTGAAGCAATGTTTTTAATACATATATTTTCAGCTATTATATAATTATCCATAATAGCCACGAATATACAGGGAAAATTGAATATGTTTATCGACCGGCAGCGTGAACTGGCATTTCTGGATGGTCTACTCTCCCGTGCAAAAACGGGCTCTGCCCAACTGTGCACCGTCACGGGGCGGCGGCGGACTGGCAAGACGGAATTGCTCCTGCACTGGGCCAACCGCAGCGGTGTGCCGTATGTGTACTGGGCAGCCGTCAAAGAAACTCCCTGGCAGCAGCGCATGCGCCTGTCGGCCCGGCTGTTCGATGAACCGCTTGCCTCGGCGCCTGTCTTCCAAACCTGGACGGATCTGTGGGAAACCGCGGCGCGAGACCTGGCACGCAATCACCGTATTTTGATCCTGGATAATTTTCCGTACGCCGCGGATGCCGATGCCGGAATGGTGACGGCGCTGCTGTCTGTCTGGGGAAAAACATTTCAGGGATCAGATATGGTGGTGATTCTGTGCGGGGCGCAGCAGCGCTCCATGCAGGAACTGCTGACGGAAAAGTCGCCCCTGCATGGGCGGGTAACCGTGCAACTGCATGTAGATCCCTTGCCTTTTGCCGCGCTGCAGCCGTTTTTTCCCGGATGGGATGTCGAATCACGGGTGGGAGCTTACGCCATCAGCGGGGGTGTGCCCGCCTATCTGGCATGGCTGAACCCCACACTGGATCTGGCAGGCAATGTTCAGCAGGTGATGCTTCAGCCCGGTAGTATGTTTCTGTCGGAACCGGCCTATCTGCTGTATGACGAACTCCGTGAGCACAACAATTATCTGGGCATCCTGAAGGCGATCGGGGCGGGGGCTCATTCACTCACCGCCATCAGCGAGCGCACCAACATCCCGGTCACCAGCACCACCTTTTATCTGGGTGTGCTGCAGGAGCTGCGCCTGGTGGAACGCAGGCTTTCTTTGTTCGCGGAGCAGCCCGAACTGGAGTGCGCTCGCGGGGCCGTTGCCCGCGGAGTGGCTGCCCGCGGGGCGCACTCCCGCTCCGGTCGGTACTACCTCAATGATCCCTTCTTTCATTTCTATTTACGTTTTATCGAACCGTATCTGGCGGATTGCCCTTACCGGGTGGAACAGGTGATGGAGGGCTATCGCGTGGGTCTGCAAAATTTCATCGCGGAGAACACCTTTCCGGAGCTGGCGCTCCGGTGGCTTGACCGGCAGGCTGAAAAAGGCAGTACGCCATTTTCACCTGAGGTGACAGGCCATTTCTGGAACGACCGGATCGACATGCCGGTGGTGGCGGTCAACTGGGGCACACGCGATATATTGCTGGGTGACTGCAAATGGCGCGCCGACCCGGTGGATCTGCTGGAGGTGCGCGCCCTGATTGAGACGAAAACGCGCTGGGTGCTGCAGGATTTACCTGCCGGCGGTGAGGGCTGGCGGGTGCATTACGCCTTTTTCTCACGCAAAGGTTTTCTGCCCCCGGCTTACGCGCAGATTCAGCGGGTAGGCGGGCTGGCGGTCAACATCAACACATTGGATACCGGTTTATCACAGTAAGCCCGACTGAAGAAAATTCCAGGCAGGTTTGACACACACCTGAACCTCTGATATGATCAATCAGGTATGAATTATCCGTTTATACAAAATTACATATTGACCCGGATTTGAGGAATCATGGAACACTTGGCAGTCGGCGATACAGCACCGGATTTTGAACTCTCTGATTTTCACGGCGTCAGTTACCATCTCTCCAGCCTGACCCGTTATCAAAATGTACTGCTGGTGTTCAACATCGGTTTCTCCTGAATGCACTGTACCAGCCATATGGCGCAGTTGCGGCATGACTATCCCAAATTTCAGGCGCTCAATACCGAGGTGCTGGTGCTGATCCCCAATGGGCCGGTTTCGATCGAGCGGTATGTCCGATCTCACGACATCCCATATCCCATCCTGACGGATAAAGGTTCGCGGGTGGCTTCGCAATATTCGCAAATCAAAATGCTGTTTTCACTGGGTACCCCAACGGTCTTTCTGGTGGGCAAAGGTGGAAAAATCCTGTACACCCACTACGCAGGCTCACCGCTCGATGAGCCGGATAACCGGGAGCCGCTGGAAGTGTTACAGTACAGCGCCACGGCCTGATGGGACACGGCATAAGACGGGAATATGTATTGAAATAGAAAGTGATGAGCTTGTTGAGGAATGTTTCTTCAAATTGAGTTTCCTGCTGATGACCGAAGGCCCGTGCAAACGAGGTGTCAGGTAATGGACAACCTGATATAGAAGTGATATACTACTGATACAATAATTAAAATCTTCTCATCTTTATGAAAACATATTCTATTGGTAACGCGATAGTCAATGAAATTTAAATACATCCTTAAACGGTTGTTGATCGCTGTCCCGACCTTTCTCGGGATCACGCTGCTTTCCTATGTTCTTTCATCGCTGGCTCCGGGAAGCCCGCTGGATGCGCTGCTGGCCGATCCAAAAATCACCGCGGTTGAACTGGAAAGACGCCGTGTTGAACTGGGTCTCGACCAATCGGTTCTGGTGCAGTATTTCCACTGGCTGATGCAGCTTTTGCAGGGGAACCTGGGCTATTCGTTCGGGTCGAACCGCCTGCCGGTGGCCGAGCTGATCCTGGAACGGCTCAAACCCACACTGTTGCTGGCAAGCTGCTCCTTCGGTCTGTCCATCCTGACCGCCATCCCGCTGGGTGTATTTGCCGCCTCCAAACCCAACTCGCTGCGTGATTATCTCTCCTCGGGCATCAGCTTTCTACTGGTAGGTACGCCCAACTTTTTCGCCGGTCTGGCGCTGATCTACATTTTTGGGGTGGTGTTCAAACTGCTGCCCACCGGCGGTATGTACGATTCGAGCGGGGCAAGAACCACCGCAGATCTGCTTAAGCACATGGTCATGCCCATGCTGGTGCTTTCTTTCCAGCAGATCGGCTCGTGGATCCGCTATATGCGCTCGAGCATGGTTGAGGTATTCCAGGAAGATTATCTGCGCACCGCGCGAGCCAAGGGGTTGCGCCCATTCGCGGTGATTCGCAAACATGCCTTTAAAAACTCGCTGCTGCCGGTCATCACCGTCATCGGTATGTCGATCCCGGGTCTGGTAGGCGGGGCAGTGGTGACCGAGCAGGTATTCAGTTGGCCGGGTGTTGGCTCGCTGATGATCCAATCCATCGCCGCGCGCGATTACCCGGTCATCATGGGTATTACGGTTCTGGTCGCCACCGTGGTGTTGATCGTCAACCTGATCACCGATATCATCTACGGCGTTCTGGATCCCCGCATCAGCTACCGCTAGAGGATACGTATGAAACAACAGCCAGACAGCTTTTTCCGAGAATTTCTTGCCAAATTTACCGAGCATAAACTGGCCATGTTGGGTGTGGTGGTGCTGGTATTGATGATCCTCACGGTGATCTTCCTGCCCATCCTCATGAAGCTGGATCCGATCAAATCGGATATCATGGCGTTCAGCGCCAAACCCAGTTCCGTGTACCCGCTCGGCACCGATTCGATTGGCCGCAATTTGTTTGCCCGCTTCCTGTACGGCGGAAGAGTCTCCATGACTGTAGGCCTGCTGTCATCGCTGATCGGCATGTGCCTCGGCGTACCGCTGGGTCTGCTGGCCGGCTTCTACCGCGGCTGGGTGGAGACCATCATCATGCGCATCGCCGATATCTTCATGTCGTTCCCCTCCATTATCTTTATCCTGGTGCTGGTGGCTGTGGTGGGTCCGTCTATCTGGTCGGTCACCCTGGTGATCGGGTTCCTCGGTTGGACGCAGTTTGCCCGTTTGATTTACGCCAACGTCCTATCGATCCGAGAAAAGGAATATGTAGAGTCCGCGCGGGCTATTGGTACCTCTGATTTTGTGACCATTACCCGTTACGTTTTGCCCAATTCGTTTGCCCCCATTCTGGTGGCGGCCACCTTTATGACGGCCAGCGCGATTATTATGGAAAGCTCACTGTCTTTTTTGGGCATGGGCGTTCAGCCGCCGGCTGCCAGTTGGGGAAATATGCTCTTTGATGCGCGATCAATTACGGTCCTTTCCACCCGCCCATGGCAGTGGCTTCCGCCCGGCCTGGCACTGGTAATGACCGTATTGAGTATCAACTTTGTGGGTGATGGGGTGCGTGATGCCCTGGACCCCAAGTTGAAAATATAACCGATCCTTTAAAGGAGAGAAAGATGTACGCAACACAAAAACGCTTGGCTTTTCTCGTTATGCTGATCGTGATCACCGTAAGTCTCTTCGGTTGTTCACCCAGCGCCCCGACTGCACAAACCGGTGAAGAAGCTACCGAAGCTGTAGCGCAGGAAACCGCGGCCGTTGTAGAAGAAGCTCCCGCAACCGAAGCTGCCGCTGAAACCGGCGAGCCCAAAGTAGTCACCGTCGCCATGACCAGCGCCTGGGACTCGATGATGCCCCTGAACACCAACTCGAACTACAGCCTGTTCGTGTACGACCAGATCTATGATCGCCTGGCCCAGGGCAATGCCCAGGGTGAGTATGATCCCCGTCTGGCCGATTCATGGGAAGTCAACGAAGACTCCACCGTGGTGACCTTCCACCTGAACCCCAACGCCACCTGGCACGACGGACAACCCGTCACCGCTGACGATGTGGTCTTCACCTTCCAGATGTACTCCGATCCCGAAGTGTCTGCTCTGAGCCGCTATTATCTGTCACCCATCGCGGGTACCGATGACTCAGGCGCCGAACTGAGCGCGGATTCCATCGGCGTGGCCAAGATTGATGATCAGACCGTGGCCATCACCATGAAATCAGCCATGTTCCCCGGCAACCTGTTCAACAACCTCAACAGCGTCTACATCGTCCCCAAGCACATTTTCGAGGGCAAGACCGCTGCCGAGATCAACGAACCCACCCTGTGGATGACCCCCATTGGCTCCGGCCCATTCAAATTTGACTCCAAGATCGACGGCGAGCGCATCGAATTCGTCGCCAACGAAAATTACTTCCTGGGCGCTCCCAAAATCGACCGCATGGTTGTCCGCATCGTGCCTACCGCCAACCTGCTGGCTGGCCTGATGAGTGGCGAGATCGACATCCTGGCCGGCGGCGGCCTGGGCTCCATTCTGCTGGATGACTGGGCGACCGCCCAGGCTCAGGAGAATCTGGTGACCTCTTCGATCCCCACCACCTCCTACCAGATGCTCATCATCAACACCCAGAAACCCTACATGACCCAGAAAGTTCGCCAGGCCATCAGCATGGCCATCAACCGCGATGCACTGGTCAACTCACTGCTGCAGGGCCAGGGTATGGCTGTGATCACCCCCATTTCGCCCATCAGCCCCTACTACAATCCTGACGTCACCGTCTGGTACGATCCTGACCAGGCCAAGACCATGCTGACGGAAGAAAACTTCCCGTTCGATCAGGAAATGGTCTTCTATGTTCCCACCGGCAACACCACCCGCGAACGCGCCGCTGTTTTGATCCAGCAGGATCTGCAGGCAGTCGGTATCAAGGTTGCCATCCAGTCGGTTGACTTCCCCACCCTGATGAACAACATGCGCGAAAGCATGCATGACTTCGGCATCATCGGCTCCGGCGGCACGTTCGATCCGAGCGAATCCCGCCAGATGCTGGCCGTCGACAGCAGCGCCAACTTCTGCAAGACCACCAGCACCGTCTTCCAGGACAAAGCTGATGAAGGCAACGCCGCGCTCACCTTCGAAACCCGCAAACCCATCTTCGATGAATATCAGGTTTTGATCAAAGACGAAACCCCCATGGCCTACCTGTACACCAGCAACAGCCTGATGGCATTCAACAAACGCATGGTCGTAAATGTTGATAACTTCAGCGTTCTGAACTGGTCGACCTGGACCTGGGACGTTCAGTAAAGAATTTATTGAGGAGACCTGTGAAACCGATCCTGGATGTAAGGAACCTGTCCGTCAGTTTCAAAACCCGTAAGGGTGAGTTCACCGTGGTGCAGGACGTGTCATTTCACGTTGAGCGCGGCGAGGTGCTCGGAATTGCCGGAGAATCGGGATGCGGAAAGAGCGTAACCAGCCTGTCGATACTGGGTTTGCTGCCGGAAAACGGCTACCTGGCCGGAGAAATCCTGTTCGACGAACGCGACCTGGCAAAAATGACCGATCTTGCGCTGTGTGATATTCGCGGCAACGAGATCGCCATGATCTTCCAGGATCCGCTGAGTTCGCTCAATCCCACCATGACGATCGGGGACCAGTTGGTGGAGCCGTATCGGGTTCACAGGCATTACTCCACCCAGCAGGCTGAAAAGGCTGCTGTTGAAATGCTCAAAAAAGTGGGTATTCCTTCTCCGGAAAAACGGATGAAGGAATACCCTCATCAACTCTCGGGGGGGATGCGTCAGCGTGTGATGATTGCCATGGCGCTCTCCTGCGAGCCCAAACTGCTGATTGCCGACGAGCCGACCACCGCGCTGGATGTATCCATCCAGGCGCAGATCCTCAAGCTGATGCAGCAGTTAAATGAAGACAGCGGCACATCCATCATGCTCATCACGCATGATATGGGCGTGATCGCTGAAATGAGCGATAAAGTAATGATTATGTACGCCGGCAAGGCGGTGGAGTACGGGCCGGTGGATGATATCTTTTTCTCCCCCAAACACCCGTATACAAAAGGCCTGCTGGCCTCCATCCCCAGCCTTGACCACGATGTGGAACAGCTTTCGACCATTGAGGGGAACGTGCCTTCACCCAGTTCCATGCCGGCCGGCTGCCGATTTTCACCGCGCTGCAGCGAGTGCATGGAAATCTGCAAACAGCAACAGCCGTCCATGCAAAAAGTGGGTGGTACGGAAGTGGCCTGTTTTCTATATTCATCCGAGGAAGTCAGAGCATGAGTGAGAGCCTGGTCACCATTGACCATCTGAAAAAGACCTTCAAAAGCCGCCGGTCGCTGTTTAACTGGTCGCCGCTGGAAGTGAAAGCGGTCGACGATGTGAACCTGCACATCTATGAAGGCGAGACACTCGGCCTGGTGGGTGAATCCGGCTGCGGTAAATCCACGTTGGGCCGGACGCTGCTCAACCTGATTGAACCGACCTCCGGCAGCGTGCTGTACCGGGGACAGAATATTTACCAGCTATCCAAACACGAGATGTGGAAACTGCGCCAGCAGATGCAGATCATTTTCCAGGATCCATACGGCTCGCTGAACCCGCGTATGAATGTGGAGCAGTTGATTATCGCTCCGCTGCAGGTGTTCAAAGTGGGCACCCCCAAAGAGCAGCGCGACCAGGTGGTTTCCATTCTGGAAGAGGTGGGTCTGGGTTCGCACATCCTCAAACGCTTCCCGCACGAGTTTTCCGGCGGTCAGCGGCAGAGGATCATGATCGCTCGGGCGCTGATTTTGAACCCCGAGCTGGTGATATGTGATGAACCGGTATCCGCGCTGGATGTATCGGTGCGGGCGCAGGTGCTCAACCTGATGCACCGGCTGCAGCAACAAAAGCATCTCACCTACCTGTTTATCTCGCATGACCTGTCGGTGGTCCGGCACATCAGCGACCGTATCGCGGTGATGTATCTGGCCAGCCTGCTTGAGGTGGCCGGTAAAGACGAACTGTACCGCAACCCGCTGCACCCCTATACCCAGGCGCTGCTGTCATCCATCCCCCTGCCGAACCCCCGGCACCGGCGCGCTCTCAAG
>CAZHMZ010000118.1:0-12478 GCA_964532655.1 uncultured Anaerolineaceae bacterium
AAAGTTCTGTTCTTCGTCACCAGCGGATACAGCAATACCATCACGCAGCAGCCCGCGACCAAAGAAAAGATGGCAAAGGTGGTGAGAAATTTTTTCTGTTCCATATCGCAGCTCCATCCAATCAGATGAAGCAACTTCATTTTAGCAAAAATGTGGTCAATTTGTTACCGGTTCTTTTGGCGACGGATGCCGTGCATCCGTCGCCCTCGACCTTACTCTCATCTGTGATTCATAGTTTCTGCTGTGGATTGTCGATATAATGAAATCTACCATCCGAACGGGGGAGAAAAAGATACAGAACGGCAATCGGATGATAGAAATTTGATTTATTGGTATGGAAAACGAAATTACAGGTATTACTGAGGTAAGAGAGCTTCCGGAAAATACTTCTCTGAAGGTCATCTTTCGATTGAAAGCGTTCATCCTGCTGCTCATCGTGTTGATCCCAATCATCCTGGCGCTGTATGAACTGGTATCCATTCAACTCACCGCCCAAACCCTTCAGACGGTCCACCCTCATCTTCCTCAGTTGGACAAAGTGATCACATTTTAATAAGCTCTCCTGTTCCATCGGGAATCAGGTGAGGCAGGCACTGAAGAGACAATCAACCGGTTGAGGGGGCGTAATGGGTCCCAAAAATCAGGTCGACAGCGGTTGATCGAGGACAAGCAGCATATGGCGCATCGAACCCTGTATCTTGTCAGGCATGGGCAGTATGACCCTGCCGATCAATCCAACCCGCTGGGCGCGGGATTATCCGCCGTGGGGCGCGAACAGGCCATACGCACCGCCGAGCTGCTGGCTCAGGTGCCCGTCACCACCATTTATTCCAGCCGGCTTACCCGTGCAGTGGAGACCGCGCGCGAAATCGCCGCCCGTCAGAATGACGCTCGGCAGAATGCCGCACGGCAAGATGCC
The DNA here is from genome assembly GCA_964532655.1 of uncultured Anaerolineaceae bacterium. Classification (GTDB taxonomy): domain Bacteria; phylum Chloroflexota; class Anaerolineae; order Anaerolineales; family Anaerolineaceae; genus JAJFTV01. The sequence goes on from CAZHMZ010000118.1 coordinate 920, forward strand.
ACCCGACAGGCCGGTGTGAAAATCATCGAGTTGGAGCACCTGAAAGAGATCTCACCACCGCTCCCGTATCTGGCGTTAAAGCTGATGAAAGATGCGCCGGTACGCAGGATCGCACGCAATCTAAAGCACATTGAAAGGGTATATCGGCAGTTGTTCGAACCGGCCGGCCAGCAGGATGAATATGAGGTGGTGGTCTGCCATGGCAATGTCATCCGTTATTTCGCCTGCCGCGTGCTGCAGGTTCCACCATCCACCTGGATGAGCATGGAAATCTACAATGCCAGCATCACCAGCGTGGAAATCGATCGCTACGGCAATTCGATCCTGCTCTCTTACAACGAAACAGGGCATTTATCTGAAAGCCTGAAAACGGAAAATCTGACGCCCATGGGCGCAGGTTTGAAGTATCAGCCGCCACCCGCCGCGGAAACAAACGACAATCCACCCTCGGCAGGCCGAAACCGTAAAACAAAAAAGCCCGAATGACAGCATTCGGGCTTTTTTGTAATTTACATGAACCTAGGGCAAAACGTACCAGGGATCGATAAACGCGCCCATGTAGCGAATCTCAAAGTGAAGATGCGGGCCGGTGGAGTTACCGGTACTGCCGGCATACCCAAGCACAGAACCCTGATAGATGGCGCTGCCGCAGGAGGTGTTGATGGAATTCAAGTGGGCGTACAGCGTATGATAGCCGTTGCCGTGATCGATCATCACCATGTTGCCGTATCCGCCGCCGATCGAACCGGCATAAACCACCATGCCGCTGTCTGAGGCGTACACAGGCGCGCCGGTTGCAGCCGCGATATCAATCCCCAGATGGCCCGACCAGTAATCGTTACCGGAGAGGAAGTGATTGTCCGCCGGCCAGACAAATCCGCCGGTGCCGTATGCCAGGTAATCAGGCACATCGCAGGCGCCCGGTCCGGAGATATTTCTGGAAGCCCCCGAATTGGCAGCCCACACGGTGGGCACCAGCCACTGCTGGTTTTCACGCCAGCCGTCCGGGATCATCACCATGCTGCCCGCCTCAATCACGGGGTCGGTGAGATCAATCTTGTTATCCGGCCAGGTTAAGATCTTATCCGGGGTGACAAAATATTTCCCCGCCACCTGTTCAACCGTATCATAGGTTTTCCAGGTATACAGAATCCCATCCGCGGGCGGGATAACCAGTTCCATATCAATGGAGAGCATATTGGGGTTGTCGTTCAGCAGGTCGTAATTGGCCCACAACACCGTTTCCGGTTCCAGATCAAAGTATTTTGCAATGGAGTGGATTGAATCACCGGATTGAACGATGTATGTAACCGGTTCAGTACGACCACCGGTGGGGATCACGGTATGCGGGTTGGCCTGACGATGGATGGATGTAACGCTGCCGGCCATCATCAAACCGGGCAGGGAGGCGCTTTCGCCTCCCGATTCAGAGCCTTCTTCCACCAACGCAACAGGCGCGGTGGTGGGCTCAGGGGTCCACTCAAGAACCGATTTTCCGAATACCCATTTTTGAACCAACAGGGTAATAATGATCCCAACCGATAAGAAAGCAATTCCCCATGCCAGGGCAGGGAGCCAGCGGTCTATCCATTTTCCTGACGATCTGCCTCCCTTTTGGGAGTTTTGACTCACATATCCTCCGTCATATTCTGCAAAAACTCGATATTGTTTTTTGCCCTGCCCATGCGAGTCAGTATGGCTTCGGTGGCGACGGAAGGATCCATTCCTGCGCCTTGAGGTTGAGGAGAAATCATTTGAATGTACATACGGCGCAGTAACCAGACGCGCTGCAAAATATCGGGGCCAAGCAAAATTTCTTCACGACGGGTCGATGACCGTTCGAGGTCGATAGCCGGGAAGATACGCCTTTCCTGCAAGCGGCGGGAGAGGTGCAGCTCCATGTTTCCGGTACCTTTGAACTCTTCATAAACGACATCATCCAGGCGTGAACCGGTGTCCACCAGAGCGGTGGCGATAATAGTCAGTGAACCGCCTTCCTCCAGGTTACGAGCCGCACCAAAGAAACGTTTGGGCGGGTACAGGGCGGAAGGATCCATACCACCAGAAAGGGTGCGTCCGGAAGGATTCACAACCAGATTATAAGCCCGTGCAAGGCGGGTGAGCGAGTCCATCAGAATCACCACATCCCGGCCGATTTCGGTTAACCGTTTGGCGCGCTCCAGGGTAATTTCAGCGGTGCGCACATGTGAGCTGACCGGCTCATCAAAGGTGGAGGCGATCACTTCGGCTTCCACCGAGCGGTCCATATCGGTCACCTCTTCAGGGCGTTCGCCGATGAGGGCGATGATCAGATGAACCTGGGGGTCATTTCTTGAAATGGAATTGGCTAATTCTTTCAGGATGGTGGTCTTGCCGGCCTTTGGCGGGGAGACGATCATACCGCGCTGGCCGCGGCCAATGGGGGCGATCAGGTTGATCAGGCGGGTCGAAAGGGTTTCCGAGCGGGTTTCGAGATCAAAACGTTTTTCCGGGAATATTGGGGTCAGGCTTTCAAACGTGGGGCGGGTTCGTGCTTCTTCGGGTGTGAGACCATTAATGCTTTCAACCTTTAAAAGGCCATAATGTCGTTCAGATTCTCGCGGAGGGCGCACATGCCCGATGACCATGTCACCACTGCGAAGATCATGCCGGCGCAGTTGAGCCTGAGATACATACACATCTTCCGGCCCCACCTGGTAATTCATGCGCAGAAAGCCGATGCCTTCATTCATGATTTCCAGGATACCGCCGCGAATTTCCTGGCCTTCCTTCTCGGCTTCAGCCTGACGAATACGGATCATCAGGTTTTCCTTTTTCAGGAGGTTGGAGCGCGGGATGTCAAGACCTTTCGCGATATTACGCAGCTCAGATAATGTCATCTTTTCGAGTTCTAATATATCCATTTTTATCTACTCTATCCAAAATATTATGATTTTTATGAACACAACACCGACACACCTGAAAATCAGGCTGGGCGCTGGGGTTTAAAATGAGTGTCTTTGGGGTAGCTGCGCTTCCCGTCAACCCCCTGTAGACCGGAAGCACTAATCTATCAAACAATCACACCATCATGGAGATACGTATAAATTATAGCATGGGCAAATTCAAACCGCAAGCTAGTCCGCTCAGTAGATTAGGGCAAAGTAAAGCTACTAACCGAATTTTTCCACCAATCAGGAATTAAGTCAAGTCATGATCCAGAATCTTACGAAATTTTTATTATTTGGATAAAATCCCCGCAATACCGGCAGGTGGGATAAAATAGGACGGAAAGGAAGCGGTTATGAAGCGGATTTTTTCTCCCTGGCGAATGAAATATATCAAAGACAAAGACATTCATGATGAGCGAACCGGCTGTATTTTTTGCACGCTTCCCGGCAACCCTGCCGATGAAGAGAATCTCATCATCCACCGCGGAGAGCTGGCATTTGTGATCATGAACCGGTTCCCATACACCTCAGGGCATTTAATGGTTGCTCCTTATGCGCATGTGAACTCACTTGAATTGCTGGATGAGCAAACTCAGGCGGAGGTGATGCGACTGGTTTCACGCTGCATCCGCGTGCTGCGGGCAGTCTACAAGCCGGACGGCTTCAATGTGGGCATGAATATCGGCAGCGCGGCCGGAGCCGGGTTTGCAGAGCATGTGCATTTTCACATTGTGCCGCGCTGGGTTGGAGATGCCAATTTTATGTCAACCACCGGCGAGGTGCGGGTGCTCCCCGAAGCATTGGAAGTGACCTGGTCGCGGATCCACGAGGCATGGGGGTAGTTTACACCCACCCCTTTATCCCCGCCCTCAAGGGCGGGGAATTTAATTAAGTTGAGTGTTTCGCTGCGGACAGCGAAACACTCAACAAATGCGGGGAAAAGCCACCACCGTGGCACGACGTGCCATACGCTGCGCGCCACCCCTCCAGGGAGGGAAATTTTTCTCCTGATCCGAAGGCCGAAATGCATAGATGCTGTCTTGAATGTCAAGGGGTGGGTGGAAGGCGGAAATTTTGCCGATGATTCGATGTGCCAATCCGCCTGGAACCCACCGAACAGGCCGCGCTGATGTGATAAGGCAGCCGCAAGGGCGGGATGGTCTACACGGGCGCACGCTGTGGTCCCCTACCACTGAAATCGGCGATGCATGTCAGAACAGTCTCATTTGACTAAGAAGATGTTCTGTCAGCCGGATTTCATCCAGCGCAGTTTTGTGGCACGGGGATTGATCCCCGTGCCCCGTGCGATTAGAGCATCAATCCGCCTGGAACTCACTCTAACCACCCCGCCGCTGCGCGCCACCCCTCCAGGGGAGGGGAATTTTTATCTTTCATCTCTAAACAAGATTCGCTGGTGAGTGGAAGACCGAAATTATGTCGACCATCCAGCATGTTCATCCGCTTGGAACTCACCAATGAAGCAATCAGCGCTGATGTGACAGGGCAGCCGCAAGGGCTGTCCATACATTCCCGTCCGCTGGAATTGAATATCCCCGCAATGTCAGCGAGGGCGGCCGTTCTGACGGCCGCCCTCGCTGACAAAAAAACTTTTCCCCTCCCTGAGGGAGGGGTAGGGGTGGGTTTCTCTTACTTCAATAATTCTTCCATAATCCCGCGGGCCAGGTTGGGATTCACCTTGCCACCGGATTTCCGCATCACCTGGCCTACAAACCAGCCCAGCAGGGTCACCTTGCCGGCTTTATAACTCTCCACCTCGGCCGGGTTCTCCTGCAGCACCGTCTCGCACAGTGCGCGGATGGCGCTGTCATCGCTTACCTGCACCAGGCCTTCAGCCTTCACAATCTCCGCCGGGGTTTTTGAGGTTTCCTCCACCTTCACCAGCAGAGATTTACCGGTATTAGTATTGATACTCTTCTGATCCACCAGTTTCAGGATGTCAGCCAGATAGGCCGGGGTCAGGTTCAACAGATCCGCCGTTTTCCCGCATTCATTCAGCATGCGCAGAACATCGTTCATGATCCAGTTGGATACTTTCTTGGTCTCGCCGCCATACAGCCTGACGGTTTCCTCAAAGTAATCGGATAGACTGCGCTCCGAGGTGAGAATATCACTGTCATATTCCGGCAGGCCGTACTCCTCCATAAAACGCTGGCGGCGCTGGAGGGGTAGTTCAGGCATCTGCTCCAGGATCGATTGCTTCCAGGCGGGTGTCAGGCGTACCGGCAATAAATCGGGCTCGCGGAAATAACGATAATCCGCCTCGGTCTCTTTAGAGCGCATCATACGCAGCACGCCGGCATTGTCATCCCAATCCAGCGTCCAGGGGTGAATCTCGCGCCCGGCTTCCACCTCGCGGATCTGGCGCTTGATTTCATTTTCAATGGCCGATTGGATAGCGTCAATGGAGTTGACGTTTTTGATCTCGGTTTTGGTGTTGAGCACATCGCTGCCCACCGGGCGGATGGAAACGTTGGCATCGCAGCGCATCTGTCCGCGCTCCATATTGGCTTCCGAAAGATCCAGCCAGCGCAGGATCTGGCGCAGGCGGATGAGATATTGAGCGGTATCTTCAGCCGAGCGTAAATCCGGTTCGGTCACAATTTCAACCAGCGGTACACCACAGCGGTTGAAATCGACATAGCGATGAAAGCCCTCCAGACGGGTTTTGCCCGCGTCTTCTTCCATGTGCATCTTGTGCAGCCGCACCCGGCGAGTCTCACCGTTGGCAACCGGGAATTCAAGGTAACCGCCTACGGCAATCGGCACGTCATACTGCGTAATCTGGTATCCCTTGGGCAGATCTGGGTAAAAATAATTCTTACGGTCAAAATAGGATACGTCGTTGATGTGCGAGTTGAGCGCCGTTCCCAGACGCACGGCTTTTTCCACCACGGTTTTGTTCAGAACCGGCAGTACACCCGGCAAACCGGTGCAGACCGGGCAGATATTGCTGTTGGGCGGCACCTGCCAGGAATCAGCCCGGCAGCCGCAGAAAATTTTTGTGACGGTGTTGAGCTGAACGTGTGTTTCCAGCCCGATTACAGCTTCGTATGTGGTCATAAGATATTTCCTGTCATCCCAACGATTGCAGAACCTGCGGACGGGCGCTGCGCCAGGCAGCCCCGGCGGTGGATTTGCCGTAGGCATATGCCAGTTGCAAAAGCGTACCCTCGCAGAAATCATTCGCCAGCAATTGCAGACCAACCGGCAGTCCCTCGGCCGATAAGCCGCCCGGGAAAGCCAGCCCCGGGATACCGGCATGGTTGGCCGGCACGGTGAACTGGTCGGCGTACTGCATCATCACCGTATCGCCGTAAATCTCGCCGATGGGAAAAGCCGGGGTGGGTGTGGTGGGGGTCAGCAGCGCATCCAGGCGGTACGCGCCTTTGGGGTCAAAAGCCTGCTCAAAGTCACGCCGGATAAGTGTGCGCACCCGCAGAGCCCGGTTGTAATACTGGGCGCTGTACTGGGCGGCGCTCACATACATGCCCATCATGATGCGCAGCTTGGGTTGCCAACCAAATCCCTCGCCGCGGGTTTTCTTATACAGGTCTTCCAGGTTCTCCACCGGTTTCTCTGTGTGGTATCCGTACTTAACGCCGTCAAAACGGTGCAGGTTGGAAACCTTCTCGACGCGGCTGACCACAAAATAAGCCGGGATACCGTAGCGGGTGTTGGGCATGGGCACATTTTCCACAATCTCCACACCCAGTTTTGCCAGTTCCTCAGCCGCCTGCAGGACGATGTTTTTCATTTCATCGGAGATGGAGCGCTGTTCATACTGGCCGGTTTTCATATCCGGGAAGATGATGTTGAAGTAATCCGGTGAGAGACCCACACGCAGCCCGCGCACATCACGCTGCATTTCCGCCCGGTAATCCGGCACCGGCAGGGTGGATGTGGTGGCGTCATGCGGGTCAGCCCCGGCGGTGGTTTGCAGGATCAGCGCGGTATCTTCAGGCGAGCGGGCCATGATGCCCGAGCAGTCGAGCGAGGATGCCGCCGCGATCAGGCCATAGCGCGAGATGCGCCCATAGGTGGGTTTGAGACCATGCAGGCCTGTGAAGGCGGCTGGTTGGCGGATGGAGCCTGCCGTATCGGTGCCCACCGACACAGCCGCTTCACCGGATGCCACTGAAGCCACGCTGCCGCCGGAAGATCCGCCAGGGGTGCGGCTGGTGTCCCACGGGTTGCGCGGAGCAGGCTGAAAAGCGGAGGATTCGCTGGAGGAACCAAACGCGAATTCATCCAGATTGACCTTGCCGAGCATCACCGCGCCGGCTTTTTCCATGCGATCCACAATGGTGGCGGTATACGGAGCGGTAAAGTTGGACAGGATGCGCGAGGCTGCCGTGGAACGGGTACCCTTGACGGTGAAGATATCTTTCACCGAGAACGGCACACCGGCCAGAGGGCCGGGGTCTCCGCCCAGTGACAGGGTTTGATCCACTGCCTGAGCCTGGGCGAGTGCCCGTTCGCGGGTGACGCACAGGAAGGCGTGAATTTTTTGTTTGTCCTCGGCGGTGATTTCACCGGCATCCAAAGTACCCGGCCGGCCGTCCACTTTTTCAATGCGGGCAAGCGCCGATTCAAGCACATCCACGGCGGTGAATTCGCCCTTTTTCAGGCGGGTGACGATTTCGTGAGCAGGATAATCGCAAAGTTCCATGGTTATTCCAGCGTTTTATGAGGGGTTTCCGGGACGGCAATCTGATCATCGACCAGATCAGGCACCTGGCCCAGGATCAGACGGGTTTCGACAAAAGGCTGCCACACATCTTCACGCAGCGGCTGGCTGATACCGGGAGAAAAGGTGACACCCCGCAGGTTGACCGGTATGTCATCCTCCAGCGGTATCGCCTGGAGCTGCTCAATGGAGCTCACCTGGTTATTCAGTTCGTTGTAAAGGTACTCGGCATCCTGGGGAGATAATTCAAGTTCAGCCAGTCTGACAAGATGGGCAAAGGTTTCTCGAGAAATGTGCTCTTTCATCTACATCCATCCAGCTTTTTGGTTCTTATTATATCAGCATCAAAAATGAGGCTGTCTCTTCAGACAGCCTCATTTGGAGTCCAGTATTGAACAGGCTCAGCCGCCAGGATCATGGCATATTGGTGAAGGTTGCCTCCGCCCAGCCTGACAGGTTGCCAGCTTCGTCGCGCGAGCGCACACACAACAAATACGGTACGAGAGGCGTTGTGATCTCAGGAGCGGTGAAACTGGTTGAGGTGGTATCCGGTTGGTTTTTGGTTCCGCAGACCGCATCTGTACCCCAGTAGATCTCATAAGCCGCCAGACCGCTGTGTTCATCGGTAACCGCATCCCATGTAAAGGTTGGGGTCGTATCCATCAGCGGATCGCCGGTGACCAGATTGGCGGGCATATCAGGATCCGTTCCGTCGTACCAGAACTCGAACAGATCGGTCCAGTCCGAATGGTTGCCCACCTCATCCACCGTGCGGACAATGAGGATGTATTTACCGGATGAAGGCACCTCGGTGGGGTCATATTCCGGCACATCCACAAACTCGCTGGTGGAGGGCGTGGGGGTTACAGACGGGGTGGGCTCAAGCGTAGGTCCAAAGTAAACATCATACCCGGCCACTTCGCTGTGCGTATCGGTGGCCGCATCCCAACTGAAGGCGGGATCGGAAACATCCTTTTGCCACACTCCCGATTGAACGTCCGGCGTTTCAACCGCTTCGGTGGGTTCGGTGGGTGGTGTCACGTCATAGCGGAACGTGAACACAGTCGTCCATTCAGGCTTTGTCGCCCAGGTGAACACGGTTTGCAGGCGAAGATAATATGTGCCGCTGGCAGGAACTGCGGATGGGTCATACACAGGTGATGGCGAGGTAACAGTCACCGTGGTCCCGGTAGGATTATTTCCCCAATAGATGTTGTACCCTATAGCGCCGGTTGGAGGAGTCCAGGTAAAACTGGGATCAGAAACGGTGTTCTGCCATTCACCCGAGGATGCCCCGCCCAGTTCGGTCGCCGAAGAGGGATTGGGCGGCAGAGCCGCCACGGTCTGGGTGGCAGACCAACTGACTGCCGTCTGTGAACCCGAAACCTGGGTTTGTTTCACCGATGTGGCAAACCGTGAAAGCTCGGTAGCGGTCAGGTTTTTGGTGGGTGTACGCGTTTTGGTAGGTGTGCGGGTTCTGGTAGCCGTTGAAATATATGAGCCACCTGAAACAGTGGTTTTATACAGCCTGACGGTGGAGGTGATGGTGCGGGTGCGGGTGGCGGTTGGGCTGGGGGTGCGGGTAGGAATGACAAAAATCTGAGTGCCGTCTCCCTGGATGGTGGAACTTGGTTTCAGTTCAGGGAGCACAGACTGTTGATCCGCATTCTCAGGGGTCCAGGTGGCAGGCAACCTGGGCTGTGTTGGCGTGCTGGTGGGAAGTAACAATGCGGCCGGCATGGTGGGAGGAGGCAACGGATTAAACTGTGTATACGGGTTGAAAAATATAATTGCAAAAACAACCACCACAGCCAGAATGCCCATGAAAGCCAGGAAAGATAAACTGTTCCATAAAGCGTTTTTCATTTTCATGTGGATACCAAACCAGCCCCTTTACAGTATTTCCTACCTCCGGGATCCAGATTTCCATGGATTAAAGCCAGTATATATACATTTTTTAACATGTCAAGCTGAATCTGCATTTTTGACATTATTTTTACGTGCAAAGGAAGTCATTGCATAAATGAGGCCAACTTTTTCATCGCAATGACTTCCTTTAATACAAGCAATGGAAGGCGTATGGATCAGGACACGCCGGCTTCAGCAACCGGTACGGGTTTCCATATCACAAACAGCAGTGCTGCGATTAAGGCCAGTACCCCGCCAAAGAGAAACGGCGCGGAGGGTCCAAATCCGGCCCAGCTTCCCATACCGCTCCACAAAATACCGGCAATTAATGAAGCAGGAAAATCAAGAATGCCCAGAACGCCATTGTAGGTGCCATAGGCAGTGCCGCGCAGATTGGCAGGCACCAGATCGGAGATCATGGCTTTGGTGGTTCCATAGGCAAGCCCGTAATAAAAACCATACAGGGCGTATAAAACCCACACATGCCAGCCGCGGTTTGCCAGGGCAAAACCCAGGTAAATGACGGCGTAAACCAGCCATCCGCCCACAATCACCTTTTTGCGGCCAATTCGGTCGGAAAGTGACCCGGCCGGCAGCGAACTGAGACTGTAGATGAGGTTGAACACCGTCAGCATGGCCAGAATACCCAGCACGCTGATCCCGCGTTCCTGCGCCCGCAAAACCAGAAAAGCATCTGAAGAATTTCCCAGATCAAAAATGCTCACAATGACCATGAAGATCATGAACTGTTTGCCGAGCGATTTGAACGCAAAACGCGGCGCCTGGCGTTGACCTTCAATCTTCACTTCACGGGTTCCCACGATGAGCGAGATCACTGCCAACATAGCCGGGATAATGGAGATCAGCACGATCAATTGGAAGGTTTCCAACTGCAGGGTTTGTGTGGATTTTTGCAGCAGCCAGACCACCAGGAAGGAAATGATCAATCCCAGCACGGCTCCGGCGGTATCGGCGGCGCGATGAAAACCAAACGCCAGACCGCGCTGTTCCGGTTTGATTGAATCGGCTACCAGTGCATCACGCGGGGCAGTGCGAATCCCTTTCCCCAGCCGGTCCGTCCAACGAACACCGGCAACCACACTCCACGTATTGGCAAAATAGAAGAATGGTTTGGAGATAGCCGAAAGGCCGTACCCCACCACAGTCAGCCACTTGCGTGAGCCAATCCGGTCCGAAATCCAGCCGGAGAACACCTTTAATACGCTGGCGGTTGCCTCGGCAACCCCTTCAATCAACCCGATGACATTGGTCTTAACCCCCAGGATGTTCGAGAGAAACAGGGGCAATATATTCAGCACCATCTCACTGGATACATCCATAAAGAAGCTGGTCAGACTTACTGCCCAAACATTTCGGGGTAATTCTTTTAACGACGTCTTTTTCATAATATGCCTGCGAAATTACGGGAATGTGGATCTGTAAATCATTCGCGAAATCATAATCGCGAATAGAAAAACACGCTATACAGAAAAGGATACGCTCTTATTGGAGTATTGTCTACTCTTCGGTTTGCATGTCCGAAGCCGGCACACCGCCCCAGCGCGAGACAATCACATCATCGTATTGATCGGTTGTCTGGCCCACTGCCAGAATGGAACCTGCCAGTTCTTCAGCGGAACAGCTCAGGCCAGGCAAAGTATGTTCAAAGAAGATATCGTTGTCTTCATCCAGGCCAAATGCCCCAAAACGGAGCTTATCGTTTTCACGCAAAAGGAAATACAGCAGATCCGGATGAATTTCCACGTTTAAAACCACGTAGGCGCGTATGGTAATGGAAGCGTTTTCAGCGGTCCAGGGTTGAATCCCGATATGAACAAAAGCAGAGCCTATGCTCACACCAAAATACGGCGAATCTTCCCGTTTGTGAAAGAAGATCCCAAATTTTTCTTTCATCCACGGTTCAATTTTTTGATATACAACTTGCTGCGCCTGGGTTTCGAATTCCATGATCCACATCTCCTTACGCATGATAGCAGATTGCCTGCCGCCGGT
>CAZHMZ010000119.1:0-9533 GCA_964532655.1 uncultured Anaerolineaceae bacterium
ACTTGTCTGGATGGATATCTGCTGAATCGGGTGAACGCGACCGAATAAGGAGGTGCCAGGGTAATTATTTTGTAAAGGTGCATACGGTTTGAGTTGTGATTTCTGTAGAATATATGTTTGGAGGAAAAATGAAATTAGTCAAGTGGGTCATTTCTTTAATGCTTGTTGCTACATTTCTGGCGTCGTGCGCCGCTCCGGAACCTGTCAAGGTTGTGGAGACCGTGATCGTGGCGGGGACACCTCAGGTACAAGAAGTTGAGGTTGAGGTTGAGAAAGTGATCACCGCCACGCCTGAAGGCATCGATAAATACGGCGGCACATTTGTTTTCGGAGCCTGGACCTCTGAAATGCCTGGTTTCAGCCCCATTCACAACAATGGCGGCGATGAAATCAGAGTGTACCAGATGAGCACCGAACCGCTCACCTGGGGTGGAGAAAACTTCCCTCCGGAGCTGCGGCCGATTCTGGCTGAATCCTGGGAAATCAGCGAAGATGGGCGTACCTGGACTATACATCTGCGCCAGGGCGTAAAATGGCAGGATGGGGTGGACTTCACCGCCGACGATGTGTTGTTCTGGGCTTCCGTACTGGAAGATCCTGAAACCATCGGTGTGGGATCCTTCAGCGGTCGTTTCTTCGTCAATGACAAACCCTATGTCTTTGAAAAGGTCGACGATTACACCATCACCATTACCTCTGATGTTCCGGTTCCTTCCCTGCTGGCTGATATCGGCGTGCCGATTATCCCCAAGCATTACTTTGAGGAGAAGGGCATCAGCAATGCCGATATGAAGGCTTCTGAATTCAACACCGACCTCAATCTGGGTACCGGTCCCTTCACTATGGTGGAAAACCGTGTAGGTGAAGCTGTGTATCTTGAACGCAACGAGGATTACTGGCGCGGTCGGCCGTATCTGGATCAATTCGTTTTCCGCCTGATCCCGGATGCTCAAACACGTATCACCGCGCTGCTCACCGGCGAAATTGATTTTGCCCGTATCCAGCCCAAGCAGGTACCTGAACTGCTGAACTCGACGGATATCCAGGTCATGACCAAGATCGTCGACTATCAGAACCATCTGCGTCTGAACACCTCAAAACCCTATCTGAAGGACAAACGAACCCGTCAGGCGCTCATGTTCGCCATGGACCGGGCAGCCATCCTGCAGGCCATGAACCTGGGTTACGGACAGGTATGCGATAACGTCTGGAACCCTGTGGTCACCGCTTATGAACCCACCACTACCTATACCTATGATGTGGAAAAAGCCAAAGCCCTCCTGGCTGAGGTTGGTTGGGAAGCAGGGCCTGATGGTTACCTGGTTGCCAAGACCGTGGAAGGCGTTGACCCGGGTACCAAATTCGGGCTGGTGCTGGATGCCATGGATGCGGACGAGGTGAAGATCTTCGCCATGGTGCAGTCATACTGGCAGGCAGTGGGCATCGATGCCCAGATCCGCCAGATCGACAGCAGTGTATGGAACGAAGAAAACACCGGTATGGTTGACAAACCGTACGATGTGATGTTCTCCGGCATTGGTTACATCGGCGATAACGGTACCAACTATCAGTGGTTGATGGCTTCCAACGCGGTTGACAGCGATCAATCCTATGAGAACCCGATCGTCAATGATCTGTTCAATCAGGCTCGCGCTGCCACCGACATCGCCACCCGTGATGAATTCTTGAAGCAGGCCGGCGCAATCGTGTGGGACGAACTGCCCCATCTGCCGCTGTACTATGAATCACGTGTATGGGCTTACAACCGCCGTGTCCATCTGGAAGAAGCCGATTTCCAGGTGGGTTTGGTAGGCTATTTCGGACGCCCCGATTTGCTCTGGGTGGAAAAGTAAACTTTTCATTGTTCTTCTGATATGTAAGTATGCCGTCCCAGGAGCAGGTCTCTGCTTTTGGGACGGCATGATACCCGATAAAGGTGGATTTCATGACTGAATACCTTCTGCGCAGAGTTCTGCAGATGATACCCCTTTTGTTTTTCATCTCGATCATGTCATTTTCGATTGCTGAATTTGCCCCCGGCGATCCGGTAATGATGTACATCACCCGGGAAAAACGCCGTCTGACTGCCGACGAGCTGGATAAAATCCGCCACGAGCTGGGATTGGACCGGCCGGTTCACGTTCGCTACCTAAACTGGGTGAAGAACATGATCGACGGCAATTGGGGCTATTCACTGCGAAGCAGCGATACCGTTAAAGATGAAATCATGGAACGCCTGCCCAACACAGTTTTATTGGGAGGGATCTCAGTTTTTCTGACGTTGTTGATTTCAATTCCAGTCGGAGTGTTGTCGGCCATCAAAAGGCATACGATCATTGATTATGTGGTGACCGTGGGTGCTTTCATTGGCATTTCGATGCCTAGCTTCTGGCTGGGGTTGTTACTGATTGAATTATTTGGTAACCAACTGCGCATCCTGCCCAGTGTGGGGATGACCAGTATCGGCAGATTGACCGGCATTGAGTACGCGCTGGACGTGGCTAAACATGTGATTTTGCCGGCTATCACGCTCTCATTTACATCCATCGCGTACTGGTCGCGTTATCAGCGCGCCACGCTGATTGAAAACCTGAACCTCGATTACATCACCACAGCTCGCGGGAAAGGGCTCAGCGAGAGACTGATTGTCTTTCGACACGCCTTCCGAAATTCGCTCATCCCGGTGGTTACCCTGGCGGGCCTGTCACTGCCCGATATTGTGAATGGGGCTTACATCACCGAATCAGTATTTGGTTGGCCTGGCATGGGCCGGTTGGGCATCACCGCCATTCAAAACCGGGATTACCCGATTGTCATGGGTGTCACCATGTTATCGGCGTTGCTGGTGGTGGTGGGGAACCTGATCGCGGATATCGGGTATGTCATCGTTGATCCCCGCATCAGTCACAAGTAGAGCGAAGGGAACCCATTATGGCCGACGCATTATCTCTCTCTCCGGTTCGGATTAAGAAGTATTCTTTCCTGAACCAGTTCTGGTATGAGTTTCACAAAAACTGGATGGCTGTGGCGGGACTGATTTTTCTGGTGATTATCTTCCTCATCGCTATCTTTGCCGACCAGATTATGCCCTTTGACCCGGTCTTCATTGATGGAAAATACGCGCTGGGGGTTCCCTCGGCGCCAGATGCTGTTCACCCCTGGGGAACCGATGAACTGGGCCGGGATATTTTCTCGCGCTGCCTGAGCGGTTCACGAATCTCTCTTTCGGTCGGTTTTGTGGCCGTAGGTATTTCCACCGCCATCGGCGTGCTGCTGGGTTCATTGGCCGGTTTATACGGCGGAACCGCCGACAACATCATCATGCGCGTGGCAGATATCTTTCTTTCCCTGCCTACCTTCTATCTGATTTTGACGGTGAACGCCCTGCTGGAACCGAGTATCTACAACATCATGGTGATCATCGGGCTTTTTAACTGGATGGGGGTATCGCGTCTGGTGCGCGGTGAATTCCTGCGCATCAAGCAAATGGATTTTATTACTTCGGCTCGCGCGACGGGGGCGTCTAACCGGCGGCTCATCCTGCGCCATCTGCTTCCCAACAGCGTTGCGCCCATCATCGTTTCGATGACCAACAGTATCCCCAGCGCCATTCTGCTGGAATCAGGGTTGAGTTTTCTGGGTCTGGGAACCCCGCCGCCGGCAGCCTCATGGGGCAATATGCTCTTCGACGGGAAAGCCTGGCTGCATCAGGCATGGTGGATGTGGGTACCTCCGGGTCTGTTGATCTCTGTCACGGTGATTGCCTTTAACTTCTTTGGAGATGGTCTGCGAGATTCGCTGGATCCGCTGCAGCGGCAAAGATAGGAACAAGCTAATCAAAGATGAGCCGGCGGAAAGCCGGCTCATTTGCTATCTAGCATGATCAAAACAACCCGGAACGGCGGATGATGACCGGTTTTGTCTCCATTCAGATCGTTTTTGTTTCTTCTTCCAAGTAAAAATGGTATAGTGATAACAGAGTCACCGCCCAGACAGAAGGAGGGATGGAATGGGTTCAAAAATGTGTCCAAAGATTATTCTGGAAGGCACCCGCCTGACCTTCAAAACCGAAATCGCTTTTGAACTGAACGATCATCCGCGCATCACAGGCCCACGCAAGTACCGCTACCATTCCCCGTTGATCTCAGCGGAATGGTGCAGCTTTACCAATGTTCCGTGGGGACGTGGCCTGATCAATTTTGCGCCAGAGGAAGAAGCCCAGGCCATGGAGACGTACCATACCTGGGCGCGTATGTTTGAATTGCAGCGGTATTACTCGTGGATTGTGGACCGTTTTCATATTTCCACCCGCATGTACCAGTGGATGCAGAATCAGGTGGATTATCCTTTCACCTGGCTGGAACAACGCCTGAAACCACTGGGTTTTCGACTGGTGTTCATGACGCGTTCGGTTGGATCCTTTGAGGCTGCACGAGCCGAACGACTGAAGGTATCCGGAAACCCGGGCCAATATGCCGATCTGAACTTGTTCGTTCAGGAGCAGACGCTTCTGCGTCGACTGGTGGGCGAATCCGTGCTCCCCACCCTGGAAGTGGATATCTCAAATAATGACGTGAAGGGGGCAGTGGAACAGATCGCGGACTGGATGGAGAGTACCGGGGGTCTATGGATGGAACAGTAAACGATGAATGATTCTGCGCAAGAAATGCGAAATCCGGTTTGTCTGGCACCGGATTTCTAACTGGAACTCACTTTTTCTTTTTGTCCTTCTTTTCTTTCATTTTTTTCTTGTCGTTCTTGCTGCCGTAATCTTTACTTTTGGCCATGGGGACTTCCTTTCTCCTGGTCGGAACGTAGCTGAATTATACACGCATTTTGTTGGGAAAAAGGGAAATTGAACCCCAGGCGAAAAATTCGCACACATAAAATGAAAGGAGCTGTTATGCAGGGTGCAGAACAGCTCCTTATGAATTGAGTGGTGCTGGTAAGCCCGGCTTACCTCACTTCATGAATTTTGGTTTTAATGTTCTCAATCAAGTCTTCAGCTTCTTTGGAAGATTGGGCTTTGATGTCGTGATCCTTCCAGGCATGGTCAATCACCTTGCGGGTCACTTCATCCATACTGTTACCGGTAATTTTTACGCCGTCATCAAAACCCAAATCTTTACATTCAAACTGATACATGTCTTCTCTCTTTCCTGGATAAACCAGATAAACCGATCCGATATGCTGCTATCCAGGATTATACAGTTCTGAACTGCCGGCTGCATGAGATTTTGCTCATTTTTCAGCCGGCAGCCTGAATGGAGAAGATTATTTACACATCCGCCGTACCAGGGTGATGGGATGAACGGCTTCTTTTCCGGTACCGCCTTTGATCTGCGCACGGCAGGAGGTGCCGCTGGCTGCCACGATGACCTCCGGCGCGGCAGCCCTGACTGCGGGGAAGAGCGACAACTCACCCAGTTTCATGGAAAGTTCGTAATGCTCGGCTTCATAACCAAAGGCCCCGGCCATGCCGCAGCAGCCGCTTTCCACCATTTCCACCTGATAGCCGGCCAGTTTCAACATGCTGATGGTCGCCTGCGGACCCACCGGCAGACCGTCATCGGCCGGGGGCTGCACTTTTTGAACACACTGGCCATGCAAAAGCACCTTGACGGTTTGATTGCCGGGTTGGATTGTCTCTACCGGGGCCTTCCCATTCCCGTCGGGACGAATCAGGAATTCATCAATCAGCCAGGTGCGTTTCGACAGCTTTTGGATAAACTCATCCTGCGGGAAGTAATCCAGGAATTCATCCCGCAGCATGAACGTCTCGGATGGTTCAACGCCTACAACCGGCAGCTTGCCATCCGGATCTACCATGCGAATGGCATCCACCAGGCGGCGGGCATGTTGTTTGGCCTGTGGCAGAAAACCTTTGGAGGTGAACGCTCTTCCGGCGCCGATCACCGGCAGGATCATGACGTTGAACCCACATGCCTCAAGTACCTTCACGCCGTCGATGGCAGTATCGGGGTGCATGTCACGGGAAAAGCTGTCCAACAGGAAGAGTACATCCGGTTTGGCCGGCGATTTGTGCCTGCGAAGTTCTCTTTTCTCTCCAGCCGGTGAAAACTGCGGAAACTCGCGTTCGGCGGAAAGGTGCAGCAGTTTTTCGTTGATTTTTTTCACCGGTTTGAAGGCCAGCAGGGGGTTAACCATCCAGGAAAACACCCCGGCCAGGGGACCGATCAGATGGATGTATGCGAACATGTAATCGCGTACTTTGTGGGGATGGGTTTTGTAATAGCGGTACAGAAAGTCGAACTTCAGCTTCGCGACATCCACACCTGAGGGGCACTCGGATTTGCAGCCTTTGCAGGCCAGACACATATCCAGCGCATCCATGACCACCTGTTCACCCAGCGAGTCCGCGGGCAATTGGCCGGAGATCAACGCCCGCAGCAAGTTTGACCGGCCGCGCGGGCTGTTTTTCTCTTCCCGCAGAATCTGGAACGAAGGGCACATCATCCCAAAATCCTTGCGGCACACGCCCTGTCCGTTGCACAGTTCGATGGCACCGGTCATATCACCCTGGCGGGAATAATCGAAGAACGGCTCCCAGGGTTTTGTCTGATAGTCAGGTCCAAAACGCAAGTTTTGATCCATGGGCAGGGGATTGATTTTCTTGCCCGGGTTCAGGATATTCTCCGGATCAGCGGCCTGTTTCACCTGTTTGAACAGGTCATACAAATCGCTACCGAAGTTGGCTTCAATATATTCCGAGCGGGCGATGCCATCACCATGTTCACCGCTGACCGCGCCGTTGAGGCTGAGCGTGAGTTGAATCACTTCCTGCGAGATGGTTTTCATTAACTGCACATCACGCGCACCTTTGGTGCTGATAATCGGACGAATATGCAGGCAGCCGGCAGAGGCATGCGCATAGAAGTTGGCATGGATCCCGTGCGCCCCCATGATGTTTTCCATCGATCGAACAAAGGAGCCCAGTTTTTCAACCGGTACGGCCACATCTTCCACAAAGGCAAGCGGTTTTTGATCTCCGGGCAGCGAATTGAGAATACCCAGACCCATTTTGCGGATGTTCCAAACCTGTGTTTGCTCCGCGTTGGTTTCAGCGATTAACCCGCCACCAATTTCCAGAGCCTGTTGCTTGATGCGTTGGGGATCCGAGCCGGAGAATTCCACCACCAGCATGGCTTCCGGATCGCCCTGAACGAAGCCTAATTGCATGGCCATGGCGGGGATGGCGCGTGCCAGGCGAAGCATTTCACCGGGGATTAGTTCGACCGCGGTAGGGTGCTTTTCCAGCAGTGTGGTGGTCTGATCGCAGGCCTCGGCGATGCTGTTATAGGTGAGCACCACCAGGATGGTATGGGTGGGTTTTTTCACCAGCCGCAGTTTGGCTTTGCGAATGACAGCCAGCGTTCCTTCTGATCCAACCACCAGGTGCGACAGGTTGATCTTTCCAGGCTGCACCGGGGGATACGGATACAGGCTGTTATCCCACTGTGGAGGGGCAGTCGGCGTCCAGGGGAGCAGATAGTTAATGTTGTAACCGGAAGCTCGCCGCCATACCTGGGGCCAGCCTCGTTTGATCACATCCGAATGGTTGCGGCGGATGTCCAGCGAGGTACGGAACATGTGCTCTTTGCGGCTTTTTGGCTGCTGAATGGAGGTAAGATTCTCCAAACGTTCGGCGTCTTCCTCAGTAAATATACAAACTTCACCATCCGAAAGAATGACCTCGGTCTCCAGGAGGTGATCGGCAGACATGCCATATGTAATCGAATGCGCCCCGGTAGCATTACAACCCAACACACCCCCAATTGAGGCTCGTTCTGCAGAAGCAGGATCGGGACCGAACATCAGACCGTATTTCGCAACTTGCCGGTTCAGACTGCTTAGAATCACACCCGGCTCCACCGTGGCGGTCTGGTTGACCGGGTCAATCTCGAGGATGCGATCAAGATATCGAGAGGTGTCAATGATCAGAGCCTGCCCAACCGTTTGACCTGCCAGGCTGGAACCGGAACCGCGCGGAATAATGGGCACATGGTAACGTTCGGCAATTTGCACCGCGGTGGTCAGGTCATCCAGGGAGCGCGGTATGATGACGCCTAACGGTTCAATTTGATAAATGGAGGCATCTGTACTGTACAACAATCTGCTGATAAAATCGTCTTTCAGCTCACCCTGCAAATTCTTTCTGAGATCGTTAACAAGATTGGAATCCAGCGTGGGAGCATGACCTTTCATATCTGACAATCCTCTTTGTTGGTTGAAATTGTATAATTGGATAAAATATGTCGTATTTAGACAGCGTTCGTAGCATATGAAGTATAAACGACAAATGTTGTCGTGCAAGAGAAATCTACTTTTTGGGTGATCCTATGTACCATGATATTCGTTGGACACGAAAGAAAATTGGCAAGATGTTGACTGAACTGCGGGATTTGCGCTATCAGAGCATGATCCCGCTGGCTCCATTTCGTTACCTGACGTTGCCCAATTCAAAACTGCCTGTTCCGATCGGGGTGGATGTGGATGACAGCGGTTGGGTGCTGATCCAACCGGATGCGCTGTGGGGCGAGAGAAATACCAGTTTTGTTCTGCGTTCCTCATTTGCCATTCCTCCTGAATGGGCTAATGGCCAACCGGTGTATTTATACCTGCCGCTGGGTATCGCCGGTGATTTCAGTCATCCGGAGGCTCTAATTTATGTCGACGGTGAACCGTTTGCCGCCTGTGACCGCCATCACCAGGAAGTGCTGATTCCCGGCCGCTTTATGGATGGACAACCGCATTTGCTGGCGTTGCATGGTTGGCCAGGAGCGGGCACTGAACGCGATTTGCATAAAAGCTACACTCAATTGCAGATGAAAACCTGTTCGCTGGTGCAGTTGAATTCGGCGCTGCTGGAATTCCTGAGAATTATCGATATCAGCTTGCGTGTAGTGGATATTCTGCCGGAGCAGGATCTGACTCGTCAACGTTTACTCAATTCCATGGATAAAGCCTACAACACGCTGGATATGTGCAAACCATTCGGCCGCGAATTTGACATGAGCCTGAATGCTGCGACCGAGGAATTGATGGACGGGATTTCCGCTGCCGGAAGCCCGCTGGGTGTGGAGATCACCGCGGCAGGGCATGCTCACCTGGATGTGGGGTGGTTGTGGCAGGTGGAGCAAGGCCGCCGCAAGGCTGGCCGTACATTTACCACCGCACTGCGCCTGCTGGAGGAGTTCCCAGACTACCTGTTCGCCCAGAGTCAGCCGCAGTTATATCAATTTGTGGAGCAGGACTATCCGACCATTTTTGAGCAGGTCAAACAGGCTGTTCGGGCCGGGCGATGGGAGATTTTGGGCGGTGCCTGGGTGGAACCGGATACCAACAGTTCCGGCGCCGAAGCGCTGGCCCGCCAGCTTTTGTTGGGACGTACCTATTTTCGCGATCACTTTGGTGATGTGGAATCTCCTGTTCTTTTTCTGCCCGATAGCTTCGGTTACTCGGGTGCACTGCCGCAACTGGCAAAACTGGCCGGGTTGAAATACTTTATCACC
>CAZHMZ010000119.1:9543-12435 GCA_964532655.1 uncultured Anaerolineaceae bacterium
ATTTTGTCGCATTTCCTGACTACACCGGGTGATCCGGTAACGGATAAGACCATCACCACCATCCTCGATTCAAACAGCTACAACGCCCTTCTGAACCCCAAGGAAGTGATGGGTACCTGGGAAAACTATGATCAAAAGGAAACCCATCAAAATTTACTGATGCTCTATGGCTATGGCGATGGCGGCGGGGGACCTTCACGGGAGATGCTGCAAAATCTTCCGTTGCTGAAAGAGTTCCCCGGTTTACCGCGTGTAAAAAGCGGCACGATCGGTGGGTTTATGTCGCGTCTTGAAGAGGAGGCCGGTGAGAACCTGCCGCAATGGAACGGCGAGTTGTATCTGGAGTTTCACCGCGGAACATTGACGAGCCAGGCTCGAACAAAACGGGCCAATCGCAAAAGCGAGTTTCGGCTTCATAATGCCGAATTCCTGGCAAGCCTGGCGGCCGTGCACGGCAACCCGCCGTACCCGCATGATTCGCTGCGCACAGCCTGGGAACTGCTATGCTGCAACCAGTTCCACGATATTTTACCGGGTTCATCGATCGCAAAAGTCTACGAAGACACCCTGAACGATCACGAAAAGATCCGGGAAACCACCGAGTCTGTGGTCGAAACCGCGCTGGAGAACCTGACTGAACGACTTAACCCGGATGTCAGCCATGTGGCGGTCAATCCCACGTCTTTCGTAGGACACACGACTTTATTTGAAGGCACATTGGAAGAGGGCAAGTCCTTCTATGATCCGCAAACCGGTCAGGATATCCCTTGCCAGAAGGTTGAAAACGGCATACTGGTGGAACTACCTTCATCCGAGCCATACAGCTTGAGCGGATTGGGCGTTCGCAGCAGTGAGCGGACCTGGCCGGCAGCGGTACAGGTTGAACAGGCATCCGAGGGATTTATCCTCGAGAATTCCTTGCTGCGGGTGGAGCTGTCGCCTGTCGGTGAAATTACGCGTTTGTGGGATAAAGAATACCAGCGAGAGGTGATACCGGCGGGGCAGAATGCCAATGTATTGCAGGCATTTGAGGATCGCCCGGTAGAGTATGACGCCTGGGATATCGAAATCTATTATGAAGACAAATGCTGGCCGGTTGAATTAATGTCCGCGGCATCCATTATAGAGGAAGGCCCACTGCGCTGCGGGATCATGTTCACCCGTAAGTTCCGCGGCAGCAAAATTTTGCAAAAGATCTATCTCAGCGGAAACAGCCGCCGCATCGATTTTGATACCTTTGTGGACTGGCATGAGCAGCAGGTTCTGCTGAAGGCAGCCTTCCCGGTGGAGGTGTTAAGCCCTACCGCCACATACGAAATTCAATGGGGCAGTGTGCAAAGGCCGACACATCGCAATACCTCGTGGGACTGGGCGCGTTTTGAGAGCTCAGCGCATAAATGGATCGATTTGAGTGAAGGCGATTACGGCGTCAGCCTGCTGAATGATTGCAAGTACGGGCATGATGTGCATGAAAATGTGATGCGGATCACACTTTTGAAAAGCGCTACCATGCCGGATCCCTTTGCAGATCAGGGAGAGCATCGCTTTATTTACAGCCTGTATCCCCACACCGGTGACTGGCGGAACGGTACCGTGCCGGCCGCGTATGATCTCAATAATCCATGCGTGATTTACCCTGTGAAAACGAATAACCAGGTAAATCCGCGCCCTGAATCAATCACAAAGCTGCCCGCGCTGGTGACCACCGACCGTGAGAACGTGATCATTGAAACGGTGAAGCAGGCAGAGGATGGACAGGGGATCATCGTAAGGCTTTACGAAAACCAACGCAGCCGCGGTCAGGTCAATCTTACCTGCGGTTTCCCGGTGCAACATGCCTTTATCACCAATTTACTGGAAGAAAATGAGCAGGAACTGCCGGTTCATGAGAACGAGGTCCGATTCGCTATCAAGCCTTTCGAGATTATCACCTTGCGTCTGATCGGTTCATAGTCAATATCCTGAGGGATTCTGAATTTCTCGTTACAATTGAGTTGTAACCGGTAATATAAGAATCCCTCAGGAGAAACCTTATGACTGACGCTGCTATCCAACCCACCATCCGCTGTAAACCAGGCGATATTGCCCCATACGTGCTCTTGCCCGGAGATCCTGAACGCGCGCGCTGGATTTCTACCTTTTTCGACGATGCCCGTGAAGTAGGTCGCAACCGAGAGTACTGGACGTACACCGGCACCGTACAGGGAGTCCCAATTTCGGTGATGTCCACCGGCATAGGCTGCCCGGGCGCTGCCATGGGCATTGAAGAATTGATCAAGCTGGGAGCCCATACCCTGATCCGGGTGGGTACTTGCGGGTTTTTGCAGGAGGATGTTCACCCCGGCGATCTGGTGATTGCCACAGGTGCAGTCCGCGATGACGGTCTCTCAAAAGAACTGGTTCCGCCGCAGTACCCGGCAGTCAGTGATCTGGATGTGACGTTGGCCTTGCGGCAAGCCGCGCAGGCGAGCGGGCATCCGTTCCACGTGGGGTTATACCGCACCGGCGACGCCTTTTATGGCCTTGATTCAGAGGCCACTTTTGGTGTATGGAAGCGCGCCGGCGTGAAGATCTTTGAGCAGGAGGCTGCCGCGCTCTTTACCATTGCCAGTCTGCGCGGGGTGCGGGCCGGCGCCATTGTGGCGGTTGATGGGCCGGCGGGATCGGCTCACGCGATCTCCTACAAAATAATCGACCGCAGTCTGTTTCAGAAAGCGGTCGAAATGGAAATCAGGATTGCCATTCAGGCAATCGTCGCACTGGTAGAAGGAATCAACGGCTGAATTTGGTTCAGCCCTCCACTTTCTTGAAGTGTTTGGCCGCAAAGTCAGCAACGGCGTCGTTGTAGTCGTGTCCGCGTAATTTGGTCGCAAAACGGGCATCACCCAGCAC
>CAZHMZ010000120.1:0-12427 GCA_964532655.1 uncultured Anaerolineaceae bacterium
TGCAGACGGTTCTGGCCGCGGCAGAGGCGGGTCAATTAGTGAACCCCACGCTGTTTATCATCGGCGGGGGCATGCTGCTGGTGGGTTTCGCGTTCAAAATGGCGGTGGTACCCTTCCATGGCTGGGCGCCGGATGTGTACCAGGGCGCGCCCACCCCGGTAACCGGTTTCATGTCCATTGGAGCCAAGGCAGCCGGCGCGGCGGCACTGATGCGTGTATTTATGACCGCCTTTCCTTCCGTATCGGCTGATCTGGCGCCGGCGCTGGCCGGGCTATCGATCCTCACCATGCTGGTGGGGAACCTGCTGGCGATCTCACAAAAGAACATCAAACGCATGCTGGGGTATTCCTCCATCGCGCATGGCGGTTATCTGCTGATGGCCTTTGTCACCTTCAGCCAGGGACCGCTGCGCACCGAGATGGTATCGGCCATGCTGTTCTTCCTGGGCTCCTACGCGCTGGCCAATTTTGCGGCCTGGGGTGTGGTGACGGCGATGGAGCGTGAAATGGGCGTGGGGCTCGAACTGGAGGATTACGCCGGGCTGGGAAAGAAATCACCCTGGCTGGCGCTTTCCATGCTGATCGCCATGCTCTCCTTTACCGGCATGCCGCTCACGATCGGGTTCTGGGGAAAGTTTTACCTGTTCCGAAGCGCGGTAATGGGCGGCTATGTCACGCTGGCCGTGATTGGTTTGCTCACCTCGGTGATCTCGGCTTTCTACTATCTACGCGTGGTGGTGATGATGTACATGAAGCCCGGTGAGCCGCAGGTCAACGCTGATTTCTGGCTGCGGCTGGTGACCATCGGATCGGCGGTGGCTGCGGTGGTGTTGAGCCTGTTGCCCAACACGCTGTTCCAGGCGGCGCTGAGCGCGGTTTTGAGGTAAAGGCGTGAATTGAATAATCAAATACGGGCTGTCCTGAAAAGGGCAGCCTTTTTGTTTGATACCGTCAACGAATGGGGCGGGTTTCAGGAAGGCCATCAACGAATAGGGTGGGCTTACCAGCAGGTTGAGTTTTGTTGGGGTATTAGCGCATCTGCAAGTAAACGAATAAACGAATGGGGAGTTAGTTAATTTGCCTGATTTTGAACAGATTGATCTCATTTATGGTCAGGCTAGCCTGTTCTCTTATTTGTTTAATCGTTTTTCGTCAGCGCGAAGCGCTGACACATTCGTTGATGGGTTTTTCAGGAGAGCCATCAACGACTGGGGTGAGTTACCGACAGGTTGAGTTATGTTGGGTTTTTGCGCATCTGCAAGTAAACGAATAAACGAATGGGGAGTCTGACAATCTACCAGACTTTGAACAAGTTGGTCTCATCCAAGGTCAGGTCAGTCTGTTCTCTTATTCGTTTATTCGTTTTTCGTCAGCGTGCAGCGCTGACACATTCGTTGACGGTTTTTCAGGAGGGCCATCTACGACTGGGGTGAGTTACCGACAGGTTGAGTTTTGTTGGGGTTTTTGCGCACCTGCAAGCAAACGAATAAACGAATAGGAATCGGAAATTCCGCTGGATTATGAACAGGCAGGATATTCGTTTATTCGTTTTTCGTCAGCACGCAGTACTGACGCATTCGTTGATGGGTTTTTCAGGAGAGCCGTCAATGGATGCAAAACTCATTAATCACTAATAAGAAGGGGCGGTTCATGAACCGCCCCCCACAGGGTCGTCTTGAACTCACATTGTCGAACTTACGACACCTGTTCCCTGGCTGCTGCCTCTGCTGCGGTATCTTCTGTATTCTTCACAAACTGACGGGCCAACAGGCCCAGTACCGGGGTGAGCAGCAGCGCGGAGGTAAGGATACCGGCCGACATAGACACCCGCTGTCCAATCATACCCACCCCCGGACCTCCGGCGATCTGTCCGATGGCATCTACCTGGCCTGAAATGGAGAGCATGGTGGCGCGTACGCCGGGCTCCAGCTTGCGGTTCACCCAGGCGGTATGCAGCGGATAGATCACGTTGCGCAGCACGGCGATGATCACCAGCAGGGCAACGGCGATGCCCAACCACCCGGAATAAGCGAATAAGGCCATCGCCAGGCTGAGCGCGGCGCTGGCGATCAGCAGGGCTTTGATTAACCCGCGGGTGCCGGTGAAATCAAGCCGCTTGTTGACCCAGTTGAGCGCCCAGGCTGACAGACCCTGCTCTGCCATGCTGATCAGCCCAAACCAGACCACCGGCTGCCAGAGCGGGAAGGTGAATTTTTCAAGCATGAGGGCCACCCACATGCGGTCGAACCCTTCGCTGTACAGACCGTAGAAAAAGCCAATCGCCAGAATGCTGATCAGGATAGGCCGTATCTTCAGCATGCCCATACCCTGTTTGTAGGTGTGCAGCATGTTTTGAAACGTGTGCATTTCTTCCCGTTTGGCGGGGTGGAAGTTGTCTTCGGGCATGATCAGCATCATCAACACCCCCAGCAGGGCAATCAACCCGCCCGAGACGAGAATGGGCAGGCGCAGTGAGATCAAACCCAGCAAGG
The DNA here is from genome assembly GCA_964532655.1 of uncultured Anaerolineaceae bacterium. Lineage (GTDB taxonomy): Bacteria > Chloroflexota > Anaerolineae > Anaerolineales > Anaerolineaceae > JAJFTV01. The sequence goes on from CAZHMZ010000120.1 coordinate 2,493, forward strand.
TGCCGCCCGCGATGCCCAGCATCCCGCCGATGCGCGAGTACTGCGCGCCTTTGAGAAAGGCCGGACCGGCGTTCTCTTCGCCAATCTCATCGGTGATCCAGGCTTCGATGGCGCCGCTGGTGAAGGTGTGACCCAGCCCCCACACAATTTGAGCCAGCAAAATGGGCACAAAGAACGCGAAAGCACCCTGCATGATAAACCCAACGCCGATCAGCAGGAAACCAATGATGGTGGATAACCGTCGGCTGTATAAATCGGCTACAATGCCGGTGGGTACCTCAAACAGCAGCACGGCCACCTCCAGTGCTGTACCCACAAGCACCAGTTGCAGCGGATCCAGTTGGGCTGTCACCACAAAGTAGACACTGTCCACTGAGAAGTTCATCCAGTAGAAGCCGTTGAGAAGGAAGGAAATCAGCAAATAAATGCGATAGGCTTTTTGCGTTTTCATGAATTGTCTTTGATGAAGCAGAAATTACAGCAGGATGATCAGCAAAACCAGCACGGCGCTGCTGAGGGTGCATAGGGTATTGACCCAATCGTTATCCAGCCACGAGAAACCCCGAAACAGGATTGTATCACTTCCGCAGGTGTGGCGGGGATGTTTTTCGGTTTCCTTCTGGCATGTGGGGCACCAGTAGATGGCCTGTACGGTGGCCCCGAGCAGCGAATCCACCAAACTGCCCAGCAGCCCGGCCAATGTGATAAGCAGAAACTCGGCTGCCAGAGAAAAGTCGGCAGCCGCAGACAGACCGACCTGCGGGATATCATTCGGCCGGAACAGGACTGCCAGCAGCGCGATGAAGGCGCTGCCCGCCAGGGCGGCGGTTGTGCCGGTGAGGGTGACCCCGCCCGAGGTGCCGCGTTCCACCGATTTCAGGTTGGTGATCAAGCGGGGCAGTTTGGGGCTGAGTGCACCCAATTCTGTGGCCCAGGTATCCGCGTTGGCGGCGGCAAGGGCGGCCGCGCAGGCAAGCCAGGGCAACAACCCGAGGGTCCCGCTCGATTGCGGAGGGAATACAAACAGCAGCAAAACGGCAACCCCGGCAACCCCACCATTGGCCAGCACCTGACTGGCGTCACGTTCGTTGCCTTTTGAATATTTTTCGCTCAGACTGGCCTTCTGGCGTTTGAACAGGCGTGACAGGATGCTGGAGGAGATAAAGAACCCCATCAACAGCACCGCCCAGCCAAAACCACCCAGTCCCATGATCACGGCGCCCAGCCCGGCCGCGGCCCACATGCCTGAGCGGTTCAGAGCGCGCGCCTTGCGAGCGGCTAGCGCGATAATACAGCCCAATGCGGTGCCGATGACCAGCTTGAGCGGATCGACACTCATAAAGCTGCCACCAGGATGCCGGCGAGTAATAAGGCAGAGGTGAAAATGCTCCCGCCCCATAACAGATAAGACATCATCTGTATTTCTTTGCGGCGGTACAAAAACATGCCGAACAGCAGGTTGAACACAAATACCATGGCGCCCAGAATGGGCAACAGCAGCATATATTGTGAGGGGCCGGGTTCAAATGGCTGTGCGGCGCTGTCGTATCCCATGGAGAGCAGCGGGATGGAGGAGACCATCACACTGGTGCCGATCGCCAGCACGCCGGCCGCCAGTGCTCCCAGCAGCACTAAAATGCGGGCGGCGCGGTCATTCCAGATGCGCTTGAAATAGGCTGCCGGCAGGATGGTGGAGGATGAAAGCGGCGTGAGACTGCCCATTTCATTGGCCCGTCTGAAAGAGTTCAGAAACCGGCTCATTTCCGATGGGGAGATGGCATATACCTTGTTGCCGCTGGCAATTAACAGCAGGTTATGTGCATCCGAGGCCAGAAACTCTACCGTGCCCAGTTCTTCGGTTGCCCGGCGGCCATAAATGGAGCCAGGCCAGCACAGCAGGGGCAGATGCAGCCGGTAGCCCAGTTCACTGGCCGGGCGGATCCATTCGATATCCACCATGGAGACGTCTTCACTGCGTAAACCCCAGCGGATGCGCAAACCATCCCGGTCAAGCACATAGCGGGCCTGCAGCAGCGCATAAGCGCCGTAGGCAAATAACAGGGCAGGCGCCAGCAGAATAATTCCGGCCAGGTACCAGATGGCGATATCTCCCTGCGGCGCGCGGTTCAACGCGTACCAGATGCAAAAAGCTCCGGACAACAGCAATGCGGTGATGACCAGCCCATTGAACAGCAAACCGGTACGTCGCGGAGGGATATACTGAGCCGGAAAATCCATGCCTTACCTTGCGGAAAGGATTTCTTTAATGACCGAACAGACGGTTTTGACCTGTTCCTCGGTCATGATCCCGGAGAACGGCAGCGCCAAACCGCGCCTGCCCAGGTCTTCGGTGACGGGAAAATCGCCCGGGCGGTAGCCAAACTTTTCCACCATGAAGGGCTGCAGGTGGATGGGGCTGAAATACGGCCGCGACGGGATGCCTCTTTGGGCCAGGTTGCGGATGAATTCCGCCCGGTCGATGCGGTGAGCCAGCCGGATCACATACACAAACCAGCTTACGCGTGTGGTGGTGGGGCTGACGTAGGGGATCTCAACCTCGTCGACCTGTGAGAGATACTGGTTATACCAACCGGCCACACGGTCTCGCTTTTCCAGCAATTCATTGATGCGCTGCATCTGGGCAGCGCCCAGGGCGGCGCTGAATTCATCCAAACGGTAGTTGTAACCCATCAGTGTATGATCCAGCCAGGTATCGCCGGGCACACGGCCCTGGTTACGCAGCGCGCGCATGATGCGGGCGGCATCATCGTGATCGGTCACAATCATCCCGCCTTCGGCGGTGGTGATCTGCTTGTTGGGGTAAAAAGCGAACACGCCGTAATCGCCCAAACGGCCGGCTTTGCGGTCTTTGTAGACGGCCCCCAGCGACTCGCAGGAATCGTTGATCAGTTTCATGCCATACCAGTTGGTGATGGCCTGCAGCGGGTAATAATCGGCCGGCTGACCGAACACATCCACACTCAACAGGGCTTTCATACGGCCGCCCTCGTCGGCTCCTTTACGGGGCAGCCAGTTCTTGGCGGCTCCGCCCCTCGCCGAAATATCACGCGCGGCTTCTTCGGCCAGTTTGGTATCGATATTACCGGTCAGCGGATCCACATCCACATAAATGGGGATGGCCCGCTCATACAGGATCACGTTGGTGGACGAGATGAACGAGAAGGGAGTGGTCAGTACATAGTCGCCGGCCTGCACTCCCGCCGCGTGTATGCACAAATGCAGCCCGGCAGTGCCGGAGTTGACCGCAATGGCATGTTTTACACCGGTAAACTGGCGGAACGCATCTTCAAAGGCCTGAATGCGCGGCCCCATGCTGAAAGATGTGGTTTGCAGCACATCCATTACGGCCTGCCGCTCCAGATCGGTGATATCCGGGGAGGACATGGGGATGTTAAAAGTGGCCTGGTAATCCATAACGTCACTTGCCTTATTTCAATGAGATGGTGGTCAGGATCACGCTCGATCCGTTGTTCTCGGGGGTGATCATCACCTGCAGATCCAGATCGTCCTTTTGGGCGGTCAACATGATCACACCGCCTGTGTCCAGATCATCCGTGATTTCCCACTCCAGCGGCGGCAGAGTCTGCCGGTAAAAATTGGCGGTGTCTTCCGGTTGATCGGGCGTGGTAAAGGTCACGATGCCGCCAAATGATTGCTGATTGGCCGCATGCTCGGGCAACGGGATGTCATCAACGGCCTGCTGCGGGTTGAGACATTCTGCCGGCAGGACGATTTCGTTCATCTGTTCCGCATCCAACAAATTGTAAACCCATTCAACCTCGGCGCTGGCGTTACTTTGCGGAGAACCGTCATCGCTCTTTGCGGTGCCGGTAAAACGGACAACATAGCCGCCATCGCGGGCAATCCACACCTCGCCGTCTTCGAAAACGGCTGCACTTGTTTGCAGGTTAGCCGTTTCGACGGTGTAGTGATCCGCGGCGATCTCATTGACGGTCACATTGGATTCCAGCAGTTCGCCAATCTTCACCGTCTGGATGAAGGACTCGGGGATGAGCAGCAAATCGCTCATCTGTTCTTCCAGACCGCTGATGGGCGTGCAGGGAACGGTGGCATTATCCGGGGTGTACACAACCAGCAGCGCGCCGTGGCGATACAGCTCAAACCGGTCGGTGTGCGAGAAAGTTCCGCTGCCATCATAATTGACCGAACTATGCTGCAAACCGGCAGGACGGTTATATTCCGATTCGGTTTCGACATTCTGAATGTATTCATCTCCAGACGGGCCTGCCCCTTTGGACGTCATGGAAAAAGTGGTTCGATAGGTATCCGGCAAGTTGGCCTCATCACCGGTGAGAGCGGCGATAACGCCTTCCAGATCTGCCGGAGGGGTTGGTGTGTCTGCAGGCACTTCGGTTTCAGCGGGGGTTTCCAGATCCGAAGTCTGACTGGTTTCAGCAGGAGTCTCCGTTGTTGATTGTGTGGTCGGAGTGGTTTCCATGGAATCCACCACCGTATCCCGTATCCAATCACGCAGCCCGGTTGGCAGTGCACAGCTCAGGGTGATCATGAGGATGAAAATACTTGCGAGCAGTATTCGTTTTGGGTGATATTTCATGCAATCCATTCTTTTCCGGGAGAGATTAATCACTCATATTCCGCTGGATCAGTGGGATCAACTCGGACAGCGTCACGGGGGTAGAGGCAGGATCGCTGCGCCGTTTGAATTCCACCGTACCGGCGGCAATTCCGCGCTGGCTGACCGTGATGCGGATGGGAATACCGATCAGGTCGGCGTCGTTGAACTTGACGCCGGCGCGCTCGTTGCGGTCATCATAAAGCACCGTCATTCCGGCGTCCAGAAGCTGCCCGTAGATCGAGTCGGCTGCGGGGCCGGCCAGGTTTTCTTTATCCGGGATCAGCACCAGGTAGATCTGGAAGGGTGATATCACGCGCGGCAGGCGCAGACCAAAATTATCGTGGTGGTTTTCGGCGGCGGAAGCCAGCAACCTGAGCGGCGAGATGTGACAGGCCGCAGAATACAGAGGGGCCATCTTTCCCTGTGCATCCATGATCACATGCTCGCCAGCGGGGTAATCGAAATGCGCTAGCTTCACCGCTGGTTCCGTGTTCATCACCGTACCGCAATGCGGGCAGCGGTCACTGGGTTTTGGATGGGTGATTTCAGCAACCAGGTTGGCGGTGAAATCACGCCCGTAATTCACGTTGAGTAGGTGGTATCCGGGCTGGTTCGCTCCGGCTACCAGATTGGCTGAAAGCGGGATCTGTGCATCGACTGCTACAAAAACGCCCTGCACGCCGACGGCGGAACCGTACCCCGGCACCACACCCGCCCGGCTGATCTCCTCTTCCAGAGCCGGTCGCCAGGCGGTCATGCCGGTCTCTGCCGCCAGACGCTGTTCGTCCAGTTCGCGGTCACCGGGGACGATCACAATGACCAGTTGCTCTTTTCCGTTCAGCACACCGGTGAGGAATACCGCCTTGGCAGTGTGTTCTTTGGGGATTTGCAAAAATGCGGCCAGCGCATCGATAGTCTTGCAGTCGGGAGTTTCCACTTTTTCCAGAGGCAGCGGTTCTTCTGACCAGGGCGACTGACGTAAAAAACGCGCATTTTCCTGCGATGTTGTGTAACCGCAGGTTGTGCATGTGTATACCTGGGTACGCCCAGCAGCGTGTGGGAAGAACCATTCGGTCGAAACCGGCTCGGGCGTGTTGCGCGGGGCGGCGGTTTTCAGCAGCGGCAGATCCAAGCCGGCTAATACCTGCTCCACCTTTTGGATGATCTGTGCTCGCCAGGCATCTCTTTCTTCCATCTGCTGGAAAAAGCCATATAGCGAAAGGGTTTTGGGCATGCGGCTGTAAAAGAGACCGCTGCCAGGGTGTACTTCATCCTCCCACGGGGTGTGACGGATACCCACCACCGCCGGAAGCTGGCGGTACGAGTTGAAATACTGGCGTGCGATCTCATCCACAGCAGCATCCGGGCTGCCCGCCAGGGTCAACTGCCGGCCCTGCGAGTCAACCAGTCCCAATCCATTACGTGGGGCGGCTGAGCCTTCATAGGAGAGCACTTCCGGCGTCACCAAAAAGGTGACCTGCGAAGGAATGTCGTCCAGCAGGGCCTTCTCCAGCATCTTGATGGCACGCAGGCCAAACGGTAAAAGGGCAAAGCTGCCCTTACCGATTTCCTGTACATAACCGGCGCGGGTCAGATATTGATGGCTGGCAAGTACCGCCTGTGAAGGGGCTTCACGCAGGGTGCGGATAAAAAGCGACGACATGCGCATAGTGGAAGAATCCTATTTGACGATAGTCAACCAATCGGAGACCGCCCGGTACAATGCCGGTGCGGCGGTATGACCGGTTTTTTGCATGATCCAGCCCAGCAGCAGGCTCTGGACGATGAGCACTGCCAGACTGAGCCAGAGGATTTCTGCGCTGGCAATCAGCCACGGCAAACGCCAGAGGATGAACATGCCTGAAACCGCCAGCCAGCCGGTCGGCTGCCCGAGCCACGAAACCATGCGGAGCTGTAAATAGCCGCGGAAGAGCGTCTCTTCGGCCAGGCTGATGCCCAGCAGCAGAGCCAGGGCCATTCCTTCATCGGCCGTTACACCGTTGACAATGCTCATCAGCTTACCGCGCAGGAAAATGGTCAGAAAGATCAGCATGATGGCGATGCGTAAACCCAGCATCAGGTTGGGTTTGGCGCCCCATCCGGCGCTCAACAGCGGCTGACGGCGGTAAAACAGCGCAAACGCGCCCACCCCCAGGCAGACCAGTGCCAGAATCAACTCGCCGGTCAACAACTGGTTGGTTTCACCGGTGAGAAAGCGATCTTTGAAAGCGGTAAAGGAAAACAAAACCGCAACAGCCAGGGCGACCAGATACACGCTTATGCTCACGCGCCCTTCACGCTGCGGATATTTGAACTGAACTGGCCGATATTGCAGCCGCTGGCTGGTTCCGGCGATCAGCATCACCGCCACCACGCCCAGCGTCTCGGCTAATTTCAACAGGAGATACCGGCTGGTCTGCGCATCCATTATGGCTGGCTCTCGTTGGGTTGTGTCTCATCCAGCGAACTGGCCGGCCCGAGCAGGGGGGCCAGACCCAGGTCGATTTCTTCTTCCATACGCACCTGTCCGCGCAGGAAAGAGCCTTCCTCGGTGGCAAATGCCACCGTCACCACATCACCCCAAACGCGCCCGGTACTGCGAATTTCCAGCCGTTCGGTGGAGATATTGCCGTGTACCACGCCTGCCACCACCACCGTGTTAGCAGTGATGTTTTCACAGTTGACCCGGCCGGTTTCACCCACCACCACCAGACCGCGGATGGTGATATCGCCCTCAAAGGCGCCTTCAATGCGGATGCCACCGCTCCCGCGCAGACTGCCCTTCCAGTTGATGCCGGGCCCCAATACGGATGTGACCCTCTCAATCGGACGGGTTTGTTCTACACCTGGAGACGTTTTCTTGCGAAACATGGCATTCCTTCTTAAAGCCGCGGGCTTTCGGCCGGCAGCCGGTATTTGACTTTTGATGGGTCAATTATAGTCGATTCAAAATGATGCGGAACGATCGGTTTCCGTTGTGAGATCAAGGCGAGTCAGAAAACGCCAGGGCTTGCTCTTCCACGGTTCTGGCACGGCATCGATGCCGATACGTGCGGTGGTGACCACCCGGTCATCCGGGATGGGCGTACCGCTTTCCACCCAGAGTTCGCTTTCAGGGCTGTACATCCAGAGCCCATTCAGCCGTCCATCGATATCAAACGCCTGGGTGATCTTTGCCGGTCCATCGGTCCACTGCCTGGGTGGGCGATTTTTGCGACGTTGAGCTACATCCGCTTGCCCTTCGGTGACGAACAACCCGCGTAGCAAAACAGCCGAGGGGTGGCTACCCGGTCCGGTGACGAAGTTGAGCAGCCAGTGAATACCATAGGTGAAGTACACATAAATGTGACCGGCCGGTCGGTACATCACTTCGGTGCGCGAAGTTAGGCCGGCCCGGGCGTGACAGGCCAGGTCTTCCTCGCCGTCATATGCTTCGGTTTCGGTGATGATGCCGGCCAGACGCTGCCCGTTCAACATGCGTACCAGGTGGCAGCCCAGCAGTTCGCGCGCCACGGGTAGCGGCGAGCGGTTAAAGAAGGTCACGTCCAGACGCGGTGAGATCATGCTGGTATTGTAAACGAAATGAATTGGTGATACCTGAGACGGCTAGTGGACCTTGTAACGAAGATCATTTTCCATGGTCAGGCGCAGCCCTTTTTCCAGTGGAATTTGCGGCTGGTAGCCCAGCAGATCACGCGCCAGGGTCAAATCCGCGCACAGGCGATCGGGACCGCGATCATCGCGCTGGTTGAATACAGTCTGGGGATGGGCGCCGGTGGCTTCAATCACCATCTCCACCAGATCCTGCACCGTGGTTTCCACACCGCTGCCCACATTGATGATTTTTTGGTCCACTCTTTCCGCGAATGAAGCCGCGACGAGGGCATTTACCACATCATCTACGTAGACATAATCACGTGTCTGTTTACCGCTGCCGTGCAGAACCAATGTTCCGTTGGCCAGCGCCTGCTTCAAGAAGTTGGGCACCACCGGTGCATGCGCAGCCGGTAAGTGTTGCCCCGGACCATAAGCATTGAACACGCGCAAACACACCGTTTCAATTTTGGAGAGACGGCCGATGGTGTTGACGTAATATTCAGCAGCCAGTTTGGATACCGCATAGGGGGATTGCGGGTTGGGGCGGCAGTCTTCGGGCACCGGTTGGACGTCCTGTTCGCCGTAAACAGCGCCGGATGAGGTAAACACCACCCGTTTGACGCCCACATCGCGCATGGCTTCCATCAACGTGACGGTACCGCCCACGTTCACCTGATTGTACTCGCGCGGATACAACACTGATTCAGATACCAACACCCGCGCGGCCAGGTGATAAACACAATCCACGTCCTGCAAGAGAGTCCACAATTTGGGCCGGTCGTTCACATCCCCGCGAGTAAAGTGCACCTCGGGAGACAGCCCGTTTGGGTCGCCAGTCGATAAATCATCCAGCCCTCGAACCGAGTGGCCTTCACGCGCAAGCCGGTTGGATAAAGCGGTTCCTAAAAAGCCTGCTGCACCTGTGATGAGAAATTGCATGAAGAGAGTACCAGTCCTGTTCCTGGGGTGTTGGATTCAAACGATTTGTTAAAGGAAATTCTGCGTCTGGATCGCTTAATAGTGCTTAAATGCATTATAGCACAACGCGTTATCGCAGCGCATGAAGCCATATTTCAAAGAGACAGGCTAAAAATTTGACAAATTGAGTAGACAAGGTTAAGATTCTCCCGAAAATCAACCTGAAGGAGAAAACGATGAGCAAAACAGTTGAAAATCTGTGGAGTGCCTTTGCAGGCGAATCACAGGCTAACCGGAAGTATCTGGCTTTTGCTGAAAAAGCGGATAAAGAGGGGTTCGCACAGGCAGCCAAACTGTTCCGGGCCGCTGCCGCCGCTGAAACCGTGCATGCGCACAACCACCTGAAGGCATTGGGTGCGATCAAGAGCACCGCCGAGAACCTGAAGGAAGCCGCGGGTGGAGAGCATTATGAAGCTTTCGAAATGTACCCGCCGTTCCTGGAAGAAGCCACCGCTGCCAGCGAAAAGCCCGCTGCCCGTACTTTCCGCCTGGCTCTGGAAGTAGAAAAAACCCACGAAAATCTGTACAACGAAATGCTGGATAATCTCGGTAAAGAAGAAGAACCCTATGCGTACTATGTATGCCCGTTCTGCGGACATACCCACGCTCGCAATGCGCCGGATGTCTGCCCCGTCTGCGGCGCCACAGCCGATAAATTCTTCCGCGTCGAGTAATTCGTTTTCGAAATTTATCAGTGATCACCGGATCAGGGCTGTTCTGAAAAACAGCCCTGTTTTATAAT
>CAZHMZ010000121.1:0-8169 GCA_964532655.1 uncultured Anaerolineaceae bacterium
ATGCTGCATTAACTGGATCTGCCGGCGGTATTCACCGCGAATATAGATGTAGCCTTTGTTGGCGCCAATGGCATAAGCACCGATGATGATGCCCTCCAACAACCGGTGAGGGACAAACTCCATCATGGTGCGGTCTTTGAAGGTGCCCGGTTCAGCCTCATCCGCGTTGCAGACGATGTATTTGGGTGACTCCGGAGCGCGAGCGGTACTTTCCCATTTTACGCCAGTGGGGAAAGCCGCTCCGCCGCGACCCAGCAGACCGGAGGTTTTCACCTCGGCAATAACATCTATGGGCTGCATGGCAAACGCTTTTCGCAGCGCCTGGTAACCGCCGATTTCCTCATACTCCTTCAGCCAGGTGGTGGATCCGCACTCGCAATTCTGGGTGAGAATGGAGATATCGCCGCCGATGATGGGTTGCGGCGGTTTTCCGAAACCGGACAGAAGTTGTTCGAGCGTGAGCGTAGATGTATCGGCAACCGCTGCACCTTTAATCAGCATGGTGGGTGCATGTTCGCAAAGGCCCAGGCAGGGTGAGCGTTCAATGGTCACCGTTTCGGTCATATGGTCTCCGTCCAGATTGACCAGTTCAACCTTGCGGGTGGCGCGTTTGTAGACCGATTCCGCGCCTTTCATGGCGCAGATTGGGTCATTGCAGACATGCACGACGGTTTTTGCAACCGGCTCCCTGTAAAACAACGCATAAAAATCTATCACACCAAAAACATCTACCAGGGGTATGCCCAACGCAGTCGCCACTTCCGCGGCTGCCTCTGATGGGAGATACCCGATCAAATCCTGTACCTCATGCAGCACAGGCAGCAGCGCTGTTCTGCCGGCAGCGCGATAACGGTCCAACACCGCAAGAATCTGTTCACGATTAAAATCCACCATGAATCTCCTTTCTGTTTCTCTGGATAACAACAGGTAGTTCAAAGCAGGTTGTTTGAGTTTATAATGAGTGAAAATAAAGGCGAAGCAGGTCTTGCCTTATACCCCCACACACTATTATAGGTGAAAATGTACTCTTTATCAATACAAGCCGGCGGCAAATCGACCCGAATGGGCACCAATAAAGCTCTGATATCCTTTAATGGTGCTCCATTAATCCAGCGCATCGTTTCACGCCTGCGTCAGTCGTCGGATGACCTGTACATTACATCCAACTCCGTTGAGGGATTTGAGAGTCTGGGTATTCCCATTTACCCGGATGTGACCGATGCCCCGGGCGCGCTGGGAGGGCTGATCACCGCCCTGCATTATGCCCGACATGAAACTGTAGCAGTCGCGGCCTGTGATCTCCCGTTTATCCTACCGGCGTTGCTCGATGCAGAAGCTGGTTTGCTAGAGCAGTTGGGAGTGGATGTGGTGATCCCGCGTACATCCACCGGTCTGGAACCGCTTTTGGCTGTCTACCGGGTTGGTACCTGTCTGCCGGCAGCGATGCAGGCTTTGGAACACGGAAAACAGCGCATGATTTCCTGGTTTGATCATGTTAAAGTTCACCATATTGATGAGGAAGCTGTACGGCAGGTTGATCCGTTGATGCAATCCTTCATTAACCTTAATACACCCCAGGATCTGCAAAACGCGTTGCTACTGGTTGACAGGCTGTCTTGAATCGCCTGTCTCTTGATTGGTTGACCTGTAGCAGGCATGTAATCGGGATGCGCATCAACGAAACTGAGACGTCGCTCTCCATGGGAAGAGTCAATTCATCCTTTGACGAAGTTCCATCGTACCGATCTTGTGGATAAGATACAAATATCCTTATTAATCCCCCATCAGGATTTAATAGAGCTTTATTGTATCGCAATTATCGAGTTGTCATAGTACTCATTTTCACTTACCGGCTGGCGTATAATTCAAAGAAAGACTGACAACGGAGAACGCAATGAATCTGGACCACGCTCAATCTTTTCAGACAATCGACCGCGATGACATGCTTGGGCACATCCGCAACCTGCCGGACCAACTGGATACAGCCTGGCGATTGGGGATGAATTCCGAGATGAAGGAAATGAAACCTGTTTCCCGCATTCTCGTGGCCGGTATGGGCGGATCTGCCATTGGAGCCGATTTGCTGGCTGTATACGTGAAACCCTATTCGACGGTTCCGGTGATTGTTCACCGCGATTACGGGCTACCAGGCTGGGCGAAACAGGCCGATACCCTCGTGGTGGCTTCGTCGCACTCAGGCAATACCGAAGAAACGCTTTCAGCTTACCAGGAAGCCCGCCAGCATAACGTTCCCCGCATGGTGGTTTGCACGGGAGGCTGCCTGGCAGAACTGGCAAATGAAGACAGCGTCAACTTGTGGCAGTTTGAACACCATGGTCAGCCCAGATCGGCGGTGGGTTTCTCCTTTGGTTTGCTGCTCTCGTTGTTGGCCCGGCTGGGACTTGTAACCGGGCAGGAAAAGATGATTCAAAACGCTGTAGCTGCCATGCAGACGCAGCAGGAAAAAATCGAGATCCAGCAGCCGATGTTAAATAACCCCGCCAAGGAAATGGCTCTCCGTTTTTCAGGTAAATTCCCGGTGATCATCGGGGCTGATCTGCTGGCTCCAGTGGCGCGGCGCTGGAAGGGGCAGATTAACGAACTGGCCAAGCACTGGGCTCAGGCAGAAGAACTGCCCGAGGCAGACCACAATTTGCTGGCCGGTTGCGAACAACCTCACCAGTTAGGCCATGAGACACGCTTAATCTTTCTGAGCGCCAACAGCGAACATAAACGCAATCAACTGCGTACCCGGCTCACCAGCCAGTTAATGAAAGAAAAGAAGCTGGATGTGGAAATTTTCGAGGCAGATGGGTCTGATCGCCTGTCACAGATGTGGACGGCGCTGCACTTTGGCGATTATCTGGCTTACTACATGGCCATCGCGAAAAACACCGATCCCACACCGATCGATGTGATGATTGGTCTGAAGAAATCGCTTCAAAACGTATCGTAAAGTGAGAAAAACAGCCGGCTAAAAAAGCGCTGCGGTCAACTCGGAGCGGTATCTGCGCGTCAAGGGGTTGTTTTCACCCATCAATTCGAGGATGCCCAGGTAAGCGCCGCGTGCCTCACCGCCGCGGTAGCCGCGATTCTCTTTGATGATATCCAGCAGACCATCCAGAGCCGCTTCAAAATTTTGCCGGCTGACCAGCCGCATGCAATTGATGTAGGCAAAATCCATATCCTGCTCTTCCGGAAGGGAATTCTTTTCATATTCGGTCAGCGCTCTGGCCAGTGGTTTCAGCAGCTCGGCTTTGGAATACAACCGGCTTTCCGGAAACTCACCCAGCAGCAATTTCGCTTTCGCCGACCGGTGGGTGGCAAGATAGATCTTGATCAACCCCAGCATCGCAGCGGGGTTTTCAGGTTGTTTGGTGAGCACATCCAGATAGACCGGCTCTGCGTCTTTCCACTGGTACATTGCGGTCAGATTTTCGGCTTTTTCAAGCGCCAGGGTGATGGGGCTGGGGGGAACGATACCGGCCAAAAATTCACGGATACGGCGCTCCGGCTGCAAAGAACTGAATTCTCCCACTACCTGGCCCTGGCTGATGGCTTTGACGGCCGGGATGGAATGTACGCCATACTTTAGCGCCAAATTGGGATTTTGATCCACATTCACGCGCGCCAGCCGAAATCCTCCGCCGCCTTCCGCGGCCAGTTTGATCAACACGGGTTCCAGCGTTTTGCACGGAATGCACCATTCAGCCCAAAAATCCACAACCACCGGGATGTTGAGTGAATAGTTGATCACTTCATATTCGAAATCAGATTCCGTGACATCAATAACGTGGTTCATACCCATTCCGCTCATCCTGCATTCAAAGGATTTTCAGTCGCTTCAGCCGTTATTCATCCGATCCGTCATCTTCATCGCTCACGGCGCCGGGTTGGTCGATGCGCAGCACCTCGCCGTGCAGATTGATGATCACTTTGAACCCCATCATACCCATATAGGCACGGCCTTCCTCAGGCAAACCGGTTTCCATCAGGCGGTTGATCTGCTGGTCGATATTCTTGAGTTGATTCTGGATCAGCGCGCGGGTGAAAATATCTTCCTGACCAAGCATTTTGGCGGTCTGATCGGCAAAGATGTCTTCGTGATCCTTTACGACTGCCACCATACTGTCGAGGATTTGCCGGTCCACCTCTTCCGAGTGGATGTGACGCATGAAACCGGCGTCGTTGACCACATAAAAGCTTTCAGAGCCTACCATCGCCACGCCGACCGGGTTTTCATTTTCGTCAAAAACCAGACCTTCAAAGAGCGCTTTTTTCCCTGCCATAGCCATCCCCGTTTCCATCCTGATTGCAGTAATTCTACCAGATTCCCCTCCACAGCCGTATAAACCGCACTGCGGCCTTTCAATGAATGGACGTATTGACTCTGTCTCTCCTTACCGCATGCAGCCAGGTTCAGGGGCAGATTGAGTTGTGCTAATAATGGATGTTGACGAGTGTGCCTATCGAAGCCCACGAGTACAGCCAGGCAGCGTCTGAGGTGCGCATGTTGACACAACCGTGGCTCATGGGGGTGCCAAAGTTACTGTGCCAGTAGGTACCGTGGATACCGTACCCCTTGTAAAAATACATGGTGTATGGCACATCGGGCAGGTAATAGCCCGGTCCGGTCATATCATCGTAATCATACTTAACGTAGATGCTGTACTGACCGGTGACGGTGGGATGTTCATAGGTGCCGGTAGATACGATGAACGCATTGACCAGTTCATCGCCCTCATAGGCATACAATTGCTGGTTGGTGAGGTTGATATCAATCCAGCGCCCACTGGTGATGGCATCCACATCTTCATAGATAATTTCCTGCGGCTCAATGGTAAAAGTGGGCAGGGGTTCGGGCGGGGTGGCAGTAGGGGTGCTGGTGAAGGTAGCCGTAGGGGTGGTTGTGACCGTCGGGCTGGGGGTGAATGTGGCGGTGGCCGTGGCGGTTGCGGTGGGTGTGAGCGTACGGGTGGGGGTCAGAGAGGGCTTCTCGAGGATGACGCCCAAACTCGCACCTTTAGGTTGCTGTGCAAAAGCCAGATATTCGGCGGGTTTGATCACCAGCGCGGCAGCCGTAATGACACACAACAGTAAAGCGATCACCAGGATGGAAATCCACACACCGGACCGGCGGCGTTTTTCAGGCTTTTTTTGTGATTTCAGGGCGGCAATCGAGCCGGTTTTTCCAGCGGTGCTGACTTTATGCGTATCACCGGATGGGATGGCAGTTCCAGCCTCGGTTTGCTTACGCAGCCGTTTGACAGCCCAGTGCATACCCTGCCGGGCGCGTTCGCTGGCAGGATTAATCTCCAGCGCTTTCTTTAAAAAGATGATGGCCGATTCAGGCGTGCTGATGGAGGCCAGCACAATTAATGGCCCCTCCCAATCGGGGGCCAGTTTGGCTGCCTGAACCGCCCAATATTGGGCATCGGAGGTGCGATGCTCACGTAATGCCGTCAGAGCCTTTTCAAGAGCTTCATTTGCCTGGGGATTGATCTCTTTGTTCACGGTGCAGCCGTTGCCTCCGGTGTGCCTTCAGGTTGGAGATAACACAAAATCCCATCCACGATTCCCTGCACAACCAGATCGGTGGACTGGGTTAACATTTGCCTGTCCAGGTTGAGGTATCCTGTTTCAATCACCACCACCGGTGTGGAACTGTGCACCTCATTGAAGGAGTGGTAAGTGGTCATGTCGGTGGTTTGCTTGTTGATGTAGGGTAGACCGGTCGCCTTCCCATAGCGATCCACCAGGCATTGGGTCAATGCGTTCGCTTCATCGGGGTAGGCATTTGCCAGCGCTGGGGCTGCCTTGAAACCGCTGGATTCGTTGCCTAGAAATTCGCAGGTATCGTTGTGGATGGAAATGACAGCCAGACCCTGATACTCAATTAGCCGGTCATCCTGTTCTTCCAGCAAGTCAACCTTGTAACCCAGTGCACTCAATTTTTGCATCACCAGGGTGGCAATTTGCAGGTTGAGTGTATTTTCAGCGGTTCCGTCGCTGCACATATACCCGCTATTCTCCGCATCCTTCCAGTGACCCGACACAATGCCAATCCGTTCAGTAGACACCGGCTCGGTAGATGTCAGAGCGCCTTCTGGTGAGGGGGTCTCTTCGGCAGAGAACAGCAGGCTGCTGATATTGCTGCCGGAAAAGAAATTTGAGGGGGTGAACAGCGTGAAGAGTGACGCAGCCAGCAGGGCAGCCATCAAAACGGATTGAAATGCCCGGATGATGCTGAAAAAAGCAGGTTTATCCTCCAGTACGTCATCGACCGGGGGTTCTGTTTGCAGAGTCTGATCGGGTTGTTCGGTGTCTTCCATCATGCAGATTATGCCTTACCTATCAAAAATTGACAAATAACAG
Source organism: uncultured Anaerolineaceae bacterium (assembly GCA_964532655.1). GTDB lineage: Bacteria > Chloroflexota > Anaerolineae > Anaerolineales > Anaerolineaceae > JAJFTV01. The sequence continues at coordinate 6,376 of CAZHMZ010000121.1, forward strand.
GTTTGAAATTTCCAACCCGCTTTTTCAAAATCCAATAAGGACAATTACGTTACAATAATGGTGCCACCATTGATGGTATCGCCAAGGATGGCGCTACCATTTGGCGCCACAATTGATAAAAGGAGAAAATTTACCCATGGCCACTCTGTCCGACAATGATAAACGAGTGCTGCTGGCGCTGGCAAGAGAATCGCTTACCGCAGCCGCCAATGGGAACCGGCTGCCTGAACCCAACCCCCAGGAACTTTCACCGACTCTGATGGAAACAGGAGCTACTTTTGTGACTCTCACAAAAGCCGGCGAGCTGCGCGGTTGTATCGGCGCATTGGAGCCGTATCAGCCGCTGGTTGCGGATGTGATTGAGCACGCAGCCGCTGCGGCAATCGATGATTTCCGTTTTCTGCCGGTCGAACCGGATGAAACAAGTCAGATCGCCATCGAAATTTCGGTGCTGACCCGCCCTGAAAAACTGGATTACACCCAGGCAGAGGATTTGCACACATTGATCCGCCCCGGGATTGACGGCGTTGTGATCCGCGACGGAGCCCGGCGTGCGACGTTTTTGCCGCAAGTGTGGGAACAGCTCCCGGATCTGAACGACTTTATGGCGCACCTGTGCCGGAAAATGGGTGCTTCCAGCGAATACTGGAAAAAGAATCATCTGGAAATTCTGCTTTATCAGGTGATTGAATTTCATGAATAAAAAATCCTGAGTTTTAACTCAGGATTTCTCTTGAAAGATAAGCTGGAAACGTAAGATTAGACTGGAACAGCCTGGCGGTAAGCCTGAGCCTGAAGGTGAGCGATGACAACCTGTGAGTATACAGAAGTCACCAGCACTCCGATCACGCAGGCGATCACGCCTAATGGGGCAATCAATCCGGCGACCAGTGTACCCAGTACAACGATCAGATATGGAACGAAAGCTTTACGGACGATGCCGAAGATCTCGCCCAGTTTCAGCGCCGCACCCATGCTGCCGGTATCCGCCAGCCGAGCCAACGAAGCCGGCAGGAGGAACGCAATCAGCAAGCCGTAGATAAAGCCCAGCCCGCCGCAGATGCAGGATATGGCAATCGACAGCGTATTATAGAGATCAGCGTTCTGTCCGCTGTTCGCAAAAGCGGGCAGGATCTGAATCGGCAGGGTGATGATGGCCATGGGGATCGAATAGACCAGCGAGACGAGGAAGGCTTGAAACCCTTTTCCGAGGAACAGGCCAAAGTCGAAATCCGGCAGCGGGCGGGGATCGTTATTCAACAAGCGCCGGATGACCTCGATGCCGAAACCCATCGCAACGATTTGCCCGAGGATCGGGATTAATTGACATAGCGCCACAAAGCCTATCTTCTTAATCCAATCAGGGTCTTTGAAAACATAAGAAAATGCCAGGCCAAAATTCATATTCCACTCCTTAACTAAAAATGATTCGGGAAAAACCCCCTGAGATCGAACGCATTGAACGTAAGGATACGTTCCTCAGGGGAGTTACCGGCTAGAAATGATGAAATTGATCGACCGGTAAAACAAAAATGATCGATTGACGGGCGTCGTTTTCGGTGGCGCGGGTGACATTCTTACGGATGATATCCAGCGCCTGATCTGTCATTTCGTCTTCCACGCCGATCATCAAGGTGCTTTGACCTTTGCGGAGAAAACCCCCGGTTGAGGCAATATACGTAACGCGGAAGTTCGCCTGGGTTAATGCGTGTGAGATATTGTCATTATCGGAATCACGGACGATTGCAATAATCAGTTTCATGGTTATATCACCTCAAAATGGTCTACTTCCAA
>CAZHMZ010000121.1:8179-12393 GCA_964532655.1 uncultured Anaerolineaceae bacterium
TGAAGATGGTGGCCCCGCCGATGGTGATGGGGGTGGGGGTGGGCAGCGGAAGGGGGGCGCTTTCCAATGGAACCGCGATATATTCCACTCTCTGGCGGCAATTTTCCTGAAGTGCATCCAATGCCATGGGTAAATGGCTTTCTGTCACCCCAACCAGCAATGTCGCATTACGCCGACCTAAAAATCCACCCACGCTCGGTAGCCTGGTGGAAATAATACCGAGGTTGGTTAAGGCTTCCTGGGCATTTTCCAGATCCTGGGCTTGAATGATCGCCCAGAATAGAAGGGTCTTTTCAACGTGCGGGAGTTTATCACCCATAATACTCCTTTTCATCATTGATGTGGTTGGTCAGTTAGTAAGATCTCTTTTGGCTCGTTCCCCGAAACTATCATCGTTTGCCCGGTGGCAAAGGTGATGACGGTATCTGTTTTATGCCGGGTCAGTGTCACTCCCTTATACTTTACTGTTACCGGCCAGGGAAAATCATTCCAGCCATCCAAAAACAAATGGCTTGCCTGAACATATTGTACACCAAGACAATGGAGAAATAAACGTCTGGGTGCCAATCCTTTCAGATTGCCCCTTTCGCCAATCGGCTCACCGGTTTCAGCATGCAGAACTTCCTGAAAGTCACAAAAACGCAGGAAATTGACTTTAATTGCATCCATCAGACGCATGGTCAGATCCACCGCCAAATCACGCCGTCCGGCATCCAGCAGTCCCTCACCGATAAGCGCATTCCAGAACATCAGCACCCGTGGCGATTCGGTAAAACGACCGGTTTGTTTTTGCGCGGCTGCCGGGATTCCGTGAGGATACCATGCGTTTTTGTGCAGGTTTTTGTCGATCAGCTTTTCCAGATGATGTGCATCCAGTGCTCCGGACCACAGGGGAACATAACCACTGATGTCTGTCATCTGATGGTGCCCGGTAGAAATGCAGACTTCGTCTTCGGGCGACATGCCGGTCATTTCTACTTTTTCCAGACGATTGAACAGGTGATTGGTGGTGTAGTAGGCATTGCCGTGCAGCCAGGATACATTGAAGTAGTCGATTGTCTCTTGGGTGAGCTGTCCGCCGGTTTGGCCGGTGACCATAAGCTGGAACCGCCGGCGGGTATCATCTTTTCCGGAAATTTGAACCAACAGGCGCTGCGGTTTTGAAAAACCGGTATTTACGTCAAAGGAGCCATTACCTTTTTGTGTGAACAGCACTTTTCCGTTCTGAATTTGATGGGTTTCATAATCCCGGAAGAAAAATGCGGCATTCTTTTCATTCCATAATTCTTGAAGATGAGCTTTCAATCGCGATTGGATCTCTGTGATTTCCTGAACGAGATCATCGCGACCCGCAGCCTGGATCAGTTTGAGCAGACAGACGCTTTCATGATACAGAAAACCTGCCAAAGCCGGTGATTCCACCATGCGGATGTTCAGCCCCTGCGCACCGGTTTTCCAGCGTTCGAAAGCCGGGCTGTCTTCCAATCCGCTCTGTTCGATGGTTTGCCATTCCGGAAAGCCGTCGAGGTCTTTATCCTGATCCGGGGTAAACCACAGCTTGAAAAAGGTGAACAGGGTTCCGAGATTATCGTTCAACCAGATCCTGTCAGCGGTGACCGCATACAGTTCTGATGACATCGTGCAAAGGATGGGCTGATCGAGGATTTCACGGAAGGAGCGGCGGGTAGCATCTTTTCCTGCTGGTTGGATGGACCGATATTTGTCCAGAAAGAAATCCAGAATGCAGCGTACCTGACTGGCCCCACCCGGCAGGAGGAACCCCGACAGAAAAAACGCGTCGAACGCGGAGGGTTTTTTCCACTGGGGGATCACCCCTTTGCCTTCTTCGGCGAATGAATACCCCATATCTGGATGGCGACTTTTCACAAAAGGAACCCCGTCCGAGCCGGCATCCATCACCAGTGAAAAGGCTGATCGCTGCGCCGCTGCCAGTTCCAGATCAAACTGCTCGCCGCCGGTAAAGATCTCCACATTTTGAGAGTCGTTGGTCATCCAGACGCGGGCAATGCTGGCTTCCCAGGCCGAATTCACCACCTCACGGGCGTGCTCCAGGGATGCCTGCACGTCGGTTTGAGAGGAAAGCGCCCAATAAACCGTGCGACTTTTTCCGGGCACAATTTGAAAATCCTGCCACAGTGCGGGGAAGGGGCTGTCGGCAATCTGCGAAGGGCCGGCCAGCAGACAGACAGGGTTCAAATTGTACGTCTTGCCCTGTAATACCGCCGTATCGCCCATAAAGGATGGGCTCATATTTTCGCCTTCGTCCAGGGGCTTCAAATTGGAGCACAACTCGAATCGGAAGGTGACCACCTTATTGCCGGTGTTTTGGAATTGATAACTACCGGCAATGGTGTGTGAATCGGGTACCCAGTATTCAGCGGTACAACTGATTTCGGGTGAAGGCACCAGGTTCAGGCTGATGTAATTGGGTAAAAAATGTTGCAGGACAGGTTTATTTTGAAAGGACAGAGGATCTACGAAAACCTGGTCGTTGAAAAGAAAGCGCGGAAACACGCTCATACTCTGCGCGCGCAACCCGTATGTTGTATGCATCAGCAGAGAGGGCGGCTCATGCCTGGCGATGCTGAGTTCCCAGATCTGGTCATCAAACGGGTCGATTTTACAGAATCGGGAATCGGCTGCCAGGGTAAACGAAAACGGGTTCTCAAAAGGTAAATCCCAAATTCTCATGGTTCTTTTTTTACTACACCTGTGGAATTAAGAAAAGGTGTATTGAGAAAACCTCTCAATACACCTTGGTTTCACTGTTACATTTTTTTAATACGTGGTCACATTATAGAACCAGTTGGTGGCGTATTGCCCGTTGGGGAAATCAATCCTGACGGCAATGGCGCCCACATACATCAAGCTCTCCGGGATATCAAAGGTGACCAGGAATGTGCCGCCTTCTCCGGTTTCAAGCGTGGTCACCTCTTCGAAACCCACGCCATTAGCATCGGCCCGCCCCATGGTGACGGTATAGCTGGTGTCAGCCGGGAAGTCATTGGCCTGGATCGTAAGGGTATCATTATAAACAACCCCGCGGATGCCAAAGGTGGGGGTACCTTCTCCGTAACCCTCAAACACGTTGAATGGGGGTTCGCTGGCCGTTGCCTGAGGAGCCGCCGGGGAAACATATTGCATTTCCGCTGTGGCCACGCTCACCGAAGAATCGGCGGGCAGCAAAACTTCAGCGGTAGCTGTCGGTTCGGGAGCTTTCGTCTCAGTAGGTTTTGGTTTGTCAGTGGGTTTGGTGGTAGGCGATATTGCTTTTTCTACCACTGCCTCTGAAGGTTCTGATGTAACCTGGAACTCAATTGAGGGCTCGTTCGTTAATGGAGAAGCAGTCGATGCAGACCGCGTACATGCCGGTAGAACCAGCAGGGAAAGGGCAACAAAAAGTGTAAGTATGGAACGTAATTTCACCGGAACCTCCTTGGATTAACCGCTTGATAAAGATCTCTGTCAACCAACCAGACCACTACAGCCTGAGCCAACCCGGCATGGGCCGAATTGCCCATCAGGCAGGATGGAATGAGTTTGTCTGTTTGCAAAACCACCATGTTTCTCATCTTCAAACGTTTTTTACCTGATCTCATTGCGCGCTAACGATCTAAGTGATCTATGTTAGAATTTTTCAATCAGTTACCACTAACTAAAGAGTCGGATGTAATAAAATGAACAATTTTGATCAAAACCCAGACGAAGACAGGCTCACCCCTGATGAGGATGAAAACACCATGCCGGGGATGAGGCTTCGTCGTTTATTATCACGAAACTCAGCTTCCCAAACCACTCCCACCGAACCCGGGAAACTGGAACAACCCGCGACAGATCTTACTTCTGATCCGATCCTGAGTACAACAGATGCAGAAAACGTACCAGTTTCGGATGAAACCCCGTCCGATTTTGACGGCCCCGCGGAAAAATCGCAACAATTTATCACCGATACCTCTGATCTGCTTACCATTCCACCGGATGCCGGCATAAAGGCCGAAGAAGATACATCTCAGCCTACATTGACTGGGGATTCGATTGAGGAAGAAGCATGGTATTCGGAGGTGATGACCGGTGACAGCCTGGAGGATGAGCAGCCTGCACCGCTGGACAACCCGACCATGGCGCTTTACCCCGGACGCGAGTTTCTCGACCAGGGCGGTGAAGATCTGCCAGGCGGTGAAGAACCCTCGATC
>CAZHMZ010000122.1:0-12330 GCA_964532655.1 uncultured Anaerolineaceae bacterium
CATCCTGAGGTGATAAAGGTTGGACTACCGGTGAGCCGGACGGGGCGTAATTGGGTGTTTCCATACTATTTCTCCATTCACATTATACTGCCACAAATTTCCGCGGGATAAGCAGGAAGCGGATGAGACGTTGAAATCGTCTGGCAGTCTATTACTATATACGCAGGATTTTCAATTTGGTTGAGGAAAAACAAAGGGAAAATGGAATGAATAAAAAGCACCCCACGCATGGTGGGGTGCTGAATAGATTGATATAAAGTTACTGATAAATGCTGGAAAAGCGATACCCGGATTATTCCCAGCCCTGTTTCTTCACCAGATCGGAGATGACAGGAACGTTGATGTATTTACCCTGATAGGCGGTGTAGCCGTAATAGATCATGAGGATGAGCGTCAGACCGCTGGTACAAATGCCAACGAAGACAAAACTCAACACCACATTGATAACCCACAGCACAAGACCGAGAATCAATGCCTGCATATTATGGGCTTTGATGAAAGGCCTGGTTTTCTTGTCTTCCATCAACAGGATGATGACAGGAACGATGGGTGAAAAAACATACGCCAGGGCAGCCCATAGCTTGTCGTCACTGGTTACATCACCGGGTGCTACATATTGGTCTTTCATAAAATCCTCCTTGGATTTGTGATAAGATAAACCGCTGATCATCTGGAAATCGTTAATCTACTCTAATTATTATATGAGACAATATAGCCGTCGTCAACAAATGAATATCTAAAATCTGCGTGAAATGAAAAACTTTTCAATTGTGTTTATGGGTTCCCCCGATTTCGCCGTGCCGGTGCTGCAATCACTTGCGCAGCATTTTATAGTTAAGGGGGTGGTCACACAACCCGATAAACCGGCTGGCCGCGGCCGTGAATTAACGCCGTGCCCGGTAAAAAAAGCCGCCCTGGCTTTGAATTTGCCGGTAATTCAACCTGTAAAGTTGAAAGGCAACGTCGAGGCGCTGGAGCAAATCAAGCAGTGGAAGCCGGACGTTATCATCGTGGCGGCATTCGGTAAGTTATTACGCCGTGAACTGCTGGATTTGCCTGATTTTGGCTGTATTAATGTACATGCCTCCCTGTTGCCGCGCTGGCGGGGAGCCTCGCCCATCCAGGCGGCCATACTGCATGGCGATCAGCAAACCGGTGTGACTATCATGCGAATGGAGGAAGGCCTGGATACCGGCCCCATGTTGAGCCAGGCTTCGCTTACGCTGGATGCAGGTGAAACCGCTGAAACATTGGAAACCCGCCTGGCGGATTTGGGCGCTGATTTGCTGATCAGGACGCTGTCGGCGTATCTGCAGGGTGAGTTGCAGCCAACCGCGCAACCGGAAAACGGGGCAACCTATGCGCCCCTTTTGAAAAAAGAGGACGGTGCGCTGGATTTTACACAGCCGGTCGATCAACTGGAGCGCCAGGTGAGGGCTTACCATCCCTGGCCGGGTTGTTTTCTGCCGATTCTGAATGGTAATCTGAAAATCATCCGGGCGTACGCGCTGGCGGATCAACAGGCCGACCCTGGAAAACGATTGGTGATTGATAAGAATCCGGCCGTCGGAGCACGCGGTGGGTACTTGGTTTTCAGCGAGGTGCAGCCGGCCGGGAAAAAGGCCATGGACGGAAAGTCGTTTTTAATGGGTTACCGGTCCTGGCTGCAGGAGGGTGACAGATAATGGATGACAGATTGGTCGTCCTGGGGATGAGCGGGGGAGTGGACAGCTCAGTGGCGGCCTTTTTGCTGAAACAGGCCGGGTACCGCGTACATGGGGTGATGCTGCGCACCTGGCGGTCTGATCAAAAGGATCAGCTTTCTGAAAAGGAGCAGGTATTATTTGATAGCACGCGGCGGGTAGCCGATGTGATTGGTGTCTCATTGGAGATGGCCGATACACGAGAGATGTTTTTCGAGAAGGTTATCGGTTATTTCAGGCAGGCTTACACCAGCGGGCTGACCCCCAACCCCTGTACGGTTTGCAATCGTGAAATCAAGTTTGCCAGCCTTTTGAAGAAAGCCGATGAACTGGGCGCAACCTGGATCGCGACGGGTCACTATGTGAGGTTGGTTCGCGATGCAGAGGGTGTACGCATCACGCAGCCGTCTGATATCAAGAAGGATCAAACCTATTTTCTGAGTCATCTGACTCAGCCCATTCTGACACGAACCTTGTTTCCACTGGCGGACCTGACCAAAGATCAGGTCCGGCAGATAGCCCGTGAAAACCATATTGAAACAGTTAACCGACCTGAGAGCCAGGATTTGTGTTTTCTGGAAGGCACCGATTACCGTGAGATCATGCTTTCGCTGGAACCGGGATCTTTCCAGCCGGGCGATATTGTTGATTCCGCTGGAACGGTATTGGGTCAGCACAACGGGCTGGCCAATTACACCATCGGCCAGCGGAAAGGACTGGGCATCTTCCGTGAGAAACCGCTGTTTGTGCTGAAAAAGGATCCTCAGCGAAATCTGCTGATGGTGGGTTATGAAGATGAATTGGGCACAAAGCGTTTTTGGGTAGAACAGATCAACTGGATCATCGGTCACGCGCCAGACGGCACGTTTTCTGCACAGGTTAAGATTCGTTACCAGGCCAGGCCGCGCCAGGCCATGGTGACGGTGATGGATGAGGGACGCATCCTGGTGGAGACGGATGAATTCCTGCGGGATGTAACCCCCGGACAATTTGCTGTGCTGTATGACGGGGATACCCTTGTGGGGGGAGGGATTATCTCAAGCGAAACCCTGGCAGACGCTCGATGAGGTATCGATGACCATACCGGCTTTTCTTTTTGGTTCACTGGTGGCAGTTTTTACCGGCACGCTCTTCCACTTATGGAAAGGCGGCGGGCCTTTCTATATTTTCCTCTATATGGTCGCAGGTTTTATGGGTTTTTGGGCCGGGCACTACACGGCTGAATATCTGCAGCTCACCATGTGGACGGCAGGCCCGGTTCATTACGGTCCGGCACTGGTCTCCGCAGTAGCTTTTCTATGGGCAACCGCCTGGCTGTTCACCAAAAAGCCGGCCGAGAAGAGCTAACCGCTGCTTATTGCGTATCCAGTTCCAGGTTGAGAACCAGAGTCTTCAAATCGGCTTTTTGGAAGAAACGCTTGAATGCTAGGGTCTCTTCCAGCGCTCTCTCCAGGTCATCCAGGGCTTGATGCTCATCTTCTGAGGGATTTCCCGACCGGTCCAGAATGATTTCAGGGCCGGTTTTTTCGACCACACGCAAAGTGGTTTTTTTGACCAGCCAATCAATTGCCAGGCGGATGGTGCGTTCCGGCTGACCTGTTGTGGCTGCCAGGGATGGTACATTCACGCGTCCGTTGCCGGAGCGAAACGAGGTCAGAATGGTTTCGGTGATGCGCTGCATCAAGGCTGTTTTTTGATCCAACGCAGTCTGCATCCCGATCACAAATATTTTCTGTGGAGCAGTCTTTTTCAGGAGATCGCGTAATACCTCATAACCGGCCGGGCAGGTCAGAAGCACCAGCGTATCACATTGATCAACCTCAAAACGGTCGCTGACCGAAAATCCCATATGAGGTGATTCGATTCCTTCCGCAAATATCGTGCATGGCTGCCCCACCAACCTTTGCTGGATCTCCTGCATCGATCCGGCTGCATCTCGCCAATCCACAACCTCAAAACGGGGGTTTCTGGTGATTTGGGCGGCGTCGCTCGAATCATGCGCACGAAACGCAATCAGTTGAATTTGAAAATCCGCCGGGCGATCTGCGCGTGATTCACTCACGCGTGAGATACTCACGCGCGATACACTCACCTGATAGATCAGGTCAAATTGCTCGGGCGGGAGCGGTAAATCGACGCTGTTCCACCACACAATAGAATGCCTGGATAGCTTCTGAGTCGAACATGAAATGCGGCGGTGGTTCTGGTTTCTGCCAATCGGCACGCTCTCCAACAGGTAAAGGTTCTCAGCCAGAAACTGTAAGGGCGGGTTTTGCAGCCCAAAAGGCCTGAACTGCTGCAGCAGCTCCACGAAACCGGGCCGGCTCAACTCCCACAGGGGCAATACCGCATCGACCGTGATGCGCTCCGCCTCGGGTGTATTTTGCTGGAGAAACTGGCTAACGGAAGCCATCAGCGCACGGCGGAAATCAGGCAGGCGTTCTTTTCGGATGGAGAAACCGGCGGCCATTGCGTGACCGCCGTAGCGGTCCAACAAATCCGCGTTGGCGGAAATTAACGCAGTGATATCCATGCCGGGCACCGAACGGGCGGATCCGCGCGCGGTGATCGCATCGAACGACGAAACAATGACCGTTGGTCGCTTGTAGCGATCAGCCATCTGGTTGGCAACCAGACCAAGCACGCTGTAATGCCACTGGCTGTTTTCGAGATACAGTAAAGGTTTGTCCAACACGCTGCGATCGTTTGTAATAGCCGCTTCAGCCGCCATTAGAATCGTATCGGTGAGCTGCTTGCGGTTGGTGTTGGCCTGCTCTGCCAATGGGGCCAGCGTTTGAGCGCGCTGCGCATCCCGCGTGGTGAGTAAATCAATCACCAGACCGCCATCGTACATCAGGCTGAGTGAATTGATGCGCGGAGCAATCAGATGTGAGATGGTTTGCTCGGTCACCTGCTCCGGGAGGATGTTGGCGCACCCCAACAGCTCTGCCAGACCTGGCCGCTGACCCGTGCGAAGCGATTTGATCCCGCGTTGAACCAGCCAGCGCGCCTCTCCGGTCAGGGGCGCCAGATCACTCACCAGACCAATGGCGGCCAGATCATATAACTCTGCCCATCGTTCTTCCATTCCAAGCATACGGTAAACCGCACGCAAAAATTCGCATGCCACCCCCGCTCCGCTCAAGGTGGCCATGGGATGGCCTTCCGGTAAATCTACCGGGTTGATGGTGGCATTGGCCGGCGCGGGGATTTCTGGCGGGGTATGGTGATCGGTGATGATGACGTCCAGCCCCAAAGTACGCGCGAGGGTAAGTGCTTTATTTTCACTCACACCGGTATCGCAGGTGATCAGGATGGCAATACCCAGGGCATGCAGTTCCTGCACTGTTTCGGTGGTGATTCCATGAGAAGATCTGTTCCGATCCGGTACAAAAAACTGCACGTTCGGGGAGAGAACGCTCAGCCCTTCATACAGGATGGCCGTAGCTGTCAGACCGTCGGTGTCATAATCACCGCAGATGGCGATCCGGCTGCCGGTGTGGATATGCCTCAGGAGCAGATCAACCGCCTCCTGCATTTGAGGGAAATCAAACGGATCAGCCGGTGGGCGGTTCGCATCATCCAAAAATGCCTGAGCGTCACTTAACGTCGTATAGCCACGCCGGTGCAACACTTCCGCGATAACCGGGTAATCGGAAAAGGCGGATAGAAACTCTCTGTCGATCTGTACGGGATCAGGCAGATCCCATTCAGGCGGCTGCTGTGTTACCATACCGGGGCTGACTCTTCCAATTGGGTTTCAAATGCGGCCGCAAGAGCCTCCAGCGCCGATTCAAAAGACAGCTCTGCATCCGGGGCAGTGTTTGCCCCCTGAACCGGTCGCTCACACAGCGAGCAGTAGGTGCAGTAACGGCAGGTTTTTTCATCGTCGGTCATATAGAATTCGCCCGGCAGTGTGTCTTTGATGCGAGTGATCAGGTTGGTGATGTACTGCAGGTCATCCTCATACTGGATGGAGGAGTAAGGCAGGATCTCGGGATCAGAAGGGTGATTGGCAAACCAGTACGTCATCATGACGCTCTCCGGAGCCGGTGCGGCTAATCCGGAGGAGATATTCTGCCCTGCCAGACACATCAGCAGCGGATACAGGATTGTCTGTATTTTTTGCCTCAGCCATAAACGCGGTGTTCGGGCGGGAGATGTTTTCCAGTCATAGATTTGGAGGCCTGAACTCTGTACCGCAATCAGATCATATTTTGCCAGTACCCTTTGCCCGGCGATGTGCGTGTGCAGGGTGATTTCCGGAAAAAACTGGCCATCCTTCAGCCAATCTTTGCGCCAGACACTGAAGTTTTCCCACCATTCCTGTAGGGCGAGGTCATGAATAGACTGCCGAATCAAGGTATCGGGTACTCCGGAAAAGACCTGCTGGCAAAATAAGTGGAACTGGTTGCCCAGTTCCATTGATCTGCGCAGATCTGCCGGTTGGTCTTTGATGTACCCCGGCCAGCGAACCTTTTGAAGATAACGGAGCTCAAACCGTCTGGGACAATCAACAAAATCCTGCAAACTGCTTTGTGAAAAAGAAAAGTTACTCATTATGGGTTTGCCTTTGCTGCCAGAAGCGAATGAGTTCCATCAGAGGTAACGATGGTTGATTGTCACCCGATTTTCCGGTATTCCATGTGATGACGAGCTCTGATCTGGCGCGGGTGATGCCGACGAAGAATAGCCGCAGCCTTTCCTGGGCATAGCCGGTTCGAGCAGCCAGGGTGGCTTCGCCTTCTTCCATGTACAGGCTGCCCCGATCCTGATCGATCAGGGCGGTCAGTTTGTCCAGTGTTTCTTCCTGCAGGTTCATATGCCCCCGGACAAACCATTTCTCGCCAATGTACTGGTCGCCCGGCATGCCAAAGGGGAAATCATACTGGTTGACAGATAACAGATAGATGCGGTCCCACTCCAATCCTTTGGCCTTGTGGATTGTGCTGACCACCACTTTGCCTTTGTGCAGGGCCGGATCGAAACCCACATCTTCGGTACTGAACCCCACAAACTTTCTGCGGTTGTTGGCGATCTCCTGCAGCTCGTGCGAAAACTGCGGCAGCGCCCACTCGGGGTGATTTCCGGCCGCCGTCGACATCAGAATGGCCAGTTTGTGACCCAAAGCCAGATCGATGGGGTGGCGGAATAGATTCTGCGATATGGTCAGGATGAGTTGATCCACCGGCAGCAGGGCGGCTTTGTGCCATTTGCGGATCATGGCGCAGAAGGCGTCCATCTCCTCCACCACCGGGCCATCCTGCTCAGGCAGCAGCTCCAACCAGGCTTCACGGTTCAACGGCCACAGCAACTGCTCGGGGTAAGGGCAATCCCGCAGAATCTGCGTCACTTTGGGGACGATGGTGTCTTTTTTCGGATCATCCTCGAACGCGCTGATCTTTCGGTAGACTTCAACCAGGTGACGGCGTACATTGGGTTCCGCCAGATGCTGCAAGATAGCAGCCAAAATGTCGGCGGTCTGGCGCGTGGAGAGGCTGCTGCGCAGCAGCTCCACCGGCTCGATCTGGTAAGCCTTCAGCGCATCCACCATCTTCACCCCGCGTTCATTGCGAGGAACCAGAATGGCTACCGTTTTATCCTGGTTTTCCGGCAGCCAGGTGGACAGTGATTTGGCGATCACCTGCAGCTCCTTATCCGGTTCGAGCGCCTGCTGATAAAGGAAAATCCGGTCCGGCCGGTCCGGCGGATTAGGCTGCGGGTCGTTGGGCGGAGCCGGATCGATCAGCGGGAGGGTGAGTGTCTCACGCAGATCGGGGTTGGGATTTTCATCACTTCGTGACCATTCGATCAGGTGATTGGCCAGGCTGATGATGCTGGCGGTGGAGCGGCCTGAATTGGGAAGCTCCTCAGAAATCACATCCGGCCGGCTGATGAAGTTCAGCAGGTAGCGGGGATGAGCGGTGGTGAAGGTTTCAAAAATGGCCTGATTGGGGTCACCCACGCGAACCCAGTTACCAGTGGGGCCGGCCAGCCTGTTGAGGATCATCTCCTGCAGGCGGCTGCTATCCTGCGCCTCGTCTTCCAGGATATATGGCCAGCGGTAACGCAGGCGCTCCAGGTATTCCGGATCGCTTTCCAGCGCGTACAACGCCAGACGGATCAGATCATCAAAATCAATGGCGCTGCGGTAGTGCAGGGCGCGATGATACTCTTCATAAATGGAGATGCCGAAGTCCAGCAATTCATGAGATGCACCCAGGTCCTCCAAAAGACGACGCAGATTGTCAGGGGTCTGCTGTTCGTCTTTGGCCTTGCGGATGAAGCTGGTAGCCGTATCCACCAGCGTAAATTCAAAGTTCTTGATCAGATTAAAGTTGTGGGAGGTGTTTTGTTCCGGGTGCGTATAGAGGTCAATGAATTCCGGGTGAACATGCACCCAGTTGGACACAATGTTGTTGAGAATCAAAGAGCTTTCACGCTCATCCAGGATCTGAAAATCGTCTGATAAACCAACCAGCGTGGGGCGTTCCCGCACAATCTCATGGGCCAGACCGTGCAGAGTGCGCACGCGATAACCGGTGTTGGGTAGCAGCCCGAACGATTTGATGAAGCCCGCGATGCGTGTAGAGAAATTCTCAACCGCCGAATTGACCAGCGTGACGATCAAGATCTCCTGATCTTCCCGGATCAAATCGGACAGGAGAAGTTTGGATGCCAGATAGGAGAGTGTATGAGTTTTTCCGCTGCCGGGAACAGCCTTAATGCCCATCATGCCGCGGGTGTATTCGAGGATGCGTTTCTGAGCCGGGCGCGGAGTGAACTGGGTCATGGCGGATTATCCTTCTTCTTCATCGATGTCAGCTTCGTCATCAGCCATGCCAGCACGGGCAGCCGAACGCAGCAGACCCTGAATTACCTTCAACAGCGGCCCGCGTTGTTCGTTGCCCTGTTCATCGATTTCGACGATACAGGCGGTCACCTGCCTGCCGCAGCGGTTGAGCAGGCCGTTGATGATGCGGTACATGCCGGTGTTGCTGGTCTCGAATTCATCACTGTCGGTCCATTTTTTGGTTGGATCCCAATCACGGCTGAGCACATACGGCTGGGTAAGCGGCTGGTTCAGCGTCTGCCACCAGCCGATGCTGCCGATGTCGAGCCAGAACTGATAATCCACCGGACGATTGGCCATGAGGAAGGAGTGCGCCGGTGAAAGAAACACCGCCCGTTCGGTATCTTCAGCGGAATCGAGATATTGAGCCGGCAGCACACCCTGCTGGATCGTGTCGATGAAGGTGGATTCCGGTTCGGCCAGCTCGGTTTGCCCGCCCAGCGACTCAACATACACGTGGTAAAAACTGTTGTAGGATTCGATCAAATGCGATATGGTCGCCGCGGCATCCAGATTGGCGTGAAACCCAAAGCCCGGTCTGGAGAGCAGCTCGCTGAACAGAATGGTGAGCAGCGTATCCAACGGCGGTTTTTCGGAATCGCGGTACTGCTGGATGAACTCACGCAACTGATCATAGCGCTCGCCGATCACAAACGAGATGCGGTCCTGGGTGGAGATGGGCAGATCGTTGAACAGCGGCATGTCCTGGCTGGAAACAGCAGCCCGGTAGATGATGTTGGTCAGCACGTCGGCGCGGATGAGATCAAAACCTGTGATGGCCTGCATGAGCATGCTTCGAAATTCAAAGATGGAGATGGGCATGCGCCATTCGGGATGCAGCAGTTTGGTGAGCGTGATCAAACACCCGGCTGCGGCTTCCTCTTTGATGCTGCGGGAGGGGCGGTGGGTGGCGAAGGGTATCTTCAGATCCTCAAACTGGATGGACAGTTCAAAACGGAGGGCATCGCTCAAAAACGGCGAAACAATGCAGATTTGATCCGGTGAGACGCCTTCCTCGCGAATCAGGCGGTTGACCTCCCGGCCCACCCAATCGATCATTTCTGGGTAGTACTTGCGTGTTTCCACGCGCAGCGCCGCCTGTACCATGGCAGAATCTGGCTTCGATGGCTCGGCGAGCATCACATTGGAAAGCTGTTGCTGCAAATGCGCCACCTCGGGTGACTTCACAAATGAATCGCTCAGGGTTTGCTGAACCGGGCACTCCTGTTTGAGGGTGTAGGCTGATTCTGCATCTGCGCCCAAGAAAACCCGATATCCGCCGCCGGTATCGTATACAAGGAAAGACTGATCCATGTGCGGCAGCCATTCTCGCACCAGATCATGCGTGACCGGCACGTCCTCTTCCATGTTGTCATAAATCAGGCAGCGGAACTGCTGGTAGAAATAATCGCGAAACGGTGCTGAATCCCATAACTGGCGCCGAAAGGTCTCCACGGTCAGCGAGAAATCGAGCAGGTTGTTATCCAGGCAGTATTGCCTGAAATTATTGATGCAGATCTGCACCTCATCATATACGCGCAGTTGCTCCGGGCGGCCGCTCCATGCGCTCTTCAGACGTTCGCCGATCTCGGTGTAGGGAATGCCGGTGGTGGCGGACTTGCTGAGGTTATTCAGGATTTGCGTATAGAGACGCGAGGGTGGCAGGGTGACTGAATCAAAAAATCCCTTCTCCAGCAGGGGGCGGACCACCAGCGCGGTGTAAAACTGAGAGGTTTCATGGTTGAGAAAGCGGGGCGGCTGATCGGGCTTTTGAAAACCGGCGCTCGTGGCGATCACCGGCCAGTATAGGGTAACCATACGGCGTGACAGCCCGCTGAGAGTGACAATTTGCGGAATACCGCCTGACTGGAAGGTGGTGGAATGCACTACCTGGTAAAAAGGCTCTGCCAGGGTACGCTGCGGAAGCAGGATGAGGATGTTTTGGGCCGGTACGCCTTGTTCTGCCAGACGGCGGGTGAAAGCAGCCGCAACGGTCGATTTTCCGCTGCCGGGCGGCCCTTCAAGAAATATGGATGATGTGCCTGCCGAGTCGAGTACTGCCTGCTGGCTTTCCGTCAGCCTGATTTCCATTCCCCATCTCCAATGCCCGTTGTCATGCTTTCAATTTCATTGTATCACGAGGCTTTTCGCGTTCGGGTACTGATGGTTACCTTTTTCACGGGTTTATGGAGGGTGATTCTTTCGCGGATGGGAGGCAGCCGGACCAGCAGCAGGAGGCCCAGGATGGCAGAAGCGATCAGCGGCCAGCGAATATCCGATTTTTCGATCAGGAAGTAATGCAAAACACTCAGCGCCGCGGCCAGATAAACGAATCGATGCAGGCGATCCCAGTTCTTTTTCAGGAAGGCCTGTGATTGCGGGTTGGAGGTGATTGCCATCAACAGCAAGATAATGAAGGCGATCACGCCTACCAGAAGGTACAGCGTACCGCCCAAACTGAGCAGGATCAGGCGAACATCCCAGGCGTAATCGAGGGCGAGAAAGGCGAGAAAATGCAGGAATGTATACAGGAAGGCATAACGCCCCAGCGGTTTGCGGGCTTTGAAGAACTCGTAATAACCGGTCAACCAGTAGAGCGGACTGCCGACAAGGGACAGGATCAGCCAGATGATGGCCAGTCGGCCGGTGCGAAACTCCAGACGTTGCACGTTGCCTGAAAAGGATGGATCGGTGAGAAAATCAAAAATCGCCACGGCCAGCGGGGTCAGCGACGCCAGGTGGACGAGGATCTGGAACAGGCTGAACTGAAAGCGCTTTAATACCACTCTTTCAAATCCATGCCTTCGTACAGCGAAGCGACTTCATCTTCATACCCGTTGAACATCAGGGTTTCGCGGCGGCCGTTTTCGCCGATACGCCGCTCGGTGGCCTGTGACCAGCGGGGATGATTTACATTGGGGTTGACGTTGGCGTAAAACCCGTATTCATCCGGGGCAACCGCTGACCATAACGAGGTGGGCATTTCTGTGACCAGTTCGATCTTGACGATGGACTTGATGCTTTTAAAGCCGTATTTCCACGGCACCACCAGCCGCACCGGAGCGCCATTTTGCGGCAGCAGTGACTTGCCGTACAAGCCGGTAGCCAGGATGGTGAGGTCATGCATGGCTTCATCGATACGCAGCCCTTCGCGGTAAGGCCACGGGAACGGATAACTGGTGCCGGGCATCTGATCGGGATCGTAGGCGGTGGTGAACTGGATGAACTTTGCTTCGCTTTTGGGCTGCACTTCCTCCAGCAGCCGCGAGAGCGGAAAGCCCATCCACGGGATGACCATCGACCAGGCTTCCACGCAGCGTAAGCGGTAGATGCGCTCTTCCTGACCAAACGCCAGTAGATCTTCGGTGGTATACGTGCGGGGGTTATCCACCAGCCCGCTCACCTCCACCTGCCACGGATCGATGGGATAATCGGCGGCCAGTTCGGAAACACGCACCTTGTCGGTGGAGAACTCGTAATAGTTGTTGTAATGGGTGATACTCTCGTAATCGGTGAGCGGATCATCCTGGGGGTTCCAGGTGTCGTTGGGTTGGGCGGTCACCTGACCGTCAGCCACCTGTGGGACGGGTACATCGTTTACGGCGGTTTCGGTGCCGATACCATTCACACGGCAGGCCGCCAGAAATGCTGCCACCGCCGCAGAAACGGTGGCGTTTTTGATAAACCTTCGCCTGGAACGATATAGTTCTTCAGGCGTAATTTCTGAACGAGGTATTTTCGACATACCGGTATGCCTTTCTGTCACAATTACTA
>CAZHMZ010000123.1:0-11526 GCA_964532655.1 uncultured Anaerolineaceae bacterium
ACATCGCGCAGGGCAGCCTGGGTGTACTGCCGGATGGCAAAGGCGTAATCCTGGATCTTGATGATCACATCTTCCGGGCTGACCACACGGAAATACACCACCGCATTTACCAGCATGGGGATGTTATCTTTGGTCATCACTTCCTGGCGCGGGATCTCGGCGGTTTGCAGGCGCATATCCACCTTGATGAGGCGCTGGATAAACGGGATGATAAACGTCAATCCCGGCTCACGAACGCCCTGAAATTTCCCCAATGTGAATACCACACCGCGTTGATATTGGTATATCAGCACCACAGCAGTACGCAGGAGGAGCAGCAGCACTCCCACGGCAATAACAGCCACAATACAGCCCACCGTACCAAGCACTTCGTTCATGGTTGACCTCCAGTGACAGGGAAAATGTTGTATAAGGATGATTGATTTCGGATAAATCCATTATATGATTTTTAGGTTCGCAATAACAGACCCTGTGAGCGTACTCCGTGCCCGGTACATTCTTTGGGGGAGAATGGGATTGGGCCAGGTGAGTTATCACAGGAAAGCGGTTTTATGAAAAGATTCCTCGATCACCAGTGATTCAATCATGGGCTGGTAGATTGGTGGGTTCCGGGGCCGCAAGTGAAACTGTTCAATGATGATTAATGAGGCCCCTCCACCCACCCTATGGGATCAAGAAATTTGCATAGGGTGGGTGGAGGGCGGAAGAACAATTTATAAGAAGGTAAGCCGATCCGCCCGGAACCCACCGATGAGCTAGAGGTGTGGCGTGATGACATGGGAGATGGTTTTTCGTTCATCGTGTCCGTAGCGGCGCACAGTGTGCGCCGAACCGGGGCAGATGCTCACGGTTCCATATATGGAAACGTGTGAAGAGCAGATCTTGGGTGGATTTCTCCGCGTCAGGCTGCCTGCGGCAGTCTGACCCTGCGAAATGACATTTGAGGTGGGATTCTTACACTTAGACGGTCCACACAACAGCCTGTCCATCGTATCCGTAGCGGCGCACAGTGTGCGCCGAACCAGGGAAGATAATGACGGTTCCTTATCTGGAAACGTAATTGTATGCCCCAGGCGGTGATCCGGACGCGGAGAAATGACACATAGAGGCAAATACTGGCGCGTGGTCGTCCATCAGGAAAGCCAATCGATCACATCTACCCTCTTGTCCGCTTCACACCCCAGGATGAATCATACATTTTTTGCTATGATTCTCTATAAGGAGATTTTACATGGATCCACAAGCCATCTTAGCGTTATACGATCAGGAAATGCGCTTGGACGCACCCGCTGAACGGGGAACCCTCAACCGGAAGCCGGGTCTCACCTTTTTCACCAGCCTGCCTCCCGGCCCACCCAACGGTTGGGTGATCTACACCCGCTTGGACGAAAATACCATCGACGATGAAATCCGGGCCATGATTGACTTTTATCAGCAGAAGGGTGCCCGATTTGAGTGGAAAGTCTATGACCACGATACCCCGCCCAATCTGAAAGAACGTCTGCTGGAGCACGGTTTTGTGCCTGAGGAGCTTGAAGCGCTGCTGGTGATGGATGTGGATGCGCTACCGCAAACCTTCTGGGAACCGATAACGGCTGATGTGCGCCGGATCACTGACCCAGCCAACCTGGCGGATGTAACCGCCATTGAAAAGGTGGTATGGGGTGAGCCGTTTGATGATCTGCATGAGATGCTCACCGCCGACCTGCAGGAGATGCCTGACAAACTCAGCGTGTACGTGGCGTATGGAGACGGTCAACCGGCCAGCAGCGCCTGGGTGTACTATCACCCTGACCGCCAGTTTGGCGAGCTGTTTGGCGGCGCCACCATCCCCGCGTGGCGCGGCAGGGGGTTGTATACCGCGCTGGTGAGGGCGCGTGCCCGTGAAGCCAGAGAGCGCGGGGTGCGCTATCTGGCAGTGGATGCCAGCCCGATGAGTCGCCCGATTCTGGAAAAAATGGGCTTTACGCTGCTGACGTTTACCCAGCCGTTTGTGATGGATTTTTCAAAGCGCTGAAAAAGCTGATGGATCAGCGGCTGGCTTGAAGCTGCCGGTGCATACTCTCCAGACGGGCCAGCATTTCAGGCGGCAGGGCGCGTAAACCGTTTCCGGCTGGGTTGGCCCCGGCGGCGGTCTCGGCGATCAGGATCACCCTGGCGATATATTCCAGCCGCTCCAGGTGGATCAGCGCCTCTTCCAGATTCTTCCCCACCGTCAGGCTGCCGTGTTGACGGATCATCAGCGCGTCGTGGGTAATGATCAGATCGTGGATCACCGCAGCGGTCTCACCGGAAGACGGCATGGCCAGCTCAGTGATGGGGATATCGCCCAGCAAAGCGGCCATTTCAGGCAAAATATCCAACCGAAAGTGATCATAAACAGCGGTCAAAGCGGTGGCATAGGGTGGGTGAGCGTGCAACACCGCGCGTACATCAGGACGTCGGCGGTATACCTCAAGATGCATGGGCAGCTCCGAGGTAGCGCGCAGGCTCGCGTCGGCGGCCGGTTTGAGCATTCGGCCGTCCGGGTCAATCACCAACAGGTCCTCCGGCGAAAGGCGGCCCTTGCCCACACCTGAGGGTGTGATCAGGATGTTCCCATCCGGCAGTCGGATCGACAGATTGCCGTCGGAAGCGCACAGCAATCCTTGCGTATAGGCGATCTGGCCCGCTTCCACAATGGCAGTTCGCAGATCGCATTCAGGGGTATCCAAACCGAACCGGAGCAGAGAACTCATGAGGTGATCCTTGGAAAGAGTGATTACAGACAAATTATAACGCCGCTGAGACAAGCAGGTGTTACGCGACGGGCTTACGCAAAAAGTACCAGGCCGCTTTGCGTTCAGGGGGTTGATGCTGTTCATCACCGGGGCGGTACTCCATCAACTCAAGAGCCGGGGTGAACAGCTTCTGCACCCAGGCCAGATTCAGCCCATGCGGGGGATACCCATTTATATCGGCGTGGTGGGCGTACAGCAGATAGTCACCGCCGGGTTTGAGCAGACGGATCACACTGGCGGCGCAGGCGCGGGCAGCATTCTCGCTGCCTAAACCGTGCAGACAGCCGATATCCAGCACCAGATCAAAGGGCGGGTGGAGCGAAACTTTTTCCAGGCGGGCGGCGTTTCCGACGTGAAAACGCACGCGTGAACCGGCATCGCCGTTGGCACGCCGTGTCCTCTGGCGGGCCTTCAGAATGCCGTGAAGTGAAAAGTCGATCCCATCCACTGTCCAACCCTGTTCGGCCAGATACAGGCTGTTCAACCCGCTGCCGCAGCCCAGATCCAGTGCCCGGCTTGGGGTGTGACCTTCTGCATATTGGATCACTTCAGGCGGCACCAGATTGGTCTCCCAGCGCGGATGGCGAAAGTAGGCCAGGTTGAAAAACAGCCAGCGTTTGATCAAAAGCGCCTCTTTCCCGCTAACCCAACTCAGCGGTTATCCAAAACGGCCTTCGATATATTCCTGAGTGCGTTGATCACGCGGATTGGTAAAAATGCTGGTATCGCCGGTCTCGATCAGTTCGCCTTGCAGGAAGAACCCGGCGAAATCGGCCATGCGGGCGGCCTGCTGCGTGTTGTGCGGCGCCAGAATGATGGTGAACTGCTGCTTCAGCTCCATCAGCAGGCTTTCGATGCGCGCCGTCGAGACCGGGTCAAGCGCGGAGGTGGGCTCATCCAGCATGACAATCTCCGGTTTGAGCGCCAGTGTGCGCGCCAGGCATAAACGCTGCTGCTGCCCGCCGGAGAGAGCGTTGGCCGGGTCGTTCAGCCGGTCATGGATCTCATCCCACAGCACGGCCATGCGCAGGCTCCACTCCACCGCTTCGTCCAGCACGCTCTTTTTTCGGATTCCGGCCATGCGCAGCCCGTAGCAGACGTTTTCGTAGATCGACAGCGGCAGCGGGATGGGCCGGGAGAACAAAATGCCCACCTTCCGGCGCAAATCGATCACATCCACGCTGCTTTCAAGAATATTAACCCCGTTGAGCAGAATGCGGCCGGAAACCTCGGATACATCCGCCAGATCGTTCAGGCGGTTCATGGTGCGCAGCAAAGTCGATTTCCCGCCGCCGGCCGGTCCAAACAACACATTGATGGCATTGCTGCGCATCTGCATATTGATATCGCGCAGGCTCTCGTAGCCGTCTGAATAACGCACGGTCAGGTGTTCGATGATGATCTCGGTCACGGCTGCCTCACCACTGCCTTCTGGCGCGGGCGCGCTGCCGGATGATGGTAGCCAGCAGGTTCATGCCCAGCACAAACACCAGCAGCACCAGCACGGTGCCGTACTGGATTTGGATCGACATACCCGGCACCTGGGTGGAGATGACAAACAGGTGATAGGGCAGCGCCATGGTGGCGTCAAACGGTGAATTGGGCAGTTGCGGCAGGAAGAAGGCCGCGCCGGTGAACAGGATGGGAGCCGTTTCACCGGCGGCCCGCTCCAGACCCAAGATGATGCCGGTGATAATGCCGGGCAGGCTTTGCGGCAGCTTGATGCGCCAAATAGTCTGCCAGTGTGAGGCGCCCAGCGAGATGCTCACCGGTGTGAACGCCGAGGGCACCGCCCGCAGCGCCTCTTCAGTGGTGCTGATGATGACCGGAAGGGTCATGATGGAAAGCGTCAGCGAAGCCGCCAGAATGCTGGTGCCAAAGTTGAGAAATACCACAAAAATCCCCAGCCCGAACAGCCCATACACCACCGATGGGATACCGGACAGATTGATCATGGCCACGCGGATGGCGCGGGTGACGGCGGTATCGCGCGCGTACTCGGCCAGGTAGATGGCCGCGGCAATGCCTGGAGGCACCGAGAACAAAGCGGTACCGGCGGTGAGCAGCAGCGTGCCGACAATGGCCGGGAATATCCCGCCCTCGCGCATGCCGTTGCGCGGCATGCTGGTGAGGAATTCCCAACTGATGGCAAGAGCTCCTTTTACAAAAATGTAGACCAGCAGAGCCAGAATAGGGGCCACCGTGATGATCGCTACCAGGATCAGCAGCCCAAAACCGAGACGCTGTTGACCCTGCGGGTTGAGCAGGGATCGCCGGCGAGGGGCTGTATCGTCGGCAGGCGTACCAAACGGGTGCTGTGACCTGCTCATGACAGCAGCCTTTCCTGGCGTTTTACCCGCCGCAGGCTGACCATGAAGGCGGCAATGTTGATGGCCAGTGAGAACAGGAATAACAGCAGCCCGATAAAAAACAGCACCTGGTAATGGGTGCTGCCGGCAGCCACTTCGCCCATTTCAGCGGCGATGGTGGCGGTCATGGTGCGGATGGGCATGATAAACGATCGCAGCCCGGCCGGCATAGTGGGAGCGTTACCGGTCACCATCATCACGGTCATCGTTTCACCGATAACGCGGCCGATGCCCAGCATGATGGCGGTGATGATCCCCGAACGGGCTGCCGGGAAGGTGACACCCCAGATGGTCTGCCAGCGTGTGGCACCCAACGCCAGAGCACCCTGCCGGTAGGAAGGCGGCACGGCGTTCAGCGCATCCTCGGCGATGGATACGATGGTGGGGATGGCGCCCCATCCCAGCAGGATGCAGCCGGCCAGCGCGGTGAGGCCGGTGGGCAGGTTTAGCCCGGTACGCAGGAACGGAGCCAGCACCAGGATGCCAATGAACCCCAGTACTACCGAGGGGATGCCCGCCAGGATTTCAATGATGGGTTTGAGAATCTGGTTGGCCCATGAAGGCGCCACCTCGGAAATGAACACAGCCGTCAGTACACCCAGCGGAACAGCGATCAGGATCGCGCCGATGGTGACGGTTAATGACCCAAAAATCAACGGCAGCAGCCCGAAGTATTCTTCAATCGGGTACCAGCGTGTGCCGAACAGCGTTTTCAGCTCCACCTTTTGCAGGGCCGGCAGGCCTTCACGGAGGAGGAACAGAAAGATCAATGCCACAAACAGAATGCTCAGATAACCGGCCGCCTGGATGACGCGGGTGATGATGAGTTCGCCGAGAGTTTTACGCCGGGTGAACATGCCGCCTATTTCCCTTCCGCGCCCACAGGCACAAATCCCAGATCGCCGACGATTTGCTGTGCTTCGGCGGAAAAAATCCAGTCAAGATAGCGTTTCACCTCACCCTGTGGCTCACCGCGCGTGTACAGGTAAAGATCGCGGGCAATAGGGTAAGAACCGTTCACAACGGTGTCAACCGACGGCGTGATGTAGTCCGCGGATGGGTCGGCTGCCAGGGCAATCACCTTTACATCCGGGGTGATATATCCCAGCCCGTCATAGCCAATTGCGTTGGGATTGTCGCGTACCTCGGCGATAATCCCCTCTGAAGAGGGCAACAGCAGCGTGTCTGAGGAGAAGATGGTTTTATCTTCACTGTTCCCCAGCCGCACCACCTCTTCCAGAAAGAACACATGCGTACCGGAATTGGTTTCACGTGAGGTGCGCACAACGGGGCGGTCATCGCCGCCCAGTTCGCTCCAGTTATTGATCCTGCCGGTGTAGATATCGGAAACCTGCTGCAGGGTGAGCCGGTCAATGGGATTGTTCTTGTTGACGATTACCGCGATGGCGTCGCGCGCCACCACAAACTCAACCGCCTCAACTCCCTGGGCGGTAATTTCTTGCTTTTCTTCCGGTTTGATCTGCCGGGAGGCGTTGGCAATGTCGACGGTATTGGTTTTGAGGGCCGTGATGCCGGTTCCGGAACCCCCACCGGTGACCGAGATACGAATGTTGGGATTTTCAGACTGATATTTCTCCGCCCAGGCCAAGGCCAGGTTCACCATGGTATCGGAGCCTTTATTTTCAATATATGTGGATGAAGTACTGGCCGCCGTATCTGTGCCGTCATTCGGTTGGGAGGCCTGATTGGAACCACAGCCCCACAACGCGATTGACACCAGTAAGAGAAGTCCCCAAAAATACCTTTTCATTCAGCCTAATTATATACGGTAAGCCTTGTTTTTTACGCAATGGAGTAAAATTTTAATGGCACTGCCTCGACACCATATGAGAATGGATATGGTAAACTCATATTGAGGTAGCGATGCCTTGGACGTAATCACATTGCGAAAGGAATTAACAAATGGCATACAAGCACACCAATTCGAAAGGCCAATCATACTTCCTGCATGCAAAAGAGCGGAAGTTGAAAAGCGGGGGTACCTCATACCTTTATTTCTTCTCCAAAGAAGAAAAAGGCGCACTGGATGCAGTGCCCAAAGGTTACAAGGTATCTGAAACCGGTACCGGCATGCTGGTCTTGAAAAAAGGCTAAAGAGCGAGCTGGATTCCATTAATTTTTCAAGGGGCTGTCTGTAAAAAGACAGCCCCTTGGGTTTTTCGCTCTTAAAGCCGCGACCCCCGAAGTGACTGCTCCGGGGGCCGTTTTCAAGGAGAAAAAATGGGACCCTTGTGGGTCATCACAGATATAGTTATTAACTTCCACCCAACGAGCCTTCCAATTGAATGGTTTCACCATCACGCAAGACGGACAGAGTTACCTGGTCGCCAGGCCGGGCTGAATAGATCCCCTCTGCCAGATCCATGATGCCGTTGATTTCAACATCGTTGAATTGGACGATGATATCGCCGCCAATCAAAACGGTTTGGCCGTTCAGGTTCACCTCTTCGGTGCCAGCCTGCAGACCGAAGTCTTCGGCCGGGCTGCCCTTTTCAATCTGCTGGATCAGTACACCGGTTTGATCTTCGGACAACTCCATGGCTGTTGCGATTTCAGGCGTCATATCGATACCGGTGACGCCCAGAAATGCGCCTTCACTCATCGGCTGTTGCACAATGGGCATTTGGCCTGCTTCCATGGGAGGGCGGGCTGCCAGTGTAACTTCAACATCCGTCTCTTTGCCATCGCGCAGAACAGTGAGGGTGATGGTCTGGTCAACCTGGGTGCGGCTGTACAGGTAAGAAATCAAATCATCCATACTCTGTACCGGCTGGCCTTCAATGGCCGTGATCACATCGCCGCCGGATAATACCTGCTCGCCGTTAACGGTTACCTGACTCTGGCTTCCTTTCAGACCAGCCTGATCAGCCGGGCTGTCAGGGGTTACTTCCACCACCAGCGCACCACGCTGCTCGGGATCCAGATTCATCTGCGTTGCCAGATCGGGGTACAGGGCTGTGCCTGAAATGCCCAGATACGGGTGATCATAACTGCCATTTTCAATCAGGCCGGGTACTACCATTTTGACGATGTTGGCCGGGATGGCAAATCCGATACCCGCGTTCGCCCCGGTAGCCGATTCAATGGCATTGGTGACGCCGATCACCTGTCCGGTATTGTTAACCAGCACGCCGCCGGAGTTGCCCGGGTTGATGGGTGCATCCGTTTGAATGATATCCGGAATGGAATAGGAGGAACCCGAGAAATTGGGGTTGCCTGCCGCGATGCTGCGGCCGATGGCGCTGACGATACCAACCGTCATGGTATTTTCAAGGGCATACGGGTTGCCAATGGCGATGGCAAGCTGCCCCACCTTAATCTGATCGGAATCGGCCATCTGCACGGGTTGGAGGAAGTCCGCTGAAACGTCCACCTTCAGTACGGCCAGATCACTGTATACATCGGATCCAACAATATCAGCGTTGACAATCGTGCCGTCCTGAAATTCAACCGTTACGTCCTGAGCACCGTCAATCACATGATGGTTGGTGACGATATGGCCTTCACTATCCCACACAAAACCGGATCCCTGCCCGGCACCCTGGTTCCCAACCGCCGTAATGCTCACCACAGAGGGGCTTACGCCTTCATAAATCTGGGTGAGGGCATCCTGATAGGCCGTCAATGAACTGTCAGCCACCACCACCGGTTGTGCTGGTGTGGCTTCCACAGCCTGTGTTTGGTCGGGAGCTGTGTCTGTCTGAGTGACTTCCTGAGCCTGAGCCACGTCTTCGGTTGTGGCAGCCTGCCCTACCACATTTGTACCACCCGGAAGCAGCTTGTTAAGGTTATCCGCAGCGGAATTGAGCGCGCTGCATGAAGTGCCCAGTAAACCAATCAGCAGGAGCGCCGGTATCCATAATTTTTTGTTCATTTTACTTTTCATCACAATCGTTACTCCTACACGTTATTTTCAAATTACCCTGCACCCTTTCGGACAGTACAAGGATTGAGTTTCTGTAGTGTACGCCATCTCTTCCCCGCTTATCTTTATGAAAAGGATAAGGGAAGCTTAAGGAAACTTTAAATGCTGATCAAAATGAGAAAATGAGGTTTGATTGGGATCCGTACGGGTTTGCCCGTCTGGGGGATGAGATTATCCAGCGTTTTCTTCAGGCAGCGGCAGCCACACGATAAATGTGCTTCCCTGCCCGGGCACGCTTTCCAGATGGATGTTGCCGCCGTGTGCTTCCACCAGATCGCGGGCGATACCGAGCCCGAGGCCCATACCCTGTTTGATACGCCGGCCCTGATCGCCCTGGTAGAACGGGCTGAAGATTTTTTCCTGCTCCGATGGGGCTATGCCGGTACCGGTATCCTGGAAACGGATGAAAACCCCACCGTCTTCAGTTCCGCTGGTAATGTGGACGGAGCCCCCGCGTGGTGTATAGCGGATGGCGTTACTGGCCAGGTTGCCCACAATCTGAGTCAGCCGCACGGTATCTGCCTGGATGACCGACATGTTTTCAGCAATACTGGCAGACCAGTTCAACTCTTTTTCCATGGCAGCCGACTTCCACGGCAGCAGCACCTCCGGCAGCCAGGTCGACAGGTTAACCGGGGTGCGGTTGAGTTCCAGCGGTCCCAGTTCTTTGTCATACAGCCGGGCCAGATCATCCAGCAGATGCTGCAAATGGGTCACCTCTTCCTGCATGCCCTGTGTCAGATCGCGGCGCAGCTCGGGGTCCTCACCGGCTCCGTGGGAAAAAGCCTGAATGGCCGATTTCAACGCACCCAACGGCTGACCCAGCTCATGCACCAGGTTGGCCAGCAACTGTCTGCGAGCCTGATCCATGGTGCGCAACTGGTGAACCAGATAGTTCACCGCGCGGGTTTGCTTGCGCAGTTCAACCGGGCCTTTTTCCTCCAGCGCTTCTGTGCGTTTGCCGCTGGATAGATCGTAGATGGCGTCAGTCACCTGGTGGACCGGGCGAGCGATGCTCACCGCGAGAAGAGAGCCGATGATCAGGCTGAGCGCCAGCCCCAGCAGCAGCACGAATCCGATCAAAAACCGGAAACGAATCAGAAGATCATACACGTTGGCCACATGATAGGTGAGCCGCACGATGCCGATCACCTGATCGAGCGGGTTGAGCACCGGTGAATAGACATCCAGCACCACATTTTCCAGCCGGAAGAGTGAATAGTTGGTGAGCGCGATTTCACTCCCCTGCTGTGCTTCGGTCAGGCCGGGAACATCCAGGGTGGTCCCCAGCAGATCGATATCCGAGCTCTCGCTTGAAAACAGCAGCCGGCCCTGGCTGCTGATAAACATTACTTTCACATCTGGGTCCAGTTTGACCCGGCTGATCATTCGTTGAAACAGGAGTGGATTTTGGGCGATTTCGTATTCCGAGCGGCTGATTTCTCCCAGCAAGCGGGCATCACCCAGCAGGTTTTGAGCCAGTTCCGGCAGCAAAAAATTGTGCTCGAGCAGGTACACCATCCCCAAACCCAGCAGGGGCAGGATGATCACCAGCGGGAGCACGTGGCTCAGGATCAGACGGGCGCGCAAAGTGCGAAACATACCTCACTCCTCCAGAGCCAGCTTGTAGCCCACGCTGCGAACGGTCACCAGATAACGGGGTGACTGCGGATTGTCTTCAATTTTTTCGCGCAGCCAGCGGATATGCACATACACAACCTGCGGCTGCCCAATAAACTCGGCGCCCCAAACGCGCCCCAACAGCTCATCCACCGAGAAAACGCGGTTGGGCTCAGAGGCCAGCGTGTAAAGCAGGCCAAATTCGCGCGGAGAGAGATCCACCGTTTTGCCGGCCACCGTCACCGTATGCGAGAGCGGGTCGATTTTAAAGGGGCCGGCTTCCACGGGTTGGGGATCACTTCCGGCTTCCGCCGGCGTTGCGCGGCGAAGGACCGCCTTGATGTGGGCCAGCAGGACATCCAGATCGAAGGGTTTGGTCACATAATCATCAGCGCCCAGCTCCAGCCCCAGTACCTCGTCCAACTCCCGGCGGCGGGAGGTGAGGAAGATGACCGGCAGACCATGCAGCGATTTGAACTGCTTGAGAGCATCCAGGCCGTCCATTCCGGGCAGACCGATATCCAGCAGGATCAAATCGGGGGCATCTCGCTGCACCATGGCCAGCGCGTCTTCCGCATTGGCAGCCGTCACGGCGTGATAACCGGCCTGGGTAAGGTTGAAGGCCAGGCTGCGCCGCATGAGGGCATCATCGTCGACGAGGAGAATTTTTTTGGGCATATGGCTAAGTATAATGCAAGAGAGGCGGGGAATGTTTGCAGTCACCCCACCCCTTTATCCCCGCCCCTGGCAGGGGCGGGGAAAGAATTTAATGCCCGTGAGTTCGGCTGTTCTGACAGCCGAACTCGCGGGC
>CAZHMZ010000123.1:11536-12299 GCA_964532655.1 uncultured Anaerolineaceae bacterium
GCATATGGCTAAGTATAATGCAAGAGAGGCGGGAGTGATGACACCCCACCCCTGGCATGGGCGGAGAATAACCACTCCGGCGCTGAGCGCCGCGCCCACATGGCGTCCCTCCGTCGGAGAGGAATTGAACCAGATTGACTTGTGTCATCCACTTTTGTTCTTCCCGCCAGAAAGATAAAATCCCCAGTTAACAAAGGCCACCCCAGGTGTTTTCACCGCATACAGGCCAGCGTGTGCAGTCTTCTGCACACGCTGGCCTGTATTAAAATTTCCCCTTCCCAGAGGGAAGGAGACGTTTGGCATCGCCAAACGAGGGGATGGGAGACGCGGGGAAAAGCCACCCCACCCCTTTATCCCCGCCCCTGCCAGGGGCGGGGAAAGAATTTAATGCCCGCGAGTTCGGCTGTCAGAACAGCCGAACTCGCGGGCGAAGCGGGAAAACCAGCTAGCATAGCGTGGGTGGAGGGCGGCATTCTATCCGATTATCCAGAAAAAACATCCGCCCGGAACCCACCGATCAATTTCGCATAGATTGCGAAAACGGTCATGCTCCCATCGCAAATTAACTTACACAACCGGCTGGCAGGGTTTATCCATATCATGCCGCAAAAAACCGGCCGGGATCCCCGATGAGACCCGGCCGGTTGAAATTACATTTCTACACTTCGCCGTCAGGCGATATCGCCGGTCTTGCGGTAGGCGTAGCGCTCAAACACAAAAGTGGTGCGGCCGGGCTCAATATCAAACTCGCCGTACACTTTGG
>CAZHMZ010000124.1:0-12261 GCA_964532655.1 uncultured Anaerolineaceae bacterium
TCCCGGTGGCAGATCTGTATCTGCTGATGCGGAAACGGTGGCATCTCTTGGGCAAGGTCATCATCGCCCAGTCGGGGATGGTTCTGCTGTTTTTGCCGTGGATTTTTCTTGTGCCTGGGCAGGTGCAGAAAATTCAGACAGCTTTCTGGACGGAACAGCCGGGTCTACTCGAGGTGGTTCAGGGGGCGGTGAATTTCATTGGTTCATTGTATCCAACCGGCATGCTGTTGTTGGTGGTATCGGCGGCCAGCCTGATCCTGCTTGTATTTTTTCTTTTTCTTTTCTTCCGCAAAGCTGATATCTCGTCCGATCAAAAGTGGTTTTTCGGCGCACTGGTGCTGACCACCCCGATTCTGCTGTTTGCAGTGTCTTATCTCATGCGGCCCATTTTTGTACCGCGCGGCTTTATCACTTCCATGTTGTTTTTCTATGCTCTGGGTGGGATGGTTGTGGCTTCACTGAAGCCAAAGCTGGCCCGCTACTTGCTCGGATTGACAGTAGCTGGTGTTGCGCTGTTGTCTCTTCCGGACCAGTACCTGTTTGACCGGTTTCCGCGGTCTCCTTTCAACAAGGCCATCGGTGAGACCGACAGCAGGATGACAGAAGAGGCTGTCATTTTGCATGACAACAAACTTAGTTTTTTCCCGGCGTATGTGTATCACCTGGAGATCCGGCAGGTTTTCCTGGAGGATGCACCCGGGTCAACCAACGATACCTATGCTTTACAGACCCAGCAGGCCATTGGTCTTTTCCCTGAACCTTCGGTGGATGAGGCGGTAGATGGGTACCAGGAGGTTTACTTCGTGGTTTTCGAGCGGACACTGAAAGATTATCGCTCTTTAGGTGTGGAGACGCACCCGGTGCTCGATTGGCTGGAGGCTCATTACGACTTCGCCGATCAACGCAATTATGAGGATTTGTTGATCTATCACTACCTGAAATGAAAACGGGGATGAATACCCAAAGATGGAACCTACGGACAGGCGTGTTTCTATTCCTGGCCGGGCTGGTGATCGCCGGGGGAGCAGCTTTATTGTTGCGCGCGCCCGGCTATATGGATGCTGAATACTATTACATGACCGGGCAACGGCTGGCTGAAGGTAAAGGGTTCACAGAGATGATTCTCTGGAACTATCTGGATTACCCGCAGGGGCTTCCGCATCCTTCGCATCATTACTGGCTGCCGTTTACCTCAATGGTGGCTGCTTTGACTATGTGGGTATTTCACAATCAACAATTTCTGTTCGCGCAAATTCCATTCATCCTGACTGCGGCAATCGTACCGATCATCACCTTTATCATCGCTGGATATTTTTACAACAAGCGCCGGGAAACTTTGTTGGCGGGAATATTGGGATTACTGCCCGGTTTTTACTTGGCTTTTCAAGCCACCACCTCCACACTGGGATTGTTCATGCTGGGGGGTGGAATTTTCTTCTGGATACTGGTTTCCATTGAGCCGTCGGTTCAGAACGGCTCACGGATTGTGTGGCGCTGGCTTCTTTTGGGTGTTACAGCCGGTGTACTGTATCTCACCCGTTCAGATGGGGTTTTATGGGCAGCCGGAGTGTTGGGATATGCTCTTTTTTCAGGCATCAGACGTTCTGAATCGCAAAAGAGCCGGCAATTCAACTTGCAGGGCGCTTTACCCGCTTTGTTGCTGGGTCTGGCCGGATTTCTCCTGGTTACCGGTTTCTGGTTTGTGCGTAACCTGAGCGTATACGGGACGTTCATGCCTCCGGGCGGCAGCGCCACGTTATGGCTGACCGATTACAACCAGATGTTTCAATACCCGGCCGATAGCCTGAATTTCACCGCATGGTGGAACTCGGGTATCAGCAGCATCCTCGAAATCCGCCTCCAGGCGGTGTGGAGCAACCTGATGACCCTGCTGGCGGTGGAGGGCGAGATTCTGCTGCTCCCGCTGGCAATCATCGGGATGTGGCAATTCCGGCGGCAAACCAGCGTAAAAACAATGCTCCTGTTATGGCTGGGTACATTTCTATTGATGAGCTATATTTTTCCATTTGCCGGCAACCGCGGTGGATTCTTGCATTCCAGCGCAGCCTTTCAACCGTTTTTGTGGAGCATGGTTCCGGCCGGTTTCAATCGGCTGATCCAGTGGGGCATCGACCACCGGGGTTGGAAACCCGCAGCCTGGCGAAACTTCGCCATTCTCCTGTGCGTATTGCTGGCCGGTTACACCGGAGCTGTATTCAGCATGAAGGTCATCGGCCCGGATGCCAGCGCGCCGATCTGGCAGGATGGTATTCGTACGTATACCGAGGTGGAGCAGGCAGTTCAGGAGGTATTCCCGGATTTGCAAACTCCGATTGTGGTCAATAATCCCCCATGCTACTACCTCGCTTCGGGGGGGCGGCCTGCTGTGGTGTTGCCTGACGGCGATGTTGAATCGCTGCTGGCAGTTGCATACCGATATGGAGCCGAAATTGCGGCGGTTGACCGAAATACCGTACCGACTTTACTTTATTTGTATGAAAGTCCGGCCACAAACGGGCGGTTGGAGTATTTGTTCACCGTAGCCGATACACGGATTTACCGGATCAGGAGGGAGCGGTGAACTCGAACCGGGTAAAACGTGCGATTGGTTTGGCGGTCATCACGCTGCTGATTTGCACCATATATCTGCTGTGGAATTCCACCGTCAGCGGAGCAGGCTTTCCATTGGATGATTCCTGGATCCACCAGACCTTTGCTCGCAATCTGGCTGAAACCGGTCGGTGGGAGTATGTGAACGGTGAGCTGGCGGCTGGTTCCACCTCCCCGTTGTGGACAATGCTGCTCGCAGCAGGCCACCGGATGAAGATTGACCCCACTGTCTGGGTTTTTACCCTGGGCATCGCCGGGTTGATCCTGACCGTCATATTATGCGATGCTCTGTGGCGTACCTTTCAATCGGCGCAAAACAAGAGGATCTTGCCCCTGTTTGGTCTGGTGATTGCCATGGAATGGCACCTGGTGTGGTCTGCCCTGTCGGGGATGGAAACCATCCTGTACGTGGTGACGGTTTGCCTGATTTTTTATCTGCTGTTGAAGCAAACACCTCCCTGGCTGTTGATCGGCGGGCTTACCGGCTTGCTGGTTTGGATTCGACCGGATGGTCTGACCATGCTGGGGCCGATGCTCTTTCTGGCGTTGTGGAATTCCAATCCCTGGCGGCAAAAGTGGAAAGCAGTGGGGTTTGCTCTGGTCGGAACCGCCATTTCTATCGCGTTGTACATGGCGTTCAATTACAGCCTGGACGGATCGATCTGGCCCAATACGCTGTACGCCAAACAAATCGAGTATGCGGTTCTGCGCGAACAATCGATTGTGATCCGATATTTCAGGTTGTTCGGTCAAATCAACATCGGAGCCGGTGCGATTCTGGCACCGGGATTTCTATGGCAGCTTTATCGGATTGCGAAAGATCGCAACCGGTGGGGAATGGCGGCTTTTCTGTGGATGGCCGGTTTCATCGGCATTTACGCTGTTCAACTTCCGGTTACCTATCAACATGGACGTTATCTCATCCCGGTCATTCCGGTGTATCTTTTGCTTGGCTTTTCAGGTTTCATGGATCTGATTTCAAGGATGAGTGATCAGAACCGAATTGAATTTGTGGTGAAAAAAGCATGGTTGATCAGCATAGTGGGCGTCCAGGCGGCCTTCTGCCTGTTGGGGATGAGAACATACGCCAACGATGTGTCGATTATCAATACAGAGATGGTGAAAGCAGCACAATGGGTGGCCGAGAATCTGCCCGAGGATGCGAAGATCGCCACGCACGACATCGGCGCGCTGGGATACTTCACGCGGAACCCAATTGTGGATCTGGCAGGGTTGATCAACCCGGAAGTGATCCCCATCATCCGGGATGAGCCTGAACTGATTCAGTATCTGCAAACTAACAAAATTGATTACCTGGTTGCGTTTCCGGGCTGGTATCCGTTGATAGTGAAAGAAACTGAAATGATATATAATACGAATAGCTTATTTTCTCCACAGGCTGGTGGAGAAAATATTTCCGTTTACCTGCTCAAGTAAGGCTGCTGATCTGGGATTAAAAATAGTGAAGACGCAAACGTCACTCAGCAAAATACTCTTTCCGGAAGAGCACATCTCTACCGCGATCCTTAAATTGCTGGATGACGGGGTCAACGACACCCGTAAATTGCTGGATGAAACGAACGCTCAGTATGAGCAGAGCAAAATCGAACTGACCAACGCCATCCGGCGCAATACAGCGGTGATGTCACAGATCCAAAAAATGCAAACCGATCTGGACGGGATTGCCAAACTTGATCTTCAACAGGCCTACCGGTCAGCGCTCGATTCGCAGCAGATGATGCTGGTGGTACGGGGGCAGACGGACAAGCTGAAGAGCGAGATCGAAATTTTGAACGGTTCAATAAAGCTGCTGGAGACGGTGGCGATCATGATCCGCGACGCTCAAGACTCGAGTTTTGGCTATGAAGTGAAGGATTCGGGCGCGATCCTGCAAATGGTGATCGACGCGCAGGAAACCGAGCGGCAGAAGCTGTCACGTCAGATCCATGATGGCCCGGCACAGGTGCTCTCCAACCTGATCATCCAGGCTGAAATCACGCAAAAGTACTTTGATCTGGATCAAAATGTGGCGCGGCAGGAGCTCGCCACATTGAAGAGCACAGTCGTCAACACCTTCCAGATGATTCGCGATTATATTTACAATCTACGGCCCATGATGCTGGACGATCTGGGCTTTTTCCCGACCGTCAAACGGTATATTGAGACGTTCAAAGAGCAAGCGGGGATTGAGATTCACCTTACCATCCATGGCAAAGAAAAAAGGCTGGAACAGTACCTGGAAACCATGCTGTTCAGAACAATGCAAGAACTGCTGCAAAATGCTTATCAGTACAACAAAGACGAGCTGGATACATTAAAGGTGGATGTGGAGATTATTGTCGATGAGCATAATCTCAGCCTGTATGTTCAGGACAATGGGCAAGGGTTCGATCCTGAACAGGCAGGCCGCAGCAATGGAATGGGCTTGAAACTGATCCGCGAGCGGATTGAGGTGATGAACGGAACATTCCATGTTGATGCATCGCCCAACCGCGGCTGCGCCATTCGCCTTTCTTTACCTTATCTTGAAGTCGAGACGAACTCGATCAATAAATAGTGAGAAAACGAGGAATTTACAGACAATACAATGAAAAAGAAGATCGGTGTGTTAACCGGAGGTGGAGATGTTCCAGGTTTGAACCCCTGTATGAAAATGGTTGTAATGGGGGGACTTGAGCTTGGCTATGAGGTAATTGGTATCCGGCGCGGATGGGCAGGACTGCTCAACTACAACCTCGATGATCCGGACTCGCAAAAAACAAATGTTCGACAGCTTTCCCGTGAAGATGTTCGAACGATTGACCGTTCCGGGGGAACTTTTTTGCATACCTCGCGGACTAATCCGCAAAATGTCTCCGAAAGCAATATCCCTGAATTTCTACGGAATTCTGCCAAAGGCAAGAAAGTACCCGGCAAGGATGCCTATGATTTTACCGAACACATTCTTGAGGTGATCGACAGACTGGAATTGAGTGTGCTGGTGGCGATTGGCGGTGATGACACGCTCAGCTATGCAGCCCGTTTACACCGTGAAGGCTTTCCAGTCGTCGCGATCCCGAAAACGATGGACAACGATGTCTTTGGCACCGATTACTGCATCGGTTTTTCGACCGCGGTTACACGCAGCGTGGAGTTTATCACCAACATGCGTACCTCTGTGGGCTCGCATGAGCGCATCGGCGTGGTAGAACTGTTCGGCCGGAATTCCGGTGAGACCAGTCTGATTTCTGCCTACCTTGCCAATGTGGATCGAGCGGTGATCACCGAGGTGCATTTCAATATTCAAAAACTGTGTGATATGCTGATGGAGGACAAACGCAACAATTCGTCCAACTATGCCATTATGACCATTTCTGAAGGCGCCGTGATGGAAGGAGGTGAAATCATTGAAAGCGGCGAAGCGGATGCATATGGGCATCGAAAATTAGGGGGTATTGGTGAAATCGTTGCCATGGAGATCAAGAACCGGACCGGAGAGAACATCATGTACCAGCAAATTGCGTATTTGATGCGTTCCGGGGCACCGGATTCACTGGATCGCATGGTGGCCTCCTCATTCGGGCACCTGGCCATTCAGTTAATCGCAAGGCATGATACGGGAAAGATGGTTTGTCTGCACGGCGGAAAATATGGAACTGTGCCCATCAGCATGATCATGGCCGGCAAGAAGCGGGTGGATGTACCGGCTTATTACGATATCGAAAATTACCGCCCGCGCGTACGTGATTTTATGGGTGTACCCATGTTCCTGAGCTAAGGTCGATTTTCTCTGCTTTCATTATTGGGTATGCAGGTCATCAAAGGAGATAAAAATGATCGTCACGACCAAAAAACTATTTGAACTGGCCTATGGCAAATACGCCATCGGCGCTTACAATATCAACAATCTCGAACAGACCATGGGTTTGTTTCGGGGAAATGTAAACAGCCAGGCTCCTTTCATCATTCAGATCAGTAAGGGAGCGCGCACTTATACCGATAAATCAATGCTGGAAGCGCTGATTCGGGGCGCTGATCGGTTATTCCCAGATGCGATTTTTGCGGTGCATCTGGATCACGGTGATGTGGAAACCTGTATGGATTCGATCGAGAGCGGTTTTTACAGCTCGGTGATGATCGATGCAAGCCATGAAGATTTTGAAACCAATATCAAAGTCACCAAATCTGTGGTGGATGCAGCCCATGCGAAGGGTATTGTGGTGGAGGCCGAGCTGGGTAAACTGGGCGGGGTTGAGGAACATGTGGCCGTCGCGGAAGCCGATGCCAAATTGACCGATCCGGACCAGGCGAAGGAGTTCGTGGAGCGAACAGGGATTGATTCACTGGCCTGTGCCATTGGTACCAGCCACGGTGCTTACAAATTCGCCGGATCGCAGGGTGTACGCTTTGATGTACTGGAGCAAATCCAGAAACGTCTGCCGCTGTTTCCGCTGGTGATGCACGGCAGCAGTTCGGTGCCGCAGGAAGAAGTGATGCGCATCAATGCTGCCGGTGGCACGCTGAAAGGCGCAAAAGGCGTGGACGCCGATCAATTCAAGCGAGCCGCGGAGCTGGGTGTGACCAAAGTGAATATCGATACGGACGGACGCCTGGTGTGGACGCGCGTCCACCGCGAGTATTTCCGCGATCATCCGGAGCAGTTCGATTTCCGTAAACCCGGTGAGTTCTTCATGAAGGAATACGCGAAATTTATTGAAGGCAAAAACGAAAAACTGGGCAGCGCAGGTCAGTTGCCCGCCATCTGGAAAGTACTGAAATCTTAATCGCTCACAGTTGACGCCAGCCGTCATCAGGGACAGTCCCTGGCAGGGCTGGCGTCTATATTTAAAAGGATGATCGTATGCCAAAAAGTGAACAGGGTGTCAGTAGCGACCGCTACCGGGTAATCCCGCGTGTGCTGATCTTTTTGATCCAGGATAAAAAAGTTTTGCTGCTGAAGGGAAACCCGAATAAACGCATCTGGGCCAATAAATACAACGGAATTGGCGGGCATGTGGAGTATGGAGAAGATATTCTCAGCGCGGCCCGCAGGGAATTGCTGGAAGAAACCGGCTTGAGCGGGATTGATTTGTGGCTGTGCGGAAATATCATGGTCGATGCCAGCCCGGAGACAGGTATCAGCATCTTCCTGTTCCGCGGCGAATATCATGACGGTCAGATTATCGATTCGGAGGAGGGGCGGTGCGAATGGATTTCTACCGGGCAGATGCAGACACTGCCTATGGTGGAAGATCTGTATACCATACTGCCCAGGGTGATGGCATACCACCCAGGTGATGCTCCGATGTACGGGCATACCTTTTACAACGATCACGATCAAATGGTGATCGAGTTTCAGTAAGCTGTCAGATAATCTCAGTGGAGTGGATCCGCAAATCAACTCTGGCTGTTTACGGATTCCTTTTTTTCATAGAATAGCAACAATGTATCGCCGTATTTTCGCTGCTCAACCTCAGCAAGGGTGTTGAGCGCCAGATCGCCGTACTCCAATACATCGATCTGGACAATCACCGTGCCCTGCGGATGCAGCCAGCCAGGATTAGCATCCAGACGGGTCATGGCGTCCAACCACATTCCCTTATATTGAGGCGGGGCAACAAAAATGTAGTCAAACTGGTGATCCGGGTCTTTCTGCAGATATTTGAGCGCATCCATGAGGAAGGAGCTTGAGTCCTCCTCAAACCCGGCAGCTTTGATGTTCTCTTTCAGGAGCATATAGGCGGAGCGGTTTTTTTCAATGAAAACGGCGTATTCCGCGCCGCGGCTGAGCGCTTCGAGCCCGACGCTTCCGGTCCCGCCAAACAGATCCAGGAATTTGCATTCCTCGATATCGCCTCCGAGGATATTGAACAGCGCTCCCTTCACCTTATCGGTGATGGGGCGGGTGATATCACCGGGGACCACGCGAAGACGCGTCCCTTTAGCAGTGCCGGCGATGATGCGGGGCTGGCTCATGGGGGGTCAAACCTCTTCTTTCGTGGCGTAAATATTCCCGATGGGGGAAATGATCGGGAGCACGCAGCCGGTACCCAGGATGAACCGCTCACCGCGTGTAGCTTGGACGGCGTTGCGCTTCTCCCGCAAAACATCGGCAGGGGTACCCAGCATCATCGTCTCTTCCTGTCGCAAACCGCCTAAAACCACACCTTTGAACATGCGTTGTGCGTCAGAAAGTGAGGGCGGTGTTTCCTGGTCGTGCCAGTTCAAAACCTGCAGAGGATAATCGAGTACTTCCTCAAACATAACCTGATTCCCGTGTATGTGTCCGATGTTGAGCCAGAAATCAGGCATTTGGTGCAGCACTTTCAGGTCATACTTGCGCCCAAAACGCTTAAATTCACCTGGGGCCAACAATCCGTACTGGGCATGTTGAACGGCGAAAAAGATACCATCAATCCCAAGCTGACGAATATGGTGCAGGAATCGCAAGATACTCTCCGTGATCGTTTCCAGACCAGCGTTCACCGCATCAGGGTATTTTCGTAAATGGACCAATAATTCATGCGGGCCTACCAGGTTTTTGGCCTGCGAAAGGGGGCTGAAGATAGTGTGGATCACCGGTGTTCCGAGTGAAAATTGATCCACCAGCATCTTCAGGCATTCCACCAGCATGCCCAACTGGCCCTGACCGGGATCTAAAACGGGCAATGAAAACCAATCCTCAGGTTTTTGTATGGCACGTTTCGTGTAGTCACGCGTCCCATGACGATGGCCGTTCCACTGATCCTGCACGCCCCAATCCCGTATACAATAGGAGGAGGCAGGGGTGACTTTGATCAGGTCGAAATCATAGTTCTGTTGAAACTGTGCCACGGCGCGCGCCAGCGAACCGGCATTCTGATCATCCACCGGGAAGTGTCTCCACAGGGCAACAGGGATTTTATCGGGGCGTACACCTGACAGGCAGGTCTCCAACCGGTTGCGGTGTGTGAAATCTCTGGATGCCATCAATTTCCTCTCGCGTCAAGCTGACTTGTCATTATTCAGCGCTAACGTCATTATACGTCCAGTAACGATTGGCTGCGTAGTTCCACATGAGAACGATCAGGATAGCAATCGCCACACCGGTGTTGTGACCCAGGAATTCGGGGGTGAGAAAGAAATGAGGGAACCAGCGTGCGGCCAGTCCGATCAATCGCTTTTCAAGGAAGGAGAGCAACACCACACGTACACCCAGCCCGATGGCATTAATGATCCCAAATTGAAGCAACTGGCGGCCAACATTCTTGCTGCGCGAGTCGGGATACGTCCAATAGCGGTTCCACAGGAAATTGTTGACCACCGCTGCAACAAAGGAGATACCGCCCGCCAGGACGTAGGGGGTTTTGATCAGGAGCAGCAGGTTAAGAATACCAAAGTCTACAACAGCGCCAATGGCGCCTACGATGGCAAAACGGAAAAAGCGTTTGCGTTCCTTGGCGTTTTGAAGGATCATTAAGCCCCGAGTTTGCTCTTGAAGTAGGGATAGGTTTTTTCGATGCCGGTGCGAAGATCCACCGATGGAGACCAGTGGAGAATATTTTCGGCTCGGGTGATATCAGGCCGTCGACGCTGAGGATCATCACCCAGACGGAGATCTTCCTTGATGATGATGCCTGCTTCATTTTGCAGGATCTCATTGATGGTCTGGGCGAACTCCAGAATGGTGACCTCGCAGGGATTGCCGATATTGACCGGATCATGTTCTTCTGACATGAGCAGGCGGTAAATACCCTCCACCAGATCTTCAACAAAGCAAAAGCTGCGGGTCTGCTGCCCATCGCCGTACACGGTGAGCGGCTGTTTGTTGAGGGCCTGCAGGATGAAGTTGGGTACCACACGTCCATCATCCAGCCGCATGCGCGGGCCGTAGGTATTGAAGATGCGTACAATACTGGTATTCAACCCGTGGTAGCGGTGATATGCCATGGTCAACGCCTCGGCAAAACGTTTGGCTTCATCATATACTGAGCGCACGCCAATCGGATCAACGTGGCCCCAATAGGTCTCCTTTTGAGGGTGTTCCAACGGGTCGCCGTAGATTTCACTGGTGGAGGCCAGCAGGTAGCGGGCGTTATGCGCTCGGGCTACGCCCAGGGTATTGTGAGTGCCCAATGCGCCGGCCTTCATGGTTTGAATGGGCAGATTCGTATATCCGAATGGAGACTGAGGATTGGGGCTGGCCGGTGATGCAAAGTGAAGAACGGCGTCTACCTTGCCGGGCACAAAGATGAAGTTGGCGACATCGTGGCGTATGAAAAGGAAATTGGGATTTCCGGCCAGGTGTGCAATGTTATCAGGGCTGCCGGTGATGAAATTATCCATTCCAATCACCTGATGCCCCTCTTTGAGCAATCGCTCGCATAAGTGCGAGCCTAAAAACCCTGCAGCCCCTGTAATTAATGCTCTCATGTGTTCTCGTGTCTCCTGTATTTTATTTCCAGTCGATAAGTTTAACCGATCCATCGCTGGTGATGCGGGTGAATTTTAAAGTTTTAAGGTTGAGTATCCAGATATCGCTCTGATAGAGTACACTCACCAGCGCATCCGGGCATAGAGTCTCAGATGGGCACCATTGGACTTCCTGTACCTCCAGCTCGAGCTCTGGCTCAAGAGGGAGTACCTCCAACGAGATTTCCTCTTCAGACATGGCGGCGTTCAAATGGTATCCGGTATTCGCGGTACCCGAAACAGCCTGTTGAAGCCATACCAGATTGTAATCCTGGCGGGTTGATCTCGCCGCGGACGGCGACACGGATAGCGCCTGAGCACTGAAGCCTTGCTCTGTGATGACACGTACCTGCGATGCACGATACACATCCACCGATGAGATGAAAAAATCATTCTGGATGTCGTCAGAGGCTCCGCCTGAAGTGTGATTGGTGAAGTATAGCCGCCGGCCATCTGCTGACCAGCTCAAATCCGGCAGCCAGGCGGTGTCATTTTCAGGCTGATACGGATGAACCGCGGCAAGCTCCTTTATTTCTCCTGTCTGCACATTGACCCATCCGACGGCATCCGACTGACCGTAAGCCAGGTACTGTCCATCAGGAGACCATAAATAAGTGGTGCCCCACCAGCCGTACACGCCACCGGGGCTGGGTTCCAGGAGGGTCACCGAATTGAGAATGGTTCCGCCTGAGTCAAAAGTAGCCAGAATCAGATCGTTGTTGGCCTGCCAGCCCGGGGCGGCCTCGCGCGGTTCAACGGTGGAATATGCAACTGTCAATCCACCGTCTGGCTGCCAGTCAGCGAAATGGATGATATTGCGTATCCCCAGTGAAACGGGTTGCAACGTATATGCTTCCGTATCCAAAAACCACAACTCGTTCAAATCACCACTTTCAGAAGGTTGCAAAGATCGGGTGTATA
The DNA here is from genome assembly GCA_964532655.1 of uncultured Anaerolineaceae bacterium. Lineage (GTDB taxonomy): Bacteria > Chloroflexota > Anaerolineae > Anaerolineales > Anaerolineaceae > JAJFTV01. The sequence continues at coordinate 11,962 of CAZHMZ010000124.1, forward strand.
AAAGCCAGCGGCCATCCGGTGAGAGCGAGAAGACACGCCCATCAAGATCGCCGGTCATGATCAGGGGAGTACGATGATCGGATGAACCCTGCATCAACCAGGCATTGCCCTCTGACAGATAGGCGATCTTCCCGGGAACCACAACCGGCGGAATCGACTCCTGTTCACCGGTCATCACGATCTCGGGTCTGGCTTCCATCAGAACCTGCTGACGAAACAAAGTTCGCGATACCTCAACATCCTCCTCCAGCAAAAGGCGATAGGTGTTTTGCAGCAAACCGGTAACACCAGCCTGTATGA
>CAZHMZ010000125.1:0-12239 GCA_964532655.1 uncultured Anaerolineaceae bacterium
TTGGCCTGTCGGATATCAACCAGTTGCCCATTTCGTTTGACATCGCCTGGTATGAGCAGAAGGCTGTGGCTGTGCTGCTGGCGCTGCTGTTCCTGGGTGTCAGGGGCATTCGGTTGGGCCCCACCCTGCCCGCGTTCCTCTCACCCAATGTGGTGAAGGTGCTGGTGGAAAACTTTGATATCAAACCAACCGGTACGGTGCAGGAAGATATTGCCGCCATGATGAGCGGAAACTAACCGACTGAAGAAATATCCGGAGGGTTGTCCTGTTTGAGCGATTTTCGCTTTCAGGACAGCCCTTTTTCTTTTGTCGGGAATCCCCGGGTTGAGTAAAATTGTGGAATGGTCTCCCTTCCGCTTCCAACCGATGAAATGACGGCTGCCGATGTGCTGGCGTTTGTGGATCTGTGTGCGCAGCATGACATTGATGTGTGCGTGGACGGCGGCTGGGGAGTGGATGCCCTACTGGGGTACCAGAGCCGCATTCACACCGACCTGGATGTGGCGCTGCCGCACAAGGATGCTGCCCTCATCCGCGGCTTGCTGGACGCACGCGGTTTTAGCGAAGTGCCGCGCGATGATACCTGGGAATGTAATTGGGTGATGGGTGATTCACATGGCCGGCTGATCGATATCCATACCAGTACGTTTGATAAGAGCGGTAATCTGCTGTTTGGGGTGGACTATCCATTTGATTCGCTTCGGGGCACAGGAATGATCGGTGGCCGGGCGGTGAAGTGCATCACCCCGGAGTGGCTGGTGAAGTTCCACACCGGCTACCCGCTGGATGAAAATGATTACCGGGATGTGAAGCTGTTATGCGAAAAGTTTGGTATTCCCCTCCCGGATGAATACCGGCGTTTTATCCGCGCAGACAAGAACCCGTAAAGTGATTGGAGACATCATTCACGTGACCATGACGTTAAACCCTGAGGCTCGCCATAATCTTTTCCCATTCAAGAAGCCAACCGGCGCCTCACATGGCTGGTTTGCGTGAAGTAAATTCACTTATTGGCAGACGAGCCGGGGTAACGGGTAAACTCCTCGCGCCTAATACTCGCCGAAGATGAAGTAATTGTTTGGATCGATGCCGGCCTGCAGAAACAGGCCTTTGAGCCATTCCACATCGCTGTCTGTCACGGTGGTGGTATAGCTGCCCTGGGTGATGCCGGTGTAATCCCAGGTAAACATGGGGTTTTCGGTAATGGTCCACACCGCAAACTGCTGCAGGATGGTATCGTTGAAGCGAAAATCGTCCAATGAAAGTAATTTCAACAGGTCTTCATTCACCGGCTCCAGCCCCACCGTGAAACCGTCGCTGAAATCCGGCATCTTCAGTTCCATATTGGCGCAGGAGACTTCTAGTTCCAGTGAAACCTCGGTCTCGGATTCCGAGCTCAAATAAACCACCTCCCGTCGCCGGACCACCATACTCTGCACGCCTTCCGTACCGGAGATGAACAGGGTTCCGGGCAGTATCTCGATTTCCAGGTCTTTTTCGTTTGTTTCCACATTGGGTTTGAGGCTCACGTTGATCTGGGTGAGGCCATTGCCGTAGATGGTGGCGATGACCAGCCCTTCTTCCACCGCTTCCTGCAGCGTGAGGCGTCTGAAATCAACCCCGGCATAGATCAGGTAGTCCAGCGCGGTGATGCTTTCAATATTGGTCAGCGTGCAGGAACGGCCTCCATAGGATGTATCAATCTTTCCACGAATCGACACCAGGCTGGCATCGCCAACCAGACGCCCGTTGGATCCGCGGATGGAAAAATCGCTATTGTCATAGCTGGCAGGCAGCGCCGCCATGCTGACCGTCGGCGCAGGACTTTCTCCCCCTCTGACCGGTATCTCGACGATTTGCGAAAACCCGTAGTATGGATCAAACAGATTAAATTAACAAACAAAGGGTTCCTGGGATGTGCAGCCGATATTATTAGGCATCAACAATTGGCCGTCGACTGTAACCAGTTTGCCATCGTACTCGCACATATTTTCCATGGTTACCGCCACCGGGGTGGGGGTGACACCCGGCTCGGTGGCGGTGGATTCGCAGGCCATGGAGAGAAACAGGCTGATGACCAGCAGGAGGGAGGTGCGAAGAAGCTGTGGCTTCCTGTCTGTTTCCTTTCAACATCATTGCAACCATTATTTGTTATTTCACAGGGTATATGATGACTGAATCGTTGCCCTTCAATATAAAAAATCAGGCAATGGTCCATTGAGTTGAAAATGGATCAGCGTTGGAAGATTGTCGCCAGATCAATATCGAGCAGGACGATTGTGGCGTAAATCAGCATAAGAAACGCCAGAAAAAAAATCACGGTCCGAAACCTGCCTAAACGATTTTGGCTGTTTGATTTGAAAATACGTTTTCGTGCCGAACCTAGGTCATTTGTCATGGCATATTGGATCTTTTTGACCTGCGCTTTTGGATGAATCAGGCAGCGCCTTTGTGAGTCCAGTTCAACCACGCCGTTGCAGCGCGTGCAAAGACCGATGGCGCTGGCTTGACCTGTGGCTAACAACTCGGTAACCTGATCAGCCACATGCGGCTTTTTGCCCTCAAATTTTTGCATGACCCTCAGCTTGCCAGCCAGGACATCAGCGGGGATGACGTACTCCACCTCCTGACCTTTCACTTTTGGATGCTGCGGGCAGCGTTGATCTTTATTCAATTCCACAACCAGATCACATTTGGGGCAGTAACCCACAGCCCTGGCTTTCCCTGAATCGAGGATCATCATAATCTCTCCGGAGCGGCGAGTTCTGGCATACACATCGGAATCCCCGCCCAGAAATAGCGATACCGTGTCAGCTTCCCCTTTGTAGCGGCCTGGATTTGTGATCAACATCAGATAATCTCTGGCGGCATCATCGGCAAAACCGAGCTTCTCGAATAAATTCATCCGCTGTTTTAAGAGGTTGAGCTGTTCTTTTTCCGGTGCCAGATCCATGGCATGTTCCAGATCAGCCAGAGACTGCCATGGGTTAAGTTTTTCGTGCCATGTAGCCCGGTTTCGATATTTGACATAATCTGGTGTCCGGCGCAGAGGTGCCACAATCGCGGTGATGAATGCGACAAGTGCAGTCAGGCTTAATACGATAGGGTTCAGAATTGGTTCCAGGAATGGGATATTGGGTGCGGCTTCGGGATTTAGGTAGTACCAGTAATAAACCAGATATCCAAGCCCACCCGCAACAGCAAGTGCTGAGAAAAATACCAGTAATCTGGCGCCGACCCCCTCAGAGGGCAATAAGTTGGCATCACATTTCTGGCAGTGGTCGGCATGTTCTTCGTTTTCCGCACCGCATTTTGGGCAGTGAATTCGCGGTACGCCGCGAACCCGCGCAGGTGTTGAAGCTGGTGCTTCCTCAATCCTCTGTACCGGCAGATTTTCAGGAACGATCGGGATTTCAACGGCAGCAGCAGCGGAAGGCAGCGAAGCAGCCAGCGGAACAGCTTTCGATTCCGGTGGGGTCTCTTGCTGGGCGGACGGAACAACCATCGCTGGTTGAGAGCCCTCGGTTGAATGTTCTTCGATTGCTGACGCTGGCGAATAATTGGGACAGCTCTCTTCAGTTTCATCGGCGAACACAGCCAGCAGTGAGCTGGGCCACGACTCGACCGCATAGCCCCGGCAGCGGTTGACATTTTGAGCGAAGTTAGCGCAACCAGGGCATTGCGTCGGACGAAACGGAACTCTTTGCGCGATTTGCATGGACATTTTTTCCCTCCCTGAATTTTTCTTGCCTGTTTACACTCAACCTCCCTACTCGTAATCAGTGTATGACGATAATGACCGCGGTCATACTTTCGAGGGTTTATCTTTATTGAAATGACGGGATTTGCTGACGTTTATAAACCCATTGTACAGATATTCCAACTCGAATACAAACGATCAAAATTTTCTTTTCAAGGGTAGATGAGTCAAACGTTATTTTTGTATGTCAGTCATCACCCCTGTGTGTATCCTTTGACCCACTTTCATAAAGTGGGATGTGTGGCCTTTGAGATAAGCCGTTTCTTGACTGAACCATGATGTAGAATTCAGGTTATCGTATTACGAACAGTATTCCATCGGGGATTGAACGCCGTGGAGAGAACATGAACGCCATGAACAGAGCAAGACTGGTCGGGATCACCCGCCTGGAGGCAGATGCGATTGTGAACGCTGCTGATACCTCGCTGCATGTGGATGAGGTGCTGCGCGGGCATGAGACTGTGCTCGGTTTTTACCATGCCTGCGGCTTCTTTGAGCGCCTGACGGTATTGGAATACAAGGCTGGCTGTGATTAAGGCTGTCATCCTTGATTTTGACGGCACGCTGGTCGACTTTGTGGAAGCCGACCTGGCCAGCCTGCGCCAGCTTCACGAACATGCCGGAGTTCCTGTGGGGCTGGATGAATTCACCGAAACGGCTGTTGAGGCGATCATGCGCTTTCACGCCCTGGTGGATGAGCGCCAGAAGGATCCCTTGCTGATGCACAGCTTCAGACTGAAGCAGACCTTTGTGCATTATGGCTTGCCCTGGAAGGACGAGTACGTGGATTTCTACCGCACCTGTCTCATGCGAGTCTGCCGGCCGTTTGAGGGGGTGGTGGGTCTGCTGCAATCCCTGCGCGGCCGGGTAAAGATCGGCCTGCTTACCAACGCCTACGACGGTGTGGAGCAGCGGGCTCGCATTGACCAAGCCGGGCTGACCGGCTTGTTCGATGCGCTGGTGGTATCGGGCGAGGTGGGGTTGTTCAAACCCGATCCGGCTGTTTTCCTCCACGTTTTGAACCTGCTGGATGTTCCGGCGCAGCAGGCGGTTTTTGTGGGCGATTCAATCCCTTATGATATAGCAGGAGCCCGCTCGGCTGGGATGCAGACCATTTTGTTCAGCCGCGGGCCAGCCCGTGAAACCAGCCTGGCGGATTATTCGGTAGGGGGCATTGCCGGACTGCGGGAACTGCTGAATGTCTTGCTGCCGATCACAATGAGCGGTATATCAACCGTATACCCGCCCAAAGTTGACGAATAACCCTGCTAAAATTGTGAGCGGAACCATCCGGCGTTTGTTTTCAACGGCCAGTTATTTTTGTTTGTCATTTGAGGTTTCATGATGCGTCACCGATTGACTTCATCCAACACAAGAGTCTGGTTATTCCTGGTTTTGGCGCTGGCAAGTACCTGGGCTTTTTGGATTCCAGCGGCGTTTATCTCTCAGCGATCGCAGGATTTGGGCCGGCTGTTCCAAACCCTGGGCGGGGCAATGCCGCTTGCGATGACGGTGATTTTACTTTTTTGGCGGGGTGATGCCCGTGAACGACAGAATTTTCTGCACCGAGCAATTGATATCAACAGAATCTCCCTTGTATGGGCCGTGGCAGCCCTTCTCACTGTTCCGGTGCTTACGGGAACAGGTATCGCTGCAGACAGGCTATTGGGTGGTAATGGTGTAGCAATTGAGGCAGAGCTGCACGGAACGTCTGTCTGGCAGTTTGTCAGTTTTACCTTATTTATATTGCTGTTCGGCCCCATTCCCGAAGAACTGGCCTGGCGCGGTTATGCGCTGGACCATCTGCAGGCCAGGTACAACCCGCTTCACGCCAGCCTTATTTTGGGCAGTTTTTGGCTAATCTGGCATTTACCACTCTTCTTTGTGAGTGGCAGTTATCAGCAAGGGCTGGGAATTGGTACACCTGCCTTTTGGTTATTTCTGGCAGATAAAATTCCGCAAACTATCATCATGACCTTGATCTTCAATCACACCCGACGAAGCATTCTTTCGGCAATTTTGTTTCATTTCAGCGTCAACTTCACCGGTGAATTACTGGCTCTCACCAACCGAGCCGAGACCGTTTACATCGCATTGCTCATTTCACTGTCAGTACTCGCCGCTTTTTTAATAACCCGGAAGGCGTCTGCACAAGTTTTTGATATTCACAGTACACGAAGCGAAAAAGCGAATATGTTATAGTAATTAAAACAGGATTCCATTTCAGGATGCAAAACCGCCTGTGTGAATCCCAAATGGGGGTAATAATGGATAACATATCGCTTGAACAAATTAAACAACTGGGTCTCCAACCGGTAGACCCGGGAGTATCGATGTATCTGCCCACGCATCGCGCCGGTCAGGACAAGGGGCAGGACCCCATCCGGCTGAAGAATCTGTTGCAGGAAGCCGAGAAGAAGCTGCGTGAGGATGGCTGCGGCGGCGATCAGGTTCGCAAAATACTTGAACCGGCCCGCAGTCTGCTGGCAGATCCTTCTTTCTGGATTAATACCGATCTGGGACTGGCCTTATATGCATCGGCCGATAATTTTCATGTATTCCGTCTGCCGTTTTCGGTAAAACAGCAGATGGTTATCGCCGGATCGTTTTATATCAAGCCGGTGCTTCCATTGTTCATCAATGACGGGCGTTACTACATTCTGGCAGTCAGCCAGGACGAAGTACGGCTGTTCGAGGGTACACGCCACACGGTAAGACAGATCGATCTGCCGGAAGATGCACCCAAAAATAAAGATGAAGCGCTGAACCTGGATGAACCCGAGAAACAATTGCAGTTCCATACCCGCACAACCCAGGGCGGTGAACGAACGGCCATGTTTCACGGGCACGGGGGAGGAGAGGAAGACCAGAAAACATACACCGAACAGTATCTCAACCAGGTGGATGCCGCCATTCGCGCCACGCTGGGCAACCAGGGTCCTCCGCTGGTGCTGGCTGGGGTGGAAAATACCCTGGCGATGTATCAGAAGGTCAGTGAGTACAAGAATATTCTGCCGGAAGGGATTTCAGGCAGCCCCGAAGAGTTGAGCGGCGAAGACCTGCAGGCGCAGGCCTGGCCCATGGTGGAGCCGCTGTTCAGGCAGGAGATTGCAGAAACAATTGACCAGTACCGCCAGCTTATCCGGGCTGGAAAGGCCACAGAAATCATCGAAGAGATTGTGCCCGCCGCCTACTATGGACGGGTGGATAAGTTGATCCTGCCGGTCAACAAGGAAGTGTGGGGAAGTTTCAACCCGGAAACCGGCCAGGTGGGCGCAAACCTGGAAGGGCAAAGCCACCTCAGGGATATCGCACTGCTCGACTTTGCGGCCTTGTATACGATTGAGAATAACGGCACCGTGTATGTACTTCCGCCGGAGGAACTGCCCGAAGATATCTTGATCGCAGCGGTATTGCGGTATTAAATAATTTGCTTAACGGTGTACAACCCGGCGGCGGGTAGATAGGTTGACGGGAACGTTTTACCGTGGAGGAAATATGAACGCAGTGATTAGAGTGGTAAGAGGCGATATCACCCGTCTTGAGGTAGATGCGATTGTCAACGCGGCCAACACCTCGCTGCTGGGCGGGGGAGGTGTGGATGGAGCTATCCACCGGGCGGCCGGGCCTGAACTGCTGAGGGAGTGCGCCCAGTTGAACGGCTGCAAACCCGGTGATGCGAAAATAACACGCGGCTACCGGCTGCCGGCCCGTTTTGTGATCCACACGGTGGGACCGGTGTGGTTTGGCGGTACTTACGGCGAGCCCGGTATACTGGCTTCATGCTACCGGCGCAGCCTGGAAGTGGCCGATCAAAACCATCTGAAGTCGGTGGCGTTCCCCTGCATCAGCACCGGGGCATACGATTATCCGTCTGAAGAGGCTGCTCGGGTGGCATTGCAGGCCGTGCGTGACTATCTGGCTTCACCGACCGGTGTACAGGAAGTCATCTTCTGTTGTTTTGCCCATCAGGATGCTCATATTTACGCCGGTTTACTGTCTGAAACAGTAAAATAATGGAATGAAAGATTTTTACACGCGTTTTTACGCAGCCATACCGGGCAGCCGGGCGCACAGCCTGTTCTGCGAGCGGGTCTTTGGCCTGGACCTGGGTCAACACGGATTTGCCGATGTGGGGCAGTTGAAAATGCTGCTGGAGTGGCTGGATCTGAAACCGGGCGACCATGCGCTGGATCTGGGCTGCGGAGATGGGCGGATCAGCGAATATCTTTCCGATCTCAGCGGCGCGCATTTCACCGGTCTGGATTACATTGACAGCGCCATTGACAACGCCCGGCAGCGCACGGCCGGCAAGCGTTACCGGCTCGATTTTGTGACCGGCGATCTCAACCATCTGAGTCTGACTGACAATACTTTTGACGCGGTGATCTCCATCGATACGTTGTATTTCAGCGAGGATTATCCGGTCACCCTGCAGCAAATGGGTGCTGCTCTCAAGCCGGACGGAAAGATGGCGATTCTGTATTCGCACGGGCGCGAGCCTTGGGTACCGCTGGAGAAGTTCGACCGGCAGACGCTTCCTCCGGAAAACACACCGGTTGGACAGGCGTTGACCAATCTGGGCTATGCTTTTACGGCGCGTGAACTGACCGCGGAAGAATATCAACTTGCGCTGCGCCGGAAAGCCGTGCTGGAAGAATTGCGGGAGATGTTTGAAGCAGAAGACAACCTGTTTCTGTACGAAAACCGCATGGGTGACGCCAACGGGATCCGTGAAGCCATTGAGTTTGGGTTGCACAGGCGCTATTTGTACTGTGTTTCCCCCATGAAAAGCCAGGTCTCACCCTTCCCGGCCTGACGTTCCTGTTTATAATTCAACGGGCAGTATCCCGTTTCGTTTTTCGTTCATACCGGTAATTGATACATTCATAAGGCACTTTATGACCACCCAGACAAAAACCACCTTACAGGAAAAAATGTTCTCCCAGCTCCGTGACCGGAGCTTCTTCGAGCAGGCAAAGAAGTATGCGTTTTCTTACCTGGATGAAGTGTACGACCGCAACGTGTTTCCCACCCCGGAAGCCGTCAACCACTTAAAGGAATTTGACGAACCCATGCCGCAGCACCCGGCCGAGCCGCATGAGATTTTGCAGCAGTTGTTCGAGGTGGGCGCGCCGGCCAGTATGGCGCAGATTTCCGGGCGGTATTTTGGGTTTGTGAACGGCAGCACGGTGCCGGGCGCGGCCGGTGCGCGCTGGCTGGCCGATATCTGGGATCAAAACGCGGCGCTGTATGTCATGTCGCCGGTGGCATCCTACGTGGAAGCCGTCAGCGAGAAATGGGTGGTGGATCTGCTGGGTTTGCCGCCGGAAACCGCGGCCGGGTTTGTGGGCGGCAGCACACTGGCCGGTATGTGCGGGCTGGCAGCCGGGCGTAATGAACTGCTCAATCGCCAGGGTTGGGATGTCAACGCCGACGGCCTGTTTGGAGCGCCGCCCATTCGCGTGATTGTGGGCGGGCAGGTGCACGCGGCCATCTCCAAAGCGCTCAGCCTGCTGGGGTTGGGGCGTGCGCGCGTGGAAATCGTCCCGGTGGATGACCAGGGCCGGGCTATTGCCAGTAAAATGCCCGAACTGGACAGCACCTGTCTGGTGCTGGCGCAGGCCGGCAATGTCAACTCTGGAGCGTTTGATCCGATCGACGAGATTTGCGAGGCGGCTCACAAGGTGGGCGCGTGGGTGCATGTGGACGGCGCTTTTGGCTTGTGGGCTGCTTCATCCCGCAGCACCCGCCATCTGGCAAAAGGTATCGAAATGGCCGATTCCTGGTCGGTGGATGCGCATAAATTGATCAACGCCCCGTATGATTGCGGGATTGTGTTGTGCCGCAGCCGGGAAGCGCTGGTATCGGCCATGCACATCACCGGCTCGTATCTGATCGACAGTGAACGGCGGGATAACATGCACTACGCGCCGGAGATGTCGCGACGCGCGAGGGGTATCGATGTGTGGGCCACCCTCAAATCGCTTGGCCGTGATGGCCTGGAAGAATTGATCGACCGCCTGTGCAGCCACGCTCGCCGTTTTGGTGAAAAACTGAGCACGGAAGGCTTTCACATTCTGAACGATATCGTCTTCAACCAGGTGCTGCTGACCGCTGACACCCCTGAACAAACCCAGGCTGTGCTGGCAGCCGTTCAGCAATCCGGTGAGTTGTGGTGCGGCGGCACAGTGTGGAATGGCCAGCCGGCTATTCGCATCAGTGTCTGTTCGTGGGCTACCACCGAGGCAGATGTGGATCGTTCGGTGGCGGCGTTTGCCGCGGCGCTGGCTGGAGTAAAGACAGAAACAATACAGTAACCCGGAAGCAGACAAAGAACCAGACAGCCCATGTAAAGAGCATCATTTTCGGTTTATGTTCCAATTCAACCAGGCATTTTCACGGGTATGAGGCTATAATTGTGGTAACCAATTTCGATCTTTGAAGGAGATAGATATGGGCGATAAAGGCGGTAAGAAGAACAAAGAAAAAGCACAGAAGCAAAAACAGGGAAAAAACGAAAAGAAAAAAGAGCAGCAGCAGTCCAAGGCTCCAACCAGCAAAAAGGCTTAGCCGGTGAGCAGCGGACCTTTCAGGTTCGGCACGGCTGCACGCAGCGTGGAACAGGCTTCTGTTCCCACACTGGATCAAACCAACTGATATGGACTGAATGTTTCTCACGGATGCCGCCGGCTCCGGTTGAGATGGAATCTGAGCGCATTTGACAGCGCTTGCAACGTTTTGAGAGTCTTTTTCATCAGGCTGATTGTACAATCAGCCTGATTGCTGTTTAAAGACAGCATGATTCCTGCCTGCATCGAAAAGGATTTCTCAATGAAACAGGTCATCCAACGTATTTTTCAAGTTGTTCTTCTCATGGGCTGCCTTCAGGCTGCTCGCGCAGCCGTTCACTTTGGGCTGTGGAGCTGGCTGCAACCGGCGCAAAACGCCGTTTTGTCCAACCTGGCCGACATGGGCGCTTACATCACGGTGGCAGTCATTGTCTGGCTGGTGTTCAGGCCGTCTGCCGGCAGGGTGGGGTTGAGCTGGCAGAGCGCGGGCAGGCTGGAGAAAAGGATCTATCTGCTGGCGGGCGCGGTCCTTCTGGCGATGACATTTCTGACATACTTTTTCGATCCGTCTGTCCTGGTGGAAAACCTGAAGGCGGTATGGGTGGTGCCCGTTTTTGAGGAGCTGGTCTTTCGCGGATGGGCCTGGCAGCATATCGAGCCGGCAGTGAAGGGGAAGCATGCCGGGGCGATCACCTGGGTGGTGGTTTCCGTGCTGTTCGCATTGTGGCACATCGGGTACACCGATATTTTTTATCTGCGAATCCTGCCGGCCAACCCGGGCACACAACTGGGGGATTTTCTGATCAACAAAGTGATCTTTACGTTTTTCTTTGGGCTGGCGGTTGGTATTCCGCGCTGGCGGACCGGCCGGGTGTATGGATCCATCCTGGCGCATGGTTTTTTGAATCTTTTTGGTAAATAGCTGATTTGCAACAAAACAACAAGGCAGGCTCGCATTCCACCCGGCCTCACTGCGGTACGTGCTCAATCAGGCTCAACGGATGAAGAAAATTCATTCATCTTTGGGTGCTGACTGAGCGTTTAAAATGTGTGATATAAAAGGGCATTCCTGGGATGACCTGCCGAAGCCCATCATTACGATGACAGACGCAATGAACAGTATTCTATGTAAACTGACTTGTTATTGATTTGATCATCCACTTGTTGAAAAGCACGGTTGCGATATAATTAATCCCTATATACTGTTAATTACCATAAAGTATAGTTAGATGGGTTGTTTTTGTCTGTTTTTACGGATGGGATAATCAATCAGGCTCACATCGAAATCCATCTGGAGCGCATAGAGGATTTTTAAATGAAAGATTTGTACAGTACCCTGACTGAATGGTCGACCACATTTTTACGGCTGGCCATGCAGGATTTTGGGCGGTTCACACGAAACGCCGGTTTGTCTCTGGGGCAAATGAATGTTCTGATGCACCTGTATCAACGCGGTGCGCGTGAGGTGACCACCTTTTGCGAACTTCTTCAAGTCACACCGGCCGGAGCCAGTCAGATGATTGAGCGTATGGTGCAGTCAGGGGTGGTGCGGCGTACCGAAGACCCCGGAGACCGGCGCATCCGGCTGGTGACACTCACCCCCAAAGGGCAGCAGATTGTGCAGGACAGCATCGCCGCCCGAGAGGCAGGCTTCAACCGCCTGGTGTCTACTCTCACGCCGGATGAACAGGTGCGGATTACTGATGCGCTTGAGATTTTGAATGAACACGCTCTTGGTTTGGATATTGCCCCGTCTCGGTCGGTCGATCCGTTGTAGACCGGAACATCTCCCGAATACGAATGTTTTCAATTATTCATTGACCGGCAGCATAAACTAAACGTCGCCGGTTTTTGATGCATTTTTATTGGGCTTATTGATCAGCCAATTTATTTGCACGTTGTGGGCG
>CAZHMZ010000126.1:0-11929 GCA_964532655.1 uncultured Anaerolineaceae bacterium
ATGCACGGCGGACAGGTGCAGGGGATGATCAGTGTGTGCGGTTTCCTGCCTCAGGAACAGCTTGGGTTTGTGGTCCTCACCAACATCAACCTGAGCATGATCCAGATCAATCTGGCTTTCACCATCCTGGATGCCCTGTTGGGCGGCGGAACCCGCGATTGGACCGGAGACTGTTTCAAGCTGGTGAAGGCGCTGCGCAGACAGGAAGAAGAACAGGCCCGGCAGCTTGAGGCGGCGCGGAAACGCGAGTCTCAACCCTCACTGGATCTGGCGCTGTTCACCGGTCTGTATGACCATGAATATTTCGGTGAACACAAAGTGATACTCGAAAACGGCCGGCTGATGCTCTGGTTTGCCCCCCAGAATATCGGCGATCTGGAACACTGGCAGGAGGATACCTTTGTGATCCACTGGCGAAACGACCCCTTTGATGGTGATTTTCTCACTTTCAACTCGACCAATGGACGCGTGGATGGATTCACCATTCACAAAGAAGGTTTCTTCAAACGCATATCGTAACAGTCGTTGAGAAAATGCAGGCCTTTCAGGCCTGCATTTTTCATCGTTGTTTGAGGACGTTGAAGTCGCGGTCAATTTCACGGTTTTCTTCTACAGCATATTAGCTGACTCCTGCAGGAACAAGCATATTTCACCTAATTCTCACGAAAAAGCCCTCAATAGGATTGTGGAATTCAGGGATTACGATATAATTGGTTAACGATTAAGTAAAGCAACTGGTAAGTTAGAAATTTATTCAAACCGGTCTGGCAGGTTTTTTACATTGCCTTGCAAAAGGCAGACGGGGTCATTGACTCCGATCAACGTAAGGGGGACTGCATGAAGGTTTGTCAGGGATTTAACACAATTCAATGTGGCTGTAGAGGCTTGATATGTTAAGTGCTGACACGATCAGCCAGCTCTGGCCTGTTGCGGTCTATTTCCTCGCAGTCATCATATTGATCCTGGGTATGCTGGGCATCTCTTACGTATTGGGGGAACGTCACCGCGGACACGCGACCGATGAGCCCTATGAATCCGGCCTGCCTGTCACCGGATCGGCCCGCCAGCGCATTACCGCCAGGTTTTATATGGTGGCTGTGTTCTTTGTTCTGTTTGATCTGGAATCGATTTTCATCATCGCCTGGGCAGTCTCCATGCGAGAGTTAGGCTGGGCGGGTTACCTGGAAATTTTGATCTTTATCGGCGTCCTGATGGCCGCATTGGTCTACATCTGGCGCCTGGGAGTTTTGGACTGGGGGTCAAGGGGAAGAAAAAAATGACCACCTCTTCACATCAACGTTAATGAGGTGAATTATGCAATGGGGGTTGAGTAAACCAAACGAAGAAGAGCATTCAGATAAGGACCAGCAATCCTTCGGTCAGGTTATCAACAAGGTGCTGGTATTGAGCCGTCTACAGGACCTGCTGGCCTGGGGCCGCAAGAACTCACTCTGGCCATTTAACTTTGGTCTTTCCTGCTGTTATGTGGAGATGGCTACCAGCATCACCAGCCGGTATGACATCGCCCGCTTTGGTGCAGAGGTGATCCGGGGAACGCCGCGCGAGGCGGATCTGATGATCATCGCCGGCACCCCTTTCATCAAGATGGCCCCCATCATCAAACGTCTCTACGATCAGATGATGGAGCCTCGCTGGGTTATCTCGATGGGATCCTGTGCCAATTCTGGCGGTATGTACGATATTTACAGCGTCGTACAGGGCGTGGATAAGATCATGCCGGTGGATGTATACGTGCCGGGTTGTCCTCCCCGACCGGATGCCTTCCTGCAAGGCCTGGTCCTGCTCCAGGATGCGATCGGCAAAGAGAAACGGCCGCTGAACTGGGTGGTCGGCCCCCAGGGGGTGATCAAGCCCGATGCAGTTTCCCAGCGTGACCTCAAACGCCCCGATCGCCAGCGCCAGACTACATTCCGTACCCCTGATCAGGTGTGAGTATGCCAGACATTTTTGAAGCGTTGAAAGAAAAATTTGGAGATTCAATCCTTGTTTCTCAAGTGACCAGGGATGATTTTCCGACCATCTGGATCTCTTCACAGCAAAATGTGGAAATCCTGCGCTATCTGAAAAACGAGATCAGTCAGCCCTACTCCATGCTGTACGATCTGAGCGCCATCGACGAACGCAACCGCAGCAACCGTGCCGGTCAGCCGCAGGCGGACTTTACCGTAGTCTATCATCTGCTCTCCTACGAGCGAAATCAGGACGTCAGAATCAAGGTTCCGCTGGTGGGTGAATATCCCTCCCTGCAGTCGGTGACCTCCGTGTTCCCCTCCGCAAACTGGTATGAGCGTGAAGTGTGGGATATGTTTGGCATCACCGTGGAAGGCCATCCACATCTTAGCCGTATCCTGATGCCCAACACCTGGCAGGGTCACCCGCTGCGGAAAGAGCACCCGGCCCGCGGCACAGAGATGGGTCCTTACCAGTTGCCCATGGATAAGCAAAAGGAAGAGGAAGCTGCCCTGCAGTTCCACCCTGAAGAGTGGGGTTTGAAACGCCATAACGACCAGAGCGACTTCATGTTTCTCAATATCGGTTCGCAGCATCCCGGAACTCATGGGGTTTTTCGCATCATCCTCCAGTTGGACGGCGAGTTTATCGTGGATGCGATACCGGAGATCGGTTTCCACCATCGCGGTGCGGAAAAAATGGGTGAACGCCAGACCTGGCACACCTTCATCCCCTACACCGACCGGGTGGATTATCTGGGCGGGGTGATGAACAACTTCCCGTATGTCATGGCAGTGGAAAAGCTGGCCGGCATCGAAGTGCCTGACCGGGTAAAGGTCATCCGGATTATGATGGCTGAGTTTTTCCGCCTCTCAAACCATTTGGTTTGGTACGGCACGTTTGCCCAGGATGTGGGGCAGCTTTCTCCCGTATTTTTCACCTTTTCAGACCGGGAACGCATCTTCGATATCGTTTCCGCCTTCACCGGCGGGCGTATGCACCCCGCCTGGTTCCGGATTGGTGGTGTGGCCCAGGATCTGCCCAAAGGCTGGGACGTCATGGTATCAGACTTCCTGAATTATATGCCGAAGCGGTTGGATGAATACGATCACATGGTCATGCAGAATCGTATTTTCCAGGGCCGCACAAAGGGTGTGGGAAGTTACACCCTTCAGGAAGCCATCGAATGGGGAATCACGGGGCCGGGTCTGCGGGCCTGCGGGTTTGACTGGGATTTTCGCAAGAAGCGCCCCTACTCCGGTTATGACCAGTTCGAGTTCGACATTCCTACCGGCACCCACGGCGATTGTTATGACCGCGGCGTGGTCCGTGTAGAGGAAATGCGTCAGAGTCTGCGGATCATCAATCAATGCCTGCGAAATATGCCGGCCGGTTCTTACAAATCGGAGCATCCGTTAACCACGCCCCCGCTGAAAGAGCGCACCTTGTACGATATCGAAACGCTGATTGATCATTTCCTGAATGTAAGCTGGGGACCGGTCATACCGGCTGGTGAGGCTTTTGTGGGGATTGAAGCCACCAAAGGCAACAACGGTTATTACCTGATCAGCGACGGCGGGACAGAGTCGTATCGCACCCGTATCCGCACCCCATCTTTTGCGCACCTGCAAATATTGCCCCAGATCACCCCCGGAATGATGGTCCCCGATCTGATTGCCACGCTGGGGAGTATCGATTTTGTCATGTCTGACGTGGATCGGTAAGCAGAAGTGAGTAACGAGAAACAGTAATCAAACTTGATGCCAGGACTTATTTATGCTGACAGAAGCAGAACGAAAAGAAATCGAAGAAGAGATCACCCATTATCCGGATAAGCGCGCCGCCTGTGTGGATGCGCTCAAGATCGTCCAGAAGTACCATGGCTGGGTCTCCGATGAAAGCCTGAAAGATGTGGCTGACTTTCTGGAAATGTCGCCCGATGAACTGGATGGTGTTGCTACCTTTTACAATTTGATCTTCCGGCGGCCGGTTGGCAAACACGTGATCCTGTTGTGCGACAGCGTTTCATGCTGGATTATGGGATATCCCAATATTCGTCAGAAGTTGAACGAAGAACTGGGGATCAATTTTGGTGAAACGACCCCCGATGGACAGTTCACATTGCTTCCAATCGTGTGCCTGGGAGATTGCGACCATTCTCCCGCCATGATGATTGACAGTGATCACTATCACGATTTGAAAACCGACGGGATCCTGCAAATCCTTGAGAAATACAGGACATAAACCATGGCAGAAAGACCGCTCACGCAAAATATCCGGCCGGGCGAGCCGGCTCCCGATATCAGTACTGCTGAACGCGACGGTAGATACCAGGCTCTGCGCAAGGCATTGAAAGAAATAACGCCCGCACAGGTGGTGGAAGTGGTGAAAAATTCTTCCCTGCGCGGCCGCGGCGGAGCAGGGTTCCCCACCGGAATGAAGTGGAGTTTTGTGCCGATGGGGCCGGATGCTCCGCAACCGAAATATCTGGTGGTCAACGGCGATGAGATGGAACCGGGAACCTTCAAAGACCGTCTGCTGCTGGAGGGAGACCCTCATCAGGTGATTGAGGGAGCCATCATCAGCGCTTATGCCATCGGGGCCGAGGTGGGGTACATTTTCCTGCGCTGGGAGTACCGCAAAGCCGCGGAAACCTTGAAAAAGGCGATGGCCGAAGCTTATCAGGCGGGTTATCTGGGGAGCAACATCCTCGGTTCCGGTGTCAATTTCAATCTGTATCTACATGTAAGCGCCGGGCGCTATATCAGCGGTGAAGAAACAGCCTTAATGAACAACCTGGAAGGCCGTCGGGCCATCCCGCGGAACAAACCGCCCTTCCCTCCGGTCAGCGGGCTGTGGGGCAAGCCCACCATCGTCGACAATGTCGAAACAATCTGCTGTGTCCCTCACATCATTTTAAAAGGCGCAGATTGGTTCAAGAGCCTGAGTCTCTCACCCGATGGCGGAACCAAACTGTACGGGGCCAGCGGTAAGGTCAAACGCCCCGGCCTGTGGGAGCTTCCCCTGGGCACGCCGCTTGGTGAGGTGATCAATGAACACGCCGGCGGGATGCTGCCGGGCGTGAAATTTCGCGGTGTCCTGCCGGGGGGCGCCTCGACCGACTTTTTGGTGGAATCGCACATGGATGTGAAGCTGGATTACGCCAGCACAGAAGCTGCCGGCAGCCGCCTGGGCACCGGTACCCTGATCGTTCTGGATGATCAGACCTGCCCGGTCGGCATGCTGCTGAGCCTGGAAAACTTCTTTGCCCGCGAATCGTGCGGCTGGTGTACCCCCTGCCGCGAAGGCATCCCATGGATCGCACGCACCCTTCAGGCGATCGAAGATGGACAGGGGAAGTCCGAAGATCTGGATCTGCTCGATTTTAATGTCAGCATGCTCCGTCCGATGGGACGTACATTCTGCGCATTTGCACCCGGTGCAATGGAACCCCTGCAAAGCGCCCTGAAGTATTTCCGTGCTGATTTCGAACAGCACATTCGTGAACATCGCTGTGCGTGGAGGTAATGGATGACCACGGTTTTTATTGATGGGTTACCTTACGAGGCTGATCCAAAACAAAACATGCTTCAAACCATCCTCTCGTTGGGATTGGATCTACCGTACTTTTGCTGGCATCCGGCCATGGATTCGGTCGGCGCCTGCCGCCAGTGCGCCGTAAAGCAGTTCAAGGATGAAAACGATACCCGCGGCAGGATTGTCATGGCCTGCATGACCGCCGCGACCGAAGGTCTCCGCATATCCATCCAGGATCCGGAAGCGAAAAAGGTACGCGAGTCGGCCATTGAGTGGCTGATGGTCAACCATCCTCATGATTGCCCCGTTTGTGATGAGGGAGGGGAATGCCACCTCCAGGATATGACGGTGATAACCGGTCACGTTTACCGGCGGTATCGCTTTGAAAAGCGTACCCATCGAAACCAGTATCTGGGTCCCTTCATCAACCATGAAATGAACCGCTGTATCCAGTGTTATCGCTGTGTGCGTTTCTATCGTGATTATGCCGGGGGCCAGGATTTCAACGTGTTCAGCGCCCACGATTCGGTGTATTTCGGACGCCATACCGATGGCGTTCTGGAGAGCGAATTCAGCGGCAACCTGGTTGAGATGTGCCCGACCGGCGTGTTTACCGATAAAAGCTTTCGTCAGCACTTTATCCGCAAATGGGACCTGCAGACCGCCCCCTCGATTTGTGTGCATTGTGGGCTGGGCTGCAACACCACCCCTGGTGAACGAAGCGGCCTTCTGCGCCGTATACGTAATCGCTATAACCAGGAGGTGAACGGTTATTTCCTGTGCGATCGCGGCCGGTATGGGTACGAATTTGTCAACAGTCCCAGCCGCATCCGAAAACCTTTGGTCAAAAATCGCGATCAAGCTGATGCCACCCCCACGGATCATCAGGGTGCGCTTCAACGATTATCTGAGATCCTTGAAAAAGCCCCCAGCCTGATCGGTATCGGATCACCACGCGCTTCTCTGGAATCCAATTATTCTTTGCGTAAGCTGGTGGGGAATGATCACTTCTTTGCAGGCGTTTCTGCCCGTGAAGCACATTTGCTCGACAGTGTTCTGCAAATCATGAAAGATGGATCGGTACCGCCTGCCAGCCTGCATGAGGCCGCCATGTCGGACGCCGTGCTGGTGCTTGGCGAAGACCTGAACAACACCGCTCCTATGCTGGCTCTCACACTGAGGCAATCCATCCGCAATCAGCCGCGTGAAAACGCCCAACGCCTGAAAATTGATCCCTTCATGGACAGCTCCATTCGCCAGGTGACACAGGGGCAGCAGGGTCCGTTGTATCTGGTCAATGTGTCTGACACCCGTCTGGATGATGCCGCGACACAGATCATCCATCTGGCGCCGGATGATATTGCCCGTTTGGGTTTTCAAATCGCTCACCTGGTGGACACCGCCGCACCGGCGGTCAGCGGGCTTTCTGAGGAAAGTGGATCTCTGGCAGCAGAGATCGCCGAAAAACTGAAAGAAGCGAAAAGACCTCTGATTATCTCCGGTACCAGCCTTGGCAACACTGCCGTTTTGCAGGCTGCCGCCAATGTAGCCCAGGCTTTGCAGGCGGTTGGAAAAGACGTAAAACTGACTTACGCTGTTCCAGAGTCCAACAGTATGGGCCTGGCGATGCTGGGAAAGGGTGATCTGGATAAAGCACTGGATCTGGTGAAACAGACTCCGGACACCGTGCTGATCATCCTGGAAAACGACCTCTTCAGGCGGGCAGACGAACAGATTGTTCAGGAATTGATCCATTCGGCCGCCAGTGTGATCGCGCTGGATACCCTCGAGAATTCCACCACGGCGATGGCAGATCTGGTTCTTCCGGCTGCCACATTTGCGGAAGCGGATGGCACGCTGGTCAACAATGAAGGTCGTGCCCAGCGCTTCTACCAGGTGATCAGCCCGCAGAAAGAGGTACAGGAAAGCTGGCGCTGGATCAACGAGATGATGCAGATCCGGCAGAATGATCTTTCCGATCACTGGCAAAATTTGGATGATGTCGTTAAGGCTCTGGTTCACGAAAACCCGCTTTTCGAGATGGTGACTCAACTGGCCCCGACGGCGGACTTCCGCATTCATGATCAGAAAATACCGCGCCAGCCGCACCGTTTCAGCGGGCGCACCGCCATGAACGCAAATATCAGCGTCCATGAGCCCAAACCCCCGGATGATCCGGATACGCCTTATGCGTTTTCGATGGAAGGCTATAAAGGCGAGCTTCCCTCTGCGTTGACGCCCCGCTATTGGGCGCCGGGTTGGAATTCCGTCCAGTCTCTGAATAAGTTTCAGGAAGAGGTCGGCGGCCCGCTCAGAGGAGGAGATCCCGGACAGCATTTGATCCATCCCGCTGAGGTAACCGGGCAGGGATATTTCCAGGAGATCCCGGAAAGATTCGCACCGCGCGATGAGGAATATCTGGTGCTGCCGATTTACCACATATACGGCTCAGAGGAACTCAGCCGTCAGTCTCCCCCAGTGGCGGAGCTGTCAGGCGGACCGGCTGTGGTGATTCCTGCGGATCTCGCCGGAAAGCTGGGCATCGACAACGGGCAAACTGTTCAGTTCGTTCTCGGCGAAAGACGCATCCACCTTCCCGCCCGCATTCTGACCTCCCTGCCGGGTGGAGTCATCGGTTTGCCAGCCGGTTACCCGGGTGTACCTGCACAAATTCCCGCCTGGGGAAAACTGGAGCTTGATCAACCCGGAAAGGAGAGTTGAGTCTATGGGCGCTTGGCTGAACATCTTCGGTGTCCTGATCGGGACAGTCCTGGTTGCGGGTCTTTTGATCTGGGTGGAGCGCCGCCTGCTCGCTTTGTGGCAGGATCGATACGGGCCGAACCGGGTGGGTCCCTTTGGTATTATGCAGGTGGTGGCCGATATCATCAAAATTTTCTCCAAAGAAGATTGGGTGCCGCCTTTTTCCGATAAACCGGTGTTTATCCTGGCCCCCACCATCATCATGGCGACTGTGTTGTTCTCGTTTGCGGTCATTCCATTCGCCCCTGGTGTCGGCATCGCGGATATGAATATCGGCCTGCTGTTCTTCCTGGGCATGTCATCGCTTGGCGTTTACAGCGTGATGCTGGCCGGCTGGTCATCCAACAGCAAGTATTCCTTGTTGGGCGGGTTACGGGCAGCGGCTCAAATGTTGAGCTATGAAGTGTTTATGGGGCTCTCCCTGGCCGGGGTGATCGCCCTGGCGGGGTCCTTTGATGTTCGCGAGATCGTGCAGGCTCAGGACCGGGTCTGGTTCTTCATCCCCCAAATCCTCGGGCTGATCGTTTTCATCATTGCCGGACTGGCCGAAACCCACCGGCTGCCATTCGATCTGCCGGAAGCAGAAAGTGAACTGGTCGCCGGCTTTCATTCTGAATATTCAGGCATCAAATTCGGCATGTTCTTTGTGGGTGAATACCTGGGCGTCACGCTGATCTCCGCGATGATCGTCGCACTGTTCTTTGGCGGTTGGCTCGGACCTGTTTTGCCCCCGCTGGTGTGGTTCATTCTGAAGACATTTGTTGTGATCGGTTTCTTTATTCTGGTACGCGCCGCCCTGCCCAGACCGCGTTTCGACCAGTTGATGGCGTATGGCTGGAAAGCCATGCTGCCTTTATCCTTGCTGAATCTGGTTGTCACAGGCGGGGTTGTACTGGCCCTGGGCGGGTTTTGATTGGAGTCGGAATGATCATTAATGCATTGAAGACCATCTGGGCTGTTTTTCTGCACACGTTTCGCAAGCGTGAGACAGTACTGTATCCCGAGGAAAAACCCTATTTACCGCCACGCTGGCGCGGTCGGATTGTTCTCACCCGCGACCCCGATGGAGCAGAGCGTTGTGTGGCCTGCTATTTGTGTGCGGTTGCCTGTCCACCGGATTGCATTTCCTTACAGGCCACCCAGGACGAAAACGGCCGACGTTATCCCGAGTTCTTCCGTATCAACTTTTCACGCTGTATCTATTGCGGTTTCTGTGAAGAAGCCTGCCCGACCAATGCCATCCAGCTCACCCCCGATTTTGAAATGGGTGAGTATCAACGTGAAAATTTGATTTATGAAAAAGAAGATCTGTTGATCAGCGGGCAGGGAAAGTATCCCGATTACAACTATTATCGCGTAGCCGGCGTGAGCATTGGCGAAAAAGGGAAAGGGGAAGCAATGAATGAAAAACCTCCGGTCGATCCGCGCAGTCTGCTTCCTTAGGGGGCTATGGAATTGTTTAGAAGTGTCTGAAAGGATAGCCTGTGGATGATACAACCGTGTTATTCAATCTGGTTCCGCTGATCGTCCTGCTTCCGGTCGCCGGGTTGCTCATCAATCTTGCTTTTGGCCGTCGGATGGGCGAAAAGGCAGTGGGGGTGATCGCCAGCGCGGCGCCCGGTCTGGCATTTGTGGTTTCGGTGCTGCTCGCATACGCTCTGAATGCCGGAGGGGGCCAGGCGGTTATTGTGCCGTTCGCGGATTGGATCCGCATCGGCGATTTGAACATCCCGTGGGCTTTTCGCGTTGATTCTCTCTCGGTCACCATGATGCTGGTCGTTTCCGGGGTCGGCACGTTGATTCATATTTATGCCATAGGGTACATGCATGAGGATGTCCGGTATAAGAATGACCCGGGCCGGTTCAGTCGCTTCTTTGTCTACCTCAACCTGTTTATCGCGCTGATGATGGTGCTGGTGGGCAGCGACAGTTACCTGATGCTGTTCGTCGGTTGGGAAGGGGTTGGTTTGTGTTCGTACCTGTTGATCGGCTTCTGGTATGAAAAGGACCCATCCGGCCGCCCGGGTATTGCCAACGCGTTGGCCGGGCAAAAGGCATTTGTCACCAACCGTATTGGCGATATCGGCATGCTTCTGGCCGTTTTCACCACCTTCTGGGCCTTCAAAAGCCTGGCATTTGACGATGTATTTGCCGGAGCTGCCGGTGTAGCAGGGGTGGCTCCCGGCATCATACTGGCCATTACCCTCTTCTTGCTCATCGGTGTTACCGGTAAATCAGCGCAACTGCCGTTGTACGTCTGGCTCCCGGATGCCATGGCCGGCCCAACCCCGGTCTCGGCGCTGATTCATGCGGCTACCATGGTCACGGCCGGTGTATACCTGCTGGCTCGTTCTGCGCCTTTATTCACGCTCGTTCCGCAGGCGCAATCTACTGTTGCCTGGGTGGGTGCCATCACTGCCCTGTTCGCGGCGACCATCGCGATCAGCCAGTTTGACATCAAGAAGGTTCTGGCCTACTCAACCATCAGCCAGCTTGGTTTCATGGTTGCGGCGGTGGGGATGGGTGCCTATGTGGCCGGCCTGTTCCATCTGATCATGCATGCGTTCTTCAAGGGATTGCTTTTCCTTTCCGCCGGATCGGTGATCCTTGGTGTTGAACGCGGCCATCACGCTCTGGCACACACGGGCCACGGTAACACGGACAACGAGGTCTTTGATCCCAACGACATGCGCAACATGGGTGGATTGCGGACGCGGATGCCGAAAACGTTCTGGACGTTTCTGGCCGGTGCGCTGGCGCTGGCGGGGATCTTTCCCTGGGCGGGTTTCTGGTCAAAGGATGAAATCTTGGCCGGAGCTTTGCAGCATTCTCCTGCCATCTTCCTGGTGCTGATGCTGGCAGCCTTTATGACGGCCTTCTATATCGGGCGGCAGATCTGGTTGGTCTTTTATGGTCAGCCCCGTCACCCGGCCGCGCAAAACGCGAAGGAAAGCCCATGGAACATCACCATCCCATTGATCATCCTGGCAGTGCTTTCTACGCTTGGCGGGGTGCTCAACCTGCCCGGGCTGCATCCCCTGACCGATTGGCTGGGTCAGGCAATAGCAGGAGTTGAAGCGCACCCCTTTAACTTTCTGGTAGCAGGGATATCCACGCTGCTGGCGTTGCTGGGGATTGCCCTCTCCTGGGTGATTTACGGACGCCAACCTCTGGCGCAGAGCCAGCCTGATCCCCTAAAACGTCTGCTGGGGCCGGTTTTGACCGTATTTGAGCATAAGTACTGGGTGGAAGACGTTTACCGGGTACTCATTGTTGACCGCTACAACGATTTAGCCCACTTCCTGGCAGAGGCGGTTGACAGTCGATTTCTGCATGACTGGTTCCACGATAAGGTCATTGTTGGCTCTTACCGGTGGATCTCAGGTTCATTCCTGACAGGTTTCATTGACCAGCGTATGATCGACGCCGCGGGCGATGGGCTGGGCAGGTTAACCAAAGGTATTGCTACCGGGTTGCGCCGGGCGCAGAACGGGCTTGTTCGCAGTTATGCGCTGGTTGTTCTGGCGGGAGTGGTGCTCATGCTCGGTTATCTGATCTTGAAATAGTGGGGGCATATGAACTTATTATTGAATCCTCTCATCCTGGTGACCTTCTTTCCGCTGGTGGGATTGCTCGCCCTGCTTTTTATCCCGTCTGACCG
>CAZHMZ010000127.1:0-11829 GCA_964532655.1 uncultured Anaerolineaceae bacterium
TTTTCTCCAACCTGTGGAAAGCCACCATTATGTTCTTCTGGGATAATGGCTCCATTTGGGTCCATTCTGTTCCCGGACGCCCTGCACTGGCTGTTGTTCCGGCCGCTCTGTTCCTGATCAGCATCCTGTTTGTGATTGTTCGCTATGTGCGGGAACGCGACTGGACGGATTTGTTTCTGCTCATCTCGATCCCCCTGCTCATGATGCCGTCGATCCTATCGCTGGCCTTTCCTGATGAGAATCCATCGCTCAACCGGACAGGTGCAGCGGCTATTCCCGTCTTCATCATGATCGCCATGCTGCTCCAGTTTGTTCTCAGCCGCATTTCAGCCTGGCGGAGAGTGTGGGGCAAGACGCTGGCTACCCTGGTGGCGGTCTTTCTTCTGTTGATCACGGTCAATCAGGATTACAACCTGGTTTTTGAACAGTTTGACGACCAGTTCATGGCTGGCGCCTGGAATACCTCGGAGATCGGCAAGGTCATCCGTGGGTTTGTTGATTCAGAGATTGGCACACCCGATACAGCGTATGTGGTGCCGTTCCCGTACTGGGTGGATACGCGCCTGGTGGGCATCAACGCCGGGTTCCCCGAGAAAGACTATGCGTTGTGGCCGGAAGATTTTTCTCAAACGCTTTCTCAGCCCGGAGCGAAATTATTTATCATCAAATCGGAAGACCAACAATCGATACTGGATTTGCAGGCTTTGTATCCGCAAAGTTCTTACTGGCTGCACACGGCCCAACTCCCGGGGAAAGATTTCTGGGTGCTGCTTGTACCCCCTGATCCCACCACCGTCGATGTGGTTCAATGAGATAAGAGACGTATGACAGAATCGCCTGAAGAAATGCAGTCACCCGTACAGCAGGAAACGCCGCCCAGGGAAACCAGGCCGGCAAAACGAGGATTCCAGGCATGGGATATCCTTTTACTTGTGATCCTGGCTGCGGCGGCCTGGCTGCGATTTGTGGGTCTGGATTGGGATCAGGATCAGCACCTGCACCCGGACGAACGGTTTCTCACCATGGTGGAGACCTCCATCACCCCGGTGGATGGCGCCAGCGAGTATTTCAACACCTCTGAATCGAGCCTGAACCCGAACAACCGGGGATATACGTTTTATGTGTACGGAACTTTGCCTCTGTTTATCGTCCGCTACATCGGCGAGTGGTTGGGCAAAACCGGCTACGGCGAGATCTATCTGGTGGCGCGCGCGGTCAGCGCTGTATCCGATCTGCTGACCATCGTCCTGATCTATCTCACCGCGGAATATCTGTACCGTAAAAAGGCCGTCAGCCTTTTGGCCGCGGCGTTTTCGGCATTTTCTGTTTTACAGATCCAGTTGTCGCATTACGGAACGGTGGATGTTTTCGCCAATTTATGTTCAGCGGCTGCGTTCTATGTGGCTGTACGGATCCTGAAATCGACAAGGGCAGCCGATTACGCCAACCTGGTAGACCTGGAAAACGATCCCCCCGATAAAGTTATCTCCGCCCTGGTACGGCGCTGGGGAACAGTCATGCCGTATGTACTGTTTGGGGTGGCTTTTGGCATGGCGCTGGCCTCAAAAATCAGTTCCGCTCCTCTGGCGGTGCTCCTGCCGGGAGCCGTGCTGATCAATTATGTACGGTTTACGCCCCGTGAACGCCGAAACTCGCTGCTGTTTCTGGCGCGGAATATCATCGTGGCAGCCGTGGTCACCATTCTGGTGTTCCGCATCTTCCAACCCTATGCCTTCAAAGGACCGGGCTTTTTGGGGATGATCCCCAATCAGGGCTGGATCAACAGCCTGTCGGAGTTGAGCGCGCAGAGCAGCGGCGATGTGGATTTTCCGCCCGCCCTGCAGTGGGCGCGCCGGTCAATCACCTTTGGGTACGAGAACCTGGGGAAGTGGGGCGTGGGACTTCCGCTGGGGCTGCTTGCCAGCGCGGGTTTCCTGTGGATGGGTTTCCGCATGCTCAAAGTACAGTGGGCTGATCATTTGCTTTTGTGGGGTTGGACCGCGCTTTATTTTGGCTGGCAATCCCTCAACTTTACCAGCAGCATGCGCTATTTTCTGCCCATCTATCCCATGCTGGCTATCATCGCAGCATGGTTTGTGGCGGACCTGTGGTCCATACGCCCCAGGGTACAGGGCCGAATACCGGTTTTCGCACGGGTGGCGGCCGTGGTACTGGGATCTGTGGTACTGATTTCGACGATGGCTTATGCATACGCGTTTGCCGGTATTTACACCCGCCCGGTCACCCGCATCGCAGCCAGTGAATGGATCTACCAGAATATCCCCGGACCGATCAATTTGCACATCGATACCGGCGCTGAACCATTCAACCAGCCGGTCACCTATGGATTAACAAGAGATGTTGCTTACGATGAGCCGCTGGTGCTGAAATTCACAGCCCAGCAGGACGGCTCGATCGTCAATATCCTTTTTTCACATCTGTATCTGAAAAACAGCGAAACCGGCTGGCTGAACCTGAATGTCTGGATCTCCAGCGAACGAGATGGGGGTGCATTGTCCTCTGCCACCACTGCATCCGATTTTCAGGTGATTGACGGTGATCCGCGCGGCGGGGCCTATACGCTGGATTTTTATCCCAACGCATGGCTGACCGCGGGCGATACCTATTACCTGCACATCCAGGCCCAGGAGCCCGGCAGTGTGCTGCAAATAGCCGGCCCGGTCACCCTGAGTTATTTGCAGGAAGTTGAAATTGCCAAACAAGCGCTGCTGGAACCGGTGGAAATGTTGAACACCGATCACAGCACCATGGTCTACATCAACCCCGCGGTGGAGGGTACGATCTCAGAGATCTATTTCCCTCATATCGTGGATTGGACCGGTGCGGATAGCCGGAAGCAAATTGAAGTCAGCCTTACCCAGACGGTGGATGGAAATCCTCAAGTGGTCACTGGTACACTGGAAAGCACCTTCCGCCCGGGTGTGGATGCGCGTGGAGATGAATACCTGCTCAAGCTGGATGAGCCTGTTACAGTGCAGCCCGGACGTTATCTCACCATCCAGATGCGTGTAGTTGAGGGGGTAGGCCAACTGGCGCTCTATGGCAGCAAGCAGGTGCTGGAATCCTCCTGGGATGACAGCCTGCCGTACAACCTGTACGAGAACAATGTATTTGACTACAACAATGGCCTGTACCGGACCGAACTCAATTTTGAGATGTACTGGGACGATAACGCCGAAAAGCTGGAACGCTTCAAACTGAACCTGGATCAGGCCGACACGATTTTCATCAGTTCCAACCGGCAGTGGGGTACCACCGTTCGTGTACCGGAGCGCTATCCGCTCACCACGGCATATTACCGCGCCCTAATCGGCTGCCCGGCAGATAAAGAAATTACCTGGTGTTATTCAATGGCGGAGCCGGGTATGTTCACCGGCCAGCTTGGCTTTGAACTAGTGAAAGTGTTCCAGTCTGACCCGCAGATTGGACCGCTGCGTTTCAACACGCAATTCGCCGAAGAAGCGTTTACGGTTTATGACCATCCCAAGGTACTCATTTTCCGCAAGACTGCTGATTACTCACCCGAAAAAGTGGCTGACATCCTGGACGCGGTGGATTTGAGCCAGGTGATCCATCTGACACCCAAACAGGCTTCGGAGTACAAGGGTAATCTGGTGCTGTCAGAGGAAGATTGGGCGAAACAGCAGCAAAGCGGTACCTGGCGGGATCTGTTCGACCGGGCCGATTTACTCAACCGCAGTCCGTGGATTGGATTGATCGTATGGTATTTGCTGATCGCGATCATCGGATGGTGCGTATATCCGTTGACACGGCTGGTATTTGGGGGTTTGTTTGACCGCGGCTACCCGCTTTCACGTCTGTTTGGGTTAATGCTGCTGGCTTTTGTGGTGTGGCTGGTTGGGTCTTCAGGCGTTACGATCTCTAAACTGACCATTACACTCTGTTTTGCCGTCATCCTGCTGTTGAATTTGTACCTGTTCCTGCGTCAGCGTAAACAGATCACCGCCGAGATCAAAGATCACTGGCGCTACCTGCTGCTGGTGGAAGGGATCTTCCTGGCGGTCTTCACTTTCGATCTGCTCATTCGTGTGGGCAACCCGGATCTGTGGCATCCGTATAAGGGCGGCGAAAAACCAATGGATCTCTCGTATTTCACCGCCGTGCTCAAAAGCAATACCTTCCCGCCCTACGATCCCTGGTACGCCGGCGGATACATCAACTATTACTATTACGGATTCGTCCTGGTAGGGGTGCCGGTCAAATGGCTGGGGATTGTCCCCACGGTTGCGTATAACTTTTTGCTGCCCACCCTGATGGCTTTTCTGGCGATGGGTACTTTTTCGCTGGGAAGCAATCTCACCGGATGGGCCGCCAGTATCCAAAAGGGCGAAGGTAAACCAAAATTCCCTGATTGGCTGCCGGCTGGTTTGAGCGGCCTGATGGGAGGGATCGCCAGCACGGTACTGATGATCTTTATCGGCAATCTGGGAACCATCCGGATGATCTGGCACGGCATCATGAAGCTGGCCGCGCCGGGCGGGATTATTGAGGGTTCCGATCTGCTGACGCGTCTGGTGTGGACGGTTCAGGGGCTGGGCAATTATCTGAAGGGGGCCGGTCTGCCCTATGCGGCAGGTGACTGGTACTGGATTCCCAGCCGGGTGTACCCCAACGAGCCCATCACCGAGTTCCCGCTGTTTACCTTCCTGTACGCCGATCTGCATGCTCACATGATTGCCCTGCCGGTGACCGTACTTGCGCTTTGCTGGGCGGTATCGTTCATCAAGTATAAATTCTTTGAAGGCGAAAAACCTCAAATTAAAGACTGGCTGGTGATGGGTCTGGTGCTGACCGCCGGGGCGTTGATTATCGGCGCGCTGCGTCCCACCAATACCTGGGACACACCTACCTATCTGACGCTGGCTGTTTTGGCCGTGATTTACAAAATGCTGCGTATTTATTTGGGCAGCTTCTGGAGTGAGAAGCTTTCACCGTTCTGGCGAAAAGTGATCCTAGCGGCAGGTGCAGCGGCCATATTGGGTATCTTAACCTTCCTGCTGTACGCTCCCTTTGCAAGATGGTTTGTGCAGGGTTATAACTCCATCACCATCTGGCAGGGCGACCGCTCTCCGGCCTGGTCCTATCTGACCCATTGGGGTTTGTTCCTGTTTTTGATTGTCAGTTGGATGTTCTGGGAAACGCGTCAGTGGCTGGCGAACACCCCCGTGTCCGCTCTGGCGAAATTGCGTCCATACAAATTCACCTTGCAAGCCGTTGCCGCGCTGTTAATCTTCGCGATCCTGGCGACCATCATCCTGAAAATCGGGATTGGGTGGATGGTGCTGTTGATGGCTTTCTGGGCATTGATCCTGCTGCTGCGGCCCAATCAACCGGATGTGAAACGGGTAGTGTTGTTTATGATCGGCACCGCCCTGGTACTGACCCTGGCCGTGGAGATCATCGTCCTGGAAGGCGATCTCGGGCGCATGAACACTGTGTTCAAATTCTATTTGCAGGCGTGGACGTTGTTATCCATCAGCGCGGCGGCTTCGCTGGTGTGGGTCTATCCGGCGGTGATCGAGCAGTGGAAGACTGGCTGGCGGGATTTCTGGCACATTGCTGCGGTGGCTTTGTTCAGCGCTGCGGCTATGTTCACCCTGTTTGCCGGTCTGGATAAGATACGTGACCGGATCAATCCCAATGCCGCGCATTCGCTCGACGGTATGACCTTTATGGCGACCTCTACGTACTGGCAGAGCGATTGGGTGATGGATCTCAACCAGGATTACCAGGCGATTCAATGGATGCAGGAGAATGTGGAAGGTTCGCCGGTGATTGTGGAAGCCAATACGCCGGAGTATTTATGGGGGAGTCGGTACACCATTTACACCGGTCTGCCCGGCGTGGTGGGTTGGAACTGGCACCAACGCCAGCAGCGCGGGATCGTCTCAGCCGACTGGGTGACCAACCGCATTATCGAGGTTCAAAATTTCTATACCACCCAGGACCGCCAGGCCGTCGAAGACTTTTTGGATAAGTACAACGTGCAGTACATCATTGTTGGTCAGCTCGAAAAAGCTTATTACGGGGCTGACGGCATGCTTAAGTTTGATCAGTGGAATGGGGATTTATGGGATGCCGTCTACCAGGTGAGTGATACGACCATTTACCAGGTGACAGGAACCCATTGAGAGCAGCAAAGGAACCCGAATGATCGATTTTTTGCTCTGGTACGTATTGATGCTTCTGCTCGGATGGACGGCTTTTCCGATCGCTTTTCGGCTTCTGCCGAAACTGAAGGACCGCGGGTTTGGCCTCTCCAAAGTACTCGGGCTGCTGGTATGGACATACCTTTTCTGGCTGAGCAATATTCTGCATTTCAATCAAAACACCGTTGGTGGGATTCTGTTTGCCCTGGCGTTGATGCTGGTGATCAGTTGGCTGTGTGTACGCAATGGTCGCTGGAATGAGCTAAAAAACTGGATACAAGAACACCGTCGGGTGGTCATCACCACCGAGATCGTTTTTCTGTTCCTGTTTGCTTTCTGGGCATTTATCAGGGCAACCGGGCCGGATGTTTCAGGCACCGAAAAGCCCATGGAAATGGCCTTTATCTCATCCATTTTACGCTCCAACAGCCTGCCGGCGCAGGATCCTTGGCTGGCAGGGTATGCCATCTCATACTACTATCTGGGATATGTGATGGCGGCTCTGCTGATCAAAATTACCGGCGTATTACCCTGGGTGGGTTTCAACCTGGTCAGCGCGCTGTGGTTTGCGCTCACCGGGATTGCCGCCTACAGCGTGGTGTATTCGCTGATCGCGGTCGTTTTCAAGCAAAAACCTGCTGGCGATGAGCTGGATGGCTCTTCAGAGGTTCCCTCCACCCATCGAGGGTCGGATCTGTTCTGGGCGCTGTTGGGACCGCTGTATGTGCTCATTGTGAGCAATGCAGAAGGTTTTCTGGAAATGCTGCACAGCAAGGGACTATTCTGGAGCACGGCGGCGGATGGCAGCCTGCAGTCGAAATTCTGGACCTGGCTGGATATCCGTGAGATTGCCAATCCACCCACACCGCCGTTCAGTTGGACACCGGAACGGCTTTCGGGCATTTGGTGGTGGCGAGCATCTCGTGTGCTGCAGGATTACACCGCCACGGGCGACTGGCGGGAAATTATCGACGAGTTTCCGTTTTTCTCGTACTTTTTAGCCGATCTGCACCCGCATGTTCTGGCCATGCCGTTCGCCATTTTGGCGATTGGGCTGGCGTTCAACTTCTTCCTGTTATGGAAATCCTCGTCGGAACGAGGTCTCTCCCTGTATGACTGGGCGACCGATTGGTTTGCCCGTGCTCCGGTTTCGTTCCGCGATCTGACCATCGGCCCGCTGTTATCCAGCGGCAGCTTTTGGACAGCCGCCTTTTTGACCGGCAGCCTGGCCTTTTTGAACACCTGGGATTTTCCATTTTACGTGGGTTTGTTCGCGGCGGTGTACGCGTATCACCGTTATCAAACTTTTGGATGGTCGTGGGCGAGGTTAATTGAGTTTGTAACCTTTGCTCTGCTGACGGGTATTTTTGGCGTTCTGTTCTTTTTCCCGTTTTATATCGGGTTTTCATCCCAGGCCGGTGGATTTCTGCCCAGCCTGTTTTTCTTCACCCGTGGCGCCAATTTCTGGGTGATGTTCCTGCCGCTGTTGTTCCCCTTGTGCTGGTGGCTGCTCACACAGCTTCGCCACTCGCCAACAAAAACGGTCCTCAAACGCGGTCTGCCGTTCGCTGCCATTGTGCTACTGGGGCTTGGATTCCTCTCATACCTGATGGGCGGCATCGGCGTTTTGTTACCTTCTCTTGGCGCCCGACTGCAAGCCGGCGGCTCTTCAGCGGGACTGGGACAAAAATTAATGGAGTGGGGGGGGCTGTTCTTCAATGTGCAGGGAATCTCCAACCCGATCGATATCTGGCAGTCTTTGCTCCTGCGTTTGACCCAGCCGGGTATGTGGCTGACAGCCGGTTTGATGGTTATGCTGGTGTGGGGTCTACTCTCGCTCAGGAAGGAAGATGGCTCCGGTGAGCCTGCTCCAACGAATGGCAGTAATGTGTTTATTTTGCTGTTGATGCTGCTGGGGTTGGGGCTGGTCATCTTTCCGGAGTTTTTCTATCTGCGCGACCAGTTTGGATACCGGATCAACACCATTTTCAAATTTTATTTCCAGACCTGGATTTTGTGGAGTATCTCGGCCGCGGCTGTTTCAGTGGTTTTATGGCGATCCCTGCGCGGCTTGGTACGAACTGCATTCGGCATTCTGTGGACGGCTGTGCTGCTGATCTGTCTGGCGTATCCATTCTACGGGTTGAGCTCGAAAATCATCGGGCTGGACTGGAAATCTGTCACTTTAGATGGGGCAATCCGGAATGAAGCGCTCGGCGCGGGAGACCTGGAAGCCGTCCAATGGCTGCTGAATGCCGAGGATGGCGTGCTGGTGGAGGCGGTGGGCGGAAGTTACTCAGGTTACGCGCGGGCAGCCACTTTCAGCGGAATGCCCACTCTGCTGGGCTGGCCGGGGCATGAGGCTCAATGGCGCGGCAGTTACGTAGAAATGGGCACACGCGAAGATGATGTGCGGCAGATTTATCAGAGCAACAGTTGGGAGGAAACACTGCCTTTGCTGCAAAAATACGGGGTAAACTATATCTACGTGGGTACCTACGAATACAACACGTACAACGTCAACGAAGACAAGTTCATGCGCAATCTCGGCATCGCGTATCAAAACGAAGCGGTCAGGATCTATGAAGTACCTCAGGATCTACAGCAAACCGCAGGAGGATTGTTGGTACCGTGAGAAAGAACTCCATCGAATTGTGGCTTTACATCGCCATCCTGCTGCTGGCGCTTTTTATACGCTTTTTTCAGCTTGGCGACCTGCCGCTGAATGAGGCAGAGGCATCCTCAGCTCTGCAGGCCTTCCAGATTTCCAGAGGTGCAACGGTTCCGTTGAACGCGCAGGCAGGTTATGTTCTGCTCACCTCGGTGCTGTTCACATTTTTACGTGACAGCGAATTCTGGGCGCGGTTTTTGCCGGCCCTGGTGGGTGGAGCAATGACTCTGCTGCCGCTGCTGTTCCGAAGACAGCTTGGCAGCCTTCCCGTTGTATTGTTGGCCGGGTTTATCGCCATCGACCCAGGGCTTGTGATCCTTTCCAGAACGGCCGATGGATCCATTTTGGGCATCGCATTTCTTCTTTTTTGTATTGGGTTCCTGATCAATAACCGGCCGGTTCTCGCAGGTATTTTTGGGGGTCTCTCCCTGGTTGGGGGGATCACGATCTGGTTTGGACTGACTGCTCTTTTGATTGGCGTCGTCCTCTTCATGGTGGCTCGAAAACGATCAGGAGACACCGATGAGGCTTTCACGGTCTCACTCTGGCAAAATGATCGAACCTGGTGGGGAAAATTGCTGATCGCCGTGGCAGTGACCGTTTTGCTGACCTTTTCACTTTTCTTCCGTTACCCATCTGGGCTGGGAGGTGTCTTTTCAGGGCTGGCCGCGTATGGCGAAGGATGGTCATTCCTGGCCGGTCAATCTCCGCTGAGCGGCTGGCTTCAATTGCAGGCGTTATCCCTTAAGACAGCACTGCTCAGTTTGTTATTCTATGAGAGCCTGCCCCTTGTTTTGGGCATCGCCGCGCTGATCATGGCATTTCAGAAGCGGGACGGTTTGATTTTCGCCCTGGCTACCGCGGCGCTTTCTGTACTGTTCATCTTGATCCTGTACCCCGCGCGTGGTTTTGCGGTTTTTCCATGGCTCAGTCTGGCTTTGGGGGCGATGTTGTGCAAATACCTGCTGGCTGATTACTCGATGGAGGATGTGCAGCCCCTGCCATTTATTGGCCTGTTATCCATGATCCTGATCCTGGTGGTGTTCAGCGCCGTCAACCTGAAGGGCGTGTTTACAGGCGCCACCACAGACATCGAAGGCAATCAACTTCGGTTGGCCAGTATTCTGGGGTCTTTGCTGATTATCCTGCTGGGGAGCGGGTTGGTAATCTGGGGCTGGACGGTGACCACCGCAACCAAAGCAATATTCGGAGCATTTTTTGTCCTGTTATTTGCCATCAATATCCAGACGGTCTGGTACACGGTGACCGCCGCCAATCATCAACGGCAGGAGGTATGGCTGACCAGTCCGTTTACAGACGCCGATCTGTTGACCCAAACCGCAGCCGAATATCAGAACTGGAACATCGGCTCGGGAAATCAATCCACAGTCTGGATTGCGGGGGTTGATTCTCAGGCGCTGGAGTGGGCGCTGCGGTCCGCTGAAAAACTGGAGAAGACCCAGGCGCTGCCCACCTCGCGCGATCCGGAGATGATGATTACCAGTTCTACCCAACCACTTGCCGTGCAGGATGAATACGCCGGTCAGGATTTCGTCCTGGCACAGCAGCCTGTTTGGGATGGCCTGGATGCGTGGGGCTGGATGCGCTGGTTTTTCCTTCGCCAGACGCCGCATGTCGACAATTCAATTATTTTATGGGTAA
The DNA here is from genome assembly GCA_964532655.1 of uncultured Anaerolineaceae bacterium. Classification (GTDB taxonomy): domain Bacteria; phylum Chloroflexota; class Anaerolineae; order Anaerolineales; family Anaerolineaceae; genus JAJFTV01. The sequence goes on from CAZHMZ010000127.1 coordinate 10,525, forward strand.
GGGTGGACCAATTTCCGGGATATGATACCAATGAGCTGCCACAATCAAATTGAGAAGAGCACAACGCTGCCCAGCCGGATCGCCATTGATGGACCGGCTGCATCGGGAAAATCAACCATCGCCGAACTGCTGGCAGATCATTTAGGCTACCTGTACTTTGATACCGGGGTAATGTACCGGGCTGTCACGTTGGAGACGCTGAGACAATTTGGAACCGTACAGGACGAAAAAGCCGTGACGGCTCTGGCGGAAAAGATCCATATCGATGTGGTGCCGCCCACCCAAAACGACGGGCGCAAGTTTGATGTGCTGGTGGACGGGCAGGATGTCACCAATCAACTGCGTACCAGCCTGGTGAATCAGAATGTTTCTGTGGTATCTGCCTATGCGGGGGTGAGAACCGCCATGACCGCGCGCCAGCGGGATATCAGCCGGCGCGGAAATGTGGTGATGGTGGGGCGTGATATCGGTACGGTGGTGATACCGGATGCAGAGCTCAAAATCTATCTGGAGGCATCGCTGGAAGAGAGAGCTCGCCGGCGATACCAGGAAGAAATCCGACTTGGCCGGGATGTGCTTTATGCGGATATCCTGGCTTCGCTGCGGGGGAGAGATCAAATCGATTCCAGCCGTCAGGTGGCGCCTCTGAAACCCGCTGCAGATGCGGTGATTATTGATACCGATCACCTGACCATTGAAGAAGTATTTGATAAAGTAAAATCTCTGTTAATAATGTGTTCCCATTCTTAATCTGACGGGTTTTGCATTCAGACGACATCTGAATGCCCTGAAGCAATGCTATAATTTGTCTGCAGCATAGCCGGTAAATAAATATGCTATTCGTTTTGAATTTGTTGTCCTCGTATCCATATTATGATTACCTGCCGGATCTAATTGGATGGGCAGGTCTGTTGATGCTGTCTGGAGCCCTGGCTCTTTTTGCGATTAAAAATCCTGTCCGGGCACGCATGGATTCGCGGCAATGGGGGCAATTTTCGGTTTTTCTCATCCTGACAATTATATTCAGCCTGTTTTTCGGTTTTCGTTTTCCCGGTTCAGGCACTCAGATCCCGTTTGATTTTCCAACCATTTACCACTCCAGCGCGGTGATGATCTTTTCACTTATCCCGCTGGCACTGGCGTCGGGCTTTTTAAACCCGCTGGCAGCACTGGGATTGGGCGCGACGGTCGGCTTGATTATCGGCTTGTGGGATACGCACAGCCTGTTTACCATCCTGGAGTATGCCGGGCTGGGTATGCTGCTTTCGGTGCTTTTCCAGCAGCGCTATCGATCCGGTTTGTTTG
>CAZHMZ010000128.1:0-11739 GCA_964532655.1 uncultured Anaerolineaceae bacterium
ACATGTTTGGCAACCACCTGACCCAGCCAGGCATCGCCTTTCTTTTCATCAGCCTGCAGCAGATCATAGCGGATGCCGGAAGACACCTGTACCTTTTTGATCCCCTCAATACGTTCCAGCCGTTGCAGCAGCTTGAGCATGGGGCCGTGATCCGGTTTCAGTTGATTGCACACGCGCGGGTACATACAGCGCCTGTCTTTGCAGCTTCCGCTCTTCAATTTCTTCTCACACTCAAAACCATACATGTTCGCGGTGGGACCGCCCACGTCCAGCACATACCCTTTGAAACCGGGCCGCTGGACCATCTTTTCTACCTCGGCGGCAACCGAATCCGGGCTGCGCCACTGCACCGTCCGGCCTTCATGCACGGCAATCGCGCAGAAATTGCACTCGCCATAGCAGCCGCGGTGGGTGGTGACCGAAAAGCGGATGGTCTCCAGGGCCTTGACCCTGCCCTGCTTCTCATAGTACGGGTGCTGGGCATGCTCGTATGGCAGGGCATAGACACCATCCAGCTCGGATTGCGTCAGCGAAAGGCTGGGCGGGTTCTGGATCAGATAGCGCCGGTCCACCTTCTGCGCCAGACCGCTGGCATTCAGGGGATCATTGTTGTGATAAAACTGGTGGAACATCTCCGTGAAGGCGTCTTTGTCCTCGTACACTTCCTGAAACGAAGGCAGTTCCACGTAGCCCTCCGGCACCTCGGTGGATGTGTAACAGAGGCCGCGTAAACCGCGCACATCGGTCCCGTTTTTCAGCCCGGCTGCCAGATCCAGCACGGTGCGTTCACCCATGCCGTACACCAGATAATCGGCCTTGGCGTCAAACAGCACCGGTTTGCGGACGCGGTCGGTCCAGTAATCATAATGTGATACGCGGCGCAGGCTGGCTTCGATGCCGCCCAGCACAACCGGTACTGTTTCCTTGAAATAGCGCCGGATCAGGTTGGTATAGGCGATGGTAGCCCGATCAGGCCGGCGTGTGTTCTCGCCGCCGGGGGTGTAGTCATCGCTTTTGCGCTTTTTAAGCGTGGCGGTGTAATTGGACACCATCGAATCGATGCTGCCGGCGGTAATCCCCCAGAACAGTGCCGGTTCGCCCAAACGGGTGATATCCAGAGGTGTGGACAGATCGGGCTGGGCGACGATGCCCACCCGGTAGCCGGCCTGTATCAGCACTTTGCCAATCACCGCCGCACCGATATACGGGCTGTCGATGTAGCTGTCGCCGCTCACCAGAACGACATCCAGCTTCTCCCAGCCCAGTGACTTCATTTCATCAACAGTTGTTGGAATATACACGTTTCTCCACTTCTAATCAGGACACATTTTACCCGAATTATCCGGCCCTGGTGTCACCGGATTTGTATGACAATTCAACGCACACAGCATTTTTTCGGGTATCATTGAGGTATCCATGAACGACACAACCCGCCAGATGCTCAGTGTGGGGATCGACATCGGCACCACCACCACACAGTTGGTTTTCAGCCGGCTGACGCTTTCGGATCAGGCCGTGCCGGGGCAAATCCCGCGTGTGCAGATCCACGACCGCCAGGTGATCTACCGCAGCCCGGTGGCGTATACCCCGCTGGTGGATGCGCAGACCATCGACGCCCCCGCCCTGGCTGCCATGATCCAGGTGGAGTACCAGCGCGCCGGGGTGAGACCCGCCCAGGTGGAAACCGGCGCGGCCATCATCACCGGTGAAACCGCTCGGAAGAAAAACGCCGATCAGGTGCTGCAGGCCATCGCCGGTCTGGCCGGTGACTTTGTGGTCACCGCCGCCGGCCCGCATGTGGAAAGTATGATCGCCGGGCGGGGTTCCGGGGCAGCGGCCTATTCTAAAAGCCATTTCGGCACCGTCACCAACATCGATATCGGCGGGGGCAGCACCAACAGCGCCACCTTCCGGCAGGGTGAGCTGACCTCCTCGGCAGCCATGAACATCGGCGGCCGTCTGATAGAGCTTGATCCATCCAGCGGGCGCATCACCCACATCACCGGCGCGGCCGGGCATATCCTCAATCATCTGGGGCTGCCTCTGCATGTTGGCGATATCCCCACGTTTACCGATCTGACGCGCATCACCGCCTGCATGGCCGAGATGACCGTTGAACTCGTCGAGGGCGGCCGTTCTGCCCTCTCCGACAAACTGTATCTGACCGCCCCGGCGCCGCTCAGCGCGCGCGGAAAACCGCTCATGTTTTCCGGCGGGGTGGGGTACTACTATTATGAAAATCCGCAGCCCCACACGGTACAGGATGTGACACTGCACGGCGATTTGGGGCCGCTGCTGGCGTACAGCCTGCATCAAAATCAAACCCTGCAGTCGTATCAGATTCTGCAACCGGCCGAAACGCTGCGAGCCACCGTGCTGGGAGCCAGTTCGCAAATGGTTTCACTGTCCGGCTCTACCATCTGGGCTGAAGAGGGCGTCCTTCCGCTCAAAAACGTGCCGGTTGTGCGGCCTCTGCTCACCGGGTTCGATCTGACCCCTGAGGTGATCCATCTGGCTGTGAACACCGCCCTGCAAAACCAGGATGTACACCCGGCTGAGGACCGCTTCATCATTAACTTTGAATTGAAGACCCATCTGGATTATGATGGATTAACACGCATCGCCAGGGGATTGGCGTCGTTCAGCGAAACGCTGCCGGGCGGTAAACCCCTGCTGGTGGCGGTGGAAAAAGATTACGCCCAATCGCTGGGTCAAACGGTGAAAGGCCTGCTCCCGCATCGCCCGCTGATCGTGATCGATCAGGTGGGGTTGAAAGAAGGCGATTTTATCGATATCGGAGCCCCCATGCTGGATGGACGGGTGGTCCCGCTGATCATCAAGACACTGGTGTTTTACCAGTAAAAGCCGGGTACTATGCTGCTGCGTACAAAACTGTTTGGAAAAACCTATGAATTCCCCGACCTGCGCATTTTGATGGGCAAGGCCAACGAGGAAAAATCGGGCGACCATTTAGCCGGTCTGGCAGCCGATTCTACCCTGGAACGTGCTGCCGCCAAACTGGTGCTGGCCGAAGTGCCGCTATGGGCGCTGCGCGACTGTCCGGCTGTGCCGTACGAACAGGATGAGGTCACCCGTGTGATCCAGGACGCAGTGGATGAAAGTGTGTACGCCGAGATCCGCTCTCTCACGGTGGGCGAGCTGCGCGAGACGCTGCTGTCCGCCGCGCCGGAGAGCGGGCAGATCGAACGCATCTCGCGCGGGCTCACCTCCGAGATGATCGCCGCCGTGACCAAACTGATGTCCAACATGGATCTGGTGTATGCCGCCCGCAAGATCGAGGTGGTGCGTCACTGCAACAACACCATGGGCGCGCGCGGTACGCTGGCCAGCCGCCTGCAGCCCAACCACCCCACCGATTCACCGGAGGGCATCCGCGCCGAGATCTACGAAGGCCTTTCGTACGGCTGCGGCGATTCGGTGATCGGCATCAACCCGGTGGACGACAGCTACAGCTCGGTGGCGCGTCTGTTGGATATGACCTACGACGTGATCAAAACCCTCCAGATCCCAACCCAAAACTGTGTGCTGGCGCACGTCACCACCCAGATGCGTTGTCTGCAGAACGGCTCGCCAGTAGGATTGGTGTTTCAGTCGATCTGCGGCTCACAAAAGGGCAATGAATCGTTCGGCATCAGCGTGGGCATGCTGGACGAGGCCTACGAACTGGCTAAAAAACACTGCGTCACCGAAGGTCCGCACTATATGTATTTTGAAACCGGGCAGGGCTCGGCGCTCTCGGCAGACGCGCACAACGGCTGGGATCAGCTCACGCTGGAAGCGCGCAATTACGGGCTGGCCAAACGCTACACACCTTTCCAGGTGAATACCGTGGTGGGCTTTATCGGGCCGGAATATCTGTATGACGCGGCTCAAATCCAGCGCGCCGGGTTGGAGGACCATTTTATGGGTAAACTGACCGGTATCTCGATGGGCTGCGATGTGTGTTACACCAACCACGCCCGCACCAACCAGAACAACAGCGAAAACCTGGCCGTGCTGCTCACCGCCGCCGGATGCAGCTATATCATGGCCGTTCCCATGGCCGACGACCCCATGCTGTCGTACCAATCCACCTCGTATCACGATACCGCCGCTCTGCGCGAGATCTTCAACCTGCGTCCTGCGCGAGAGTTTGAAGCCTGGCTGGAGAAGATGGGCATCATGCAGAACGGCCGGCTCACCGCCACTGCCGGCGACCCCAGCATTTTCCTCCAATATGGATAAGGGTAAATTAATGGAAAAGCCGGATTCAAGCACAGACCCCGAACGCATCGAAAACCTCATCCAGACGGTGATGGATGAACTGCGCCTCGCCGGTCTGGTAAAACCGGGCGGGCAAACCGCTCAACCGCCTGCTTTCGCACCGGCTGCCGCCCCATCCCCATCCAAACCGGTGTCATCCGATACCCTTCACATTGATCTGCCGGATCCCACTCGCGAGGAAAACCGCCGCACACCCGGTGTGAAAAATCCGCAGGATGCGGATGGTTTGAGCGCGCTCATGTCCAGCACCACCGCCCGTATCGGCGCGGGACGAGCCGGCGCGCGTTTCCGCACCGGTTCCTGGCTGCTGTTTGAGAGTGACCACGCCGTCACCCAGGATGCTCTGGTGCGCGAGGTAGACCCGGCCCTGCTGCAGCGCATGAACATGTTCAGCGTGCAAACCTGCATTACCGGCGGCAAAGAAGAATACCTGCTGCGACCCGATTTGGGGCGCAGGCTCAACCCCGAGGCAACCGAACTCATTCGCCAGAAATGCGCCCCTAAACCCAACATCCAAATCTGCGCCGGTGACGGGTTAAGCGCCGCGGCCATTGAGGCCAATCTGGAAAAAATCATACCGGTCATGACCAGCGGATTTCAAAACGCCGGTCTCACGGTGGGCACGCCCTTTTTCATCCGTTTCTGCCGCGTGGGCGTGATGAATGACATCGGCGATCTGCTGCAGCCGGATGTGTTGATTTTGCTGATCGGCGAGCGTCCCGGGCTGGGGCGCGCCGATTCGATGAGCGCGTACATGGCCTACCGCCCGCAAAAAGGGCATTCGGATGCCGACCGCGATGTGATCTGCAATATCTATGATACCGGCGGCACCAATCCGCTGGAGGCCGGCGCCTTCGTGGTGCAGATGGCCCGCAAGATGATCAGCAAACAGGCTTCCGGTATCAAATTGCGCCTGGCTGAAACCGGAAAGGAGAAATAGCATGGCTATCCTCGATCCCCTGCCCGCGAAAGCGCTGGCAGTCCGGCTCATCCCCAACACAGCGCCCGGTCTGGCTGAAGCGCTCAAACTGCGCCCCGAACAGCGCAGTATCGGGTTATTCACCGCCGACAATGACGATGCGCTGTACGTATCGATTGACGACGCGACCAAGATGGCGGATGTGGAAGTTGTGTATGCACACTCCTTTTATGCCGGCGCGCGCCATTCGTCGGGTTTACTGTCCGGCGAGATCATCGCCGTGCTGGCCGGCCCCAACCCCGCCGAGGTATCCGCCGGGCTCAACGCCGCGCAGCAGTATCTCACCACTCGGGCGCTGTGGTATTCCGCCAACGCCGATGACAGCATCGCCTTCTTTCCGCATGTGATCTCGCAGACCGGTTCCTACCTGTCCAAATTGTGCGGTATTCCATTGGGTTCTTCCGTGGCGTATCTGATCGCTCCGCCGCTGGAAGGCCTGTTTGCGATGGATGCCGCCCTCAAAGCCGCCGCAGTGCAGGTGGTCTCGTACACCCCTCCGCCTTCAGAAACCAATTACATGGGCGTCATTCTCACCGGTGACCAGGCTTCCTGCCGAGCAGCCGCGGCTGCCTTCCAGCAGGCGGTGCTGGATGTGGCCGGCCGACCCATCGATTTCTGATCCAAATTCGCGTTCAGCTTCTTTTCCGTATAATCCGTTAAATCGTCGGCTTCATGCCGCATCAACCGGATTTTGGCTGTGCTATAATGATTATGAGGTTGATTGTTAAGCAACCTGAATCATTAGATCAGCCGCGTCGGGGTCGTTTCTTCACTTACACATGCAACTGTTTCCCCTTTGCAGTTTGAAGAGAGGCGAAATGTTATTTCAGGTAAACGATGTTGTTGTACACGAGGTGTACGGCGTTGGCAAAATCACAGCCATTGAAGAATTAAGCTGGAAAAAACCGGACAGTACTTCTTATTACGTGGTATTGATTGGAGATGCCAAAATATGGGTGCCCGTTGAAAATGAGGTCACCAATCATTTGCGTCCCATCACCCCCAAAGCAGATTTACCCACCTACCGGGAAATCTTTCAGGAGCAGCCCTCCGAACTGGACAATTCCCGCTTTGGTCGGACGAGTTACATTCAGGTAAGCAAAAAACACACCTCGTTTCGCGCCCTGTGCGAAACGGTTCGCGATCTTTCGTCACACGCACACAAACAAAAGCTGGCCTCGCACGAAAGCGTCTTTCTGCAGCGGGTCACCCAGCAACTGGTTGAAGAATGGGCATTATCTGCTCAGGTCAGCCCCGAGCAGGCACAGGCAGAGATTGAGCATCTGTTGGGCAATGATACCGTCCTGCCAACAGCGGCCTGATTCAGCGCTCACTTTCATTGATTGGCGAATCATCCTGGCATCCTCCGCCAGGATTGAAATTTGATTTCATCAGGCAGGCAGTCTTGCATTACAATTTCCTGAACTCCGGGGTTACCCGCCTGAAAGGATGACTATGAAAAATTGGCTGCCGGTTGTGACGGTTATGTTCCTCATCGGGGGTTTGCTGTTCTGCGCCTGCAAGCCAGCCGCTGTTGACACAGTCAGCCCTGCCACCCCACAAACCGGCGGATCGCTGAAATGGGCGATTTCATACGAGCCCGATACATTGGACCCGCATAAAACCCGATCAGAATATGCCAATTACGTCATGTCCCTGCTTGGCTCCGCTCTGGTTGCCATCGCTCCGGATGGGAGCATTATGCCGTACGCGGCTGAAAGCTGGGCAGTTTCTGACGACGGTCTGGTATGGGATTTTCAACTCCGCACGGATATGATGTTTTATTACCGTGAAGGCGTCATCGATGAGCATGGCGTCGCCGGTGGTGATATTGTGACAGGCAGCGATCCCATCACCGCTGTGGATTACGCCTGGACGTATACCCGCGCCATCGGACAGGCCGTCCACTCCCCGGCCGCCGGTCTGCTGGATAAGCTGGTGAAAGCCGAGGTGGTGGATGATTTCACGCTGCGGCTGACCCTGTCGGAGCCCCGTCCGGATCTGTTATACAGCCTGTCAGCCGCAGGGTACCTGCAGCCGCTCCCCCGCCAGATGATGGAAGAAACCGGCGAGGAAGCCTTTGGCCTCAAACCGGCAGGCAGCGGGCCTTTCTGGATGAAATACTGGATCGGCGGAAACCGTATTATTCTGGCCCGCAACCCCGATTTCACCTGGGGTCCTGATTTGGGGCAGGGAACCGGTCCTTACACGGTCGATTTTATCGAGTTTCGTGTGATCAAAGACTATGCCACCCAGATGGAACAACTTGAACAGGGAGTGATTGATCTGGCGTATGTTGAAGCACAGGATCTGGCCCAATTTGAAGACGTATCACGCTTTAGCCTGTATACGCAACCGCTGCCGGGACTGCAGCCGTATATCGCGCTCAACCTGCAGCAGCCGCCATTTACCGACGTGAATATTCGTAAGGCGCTTAATCTGGCCCTGGACCGCCAGGCATTGATCGATCAGACCCGGAGCGGGTCGGCGTTGATCCAGAACGGGCCACTCTCTGAAAGCACATTCGGCTATTGGGATGGCGTCACCGGCCTGGGAACCGGATATGACCCCGATCAGGCAGCCGAGTTGATGCGCGCGGCCGGTTACGAACGCGGCGACGCGGACGGTTGGAGCCGCGATGGTGAGCCGCTCACCCTCCTGTTCTTAACCGCCGATGTGGATCAGCCCACCAGCCAGTTGACACAGACCATCGCGGAACAATACCGGGCCTTCGGGCTGGATATCGAACTGCGAACGGTGGATGTCGCTGATTTTTCGGAACTTTTACGCGTGGGTGATTACCAGATGGCCCTGACCGGCTGGAGCCACCCGGATGCCGATCTGCTGTACTGGCTGTTTCACTCGTCCAATATAGATGAATCGACTCCCGGTCCATCCAACATACAGCGCCTGTCTGATCCGGATCTGGATGCGCTGCTCGAGCAGATCCACGCCGGAGCGGATCCGGCTGCCGCTCAGGAGGCATCCCGGCAGGCGCAGCAATATCTGGTGGAAAACGCCGTGCTGGTTCCGCTGTACACACCGGTGGAATATCTGGTTCTGAATGCAAAGGTGGAAGACGAGCAGTATTCGACGCTTTCCGGTTTTGATTTTTCCGGTGCAAAAATCACCGATTCGTCTTCACAATAAGCTCGATCTTAAAAATGGAGAACCTCGTGGCTGAAAAGATATTACTGGACACCGATATCGGTTTTGACATTGACGACGCGGTTTGCCTGGCTTACCTGCTCAGCAAGCCGGAGTGCAAGCTGATGGGCATCACCACGGTCACCGGCGAGCCGGAACAGCGCGCCAGAATGGCCAGCGCCATGTGCCGGGCAGCCGGGCAGGATATCCCCATTTACCCGGGCGCGGCTGTTCCGTTACTGGTCGAGCCCATTCAGACCACCTGCCCGCAGGCGGAGGTTTTGACCGGCATGGATTATCAGGTACATTTTCCAACCGGCGAGGCCATTGAATTTTTGCGCCATACCATCCGCGCCAATCCCGGTGAGATCACGCTGCTCACCATTGGACCGCTCACCAATGCTGCTTTGCTGTTCAGAGTGGATCCGGAAATCCCATCTTTGCTCAAAGGCTGGGTGGGCATGGGCGGACTTTTTGCACATCGGGTGGCCGGTTTACGTTCGCGTGAGTACAACATGCTGCTCGATCCGCACGCCGCGGCTGTGTTGTATCAAACCCCACTGAAAATGCACCGCTCAATCGGGATTGAAGTCACCAGCCAGGTAGTTTTATCAGAAGCCGAAGTGCGCAGCCGGTTTCATGGTACGCTGCTGGAAATGACCCTGCAATTCTCGGAAATCTGGTTCAAAATGTTCGACCAGGGGATCACTTTCCATGATCCGCTGGCCGCGGCGGTGATTTTTGAACCGGATGTATGCCGGTTCGAGCGCGGTACCGTGCAGGTGGAAACGGAAAGCACCCGTCTGGGCGGCTTCACGTACTGGACAGCCGATCCAAACGGGCCGCATGAAGTTGCCGTATCGGTGGATCACGAACGGTTCTTCGAAGAGTATTTTTCTGTCTTTAACTAAGCGGGAAACCGGTTATCCGCCGGCAATGGGCGGAAGGAAGGTGACCTCGGCGTTCTCAGGGATCACATCTTCATCCACGAAGATGTGATGTTTGTTTACCAGTACCACCACATTGGCCAACTGCGGACCCATGGCCGGGTACCTGAACTTGAGCATCTTTTTAAGATCCGCGATGGTGGCGCGGTTGGGAACGGCCATCTGCAAACGGTTCGTTCCGGCTTTTTCCTTCAGGTTGGCAAACAAAATGACAACAACTTCGTGTTCGTTCATCCCATCATCCCGGTGGTTATTTGTACCGAATTAACCATACCATATCCTCCGGTAAAACTGAAGAGAGATAGTCAATCTGCTATGATCCGCCCGTTTGCCTTCCTTGACAGCTTGATTAAAATGCTCTTATTTACTATGCTATAATGAATCTATCGAAAAGATGAGGATTCATATCATGGAGGATCCTGAGCCCACGAAAGCCCCTTATTATCCGGGGAAATACATCGGTATGGGACTTGGCGCCGGTTTGTTTGTTGGCGCAATTGCGGGTTTTTTCGTACGTGATATACTTTTAGGCGTAATAGCCGGTATTACAGGGGGAGTGATCATTGGCTGGATTCTGGACAGGCGTAAACGTTCCAAAGTATCCTGACACACCTCTCCTGCACTCTGCAGGAAGATCTGTAATTATTTCCAGCGGAGGAAACCATGTCTGATCGTTTCAATTGGGACGAAAAAAACGAAAAGGATGAAAAAGACGAGAAAGAAATGTCGAAACACGAGGAGAAAACCGTCGACGAAAAATGGCGGCGAGATCCTCTCGGGTCAATTGCCTGGGCTGTGGTGCTGATTTGGGCCGGCGTGGTTCTTTTACTCGTCAACAATACCACCCTGTTGGATAGCCTCCAACTGGAAGGGCTGAGAGCCTGGGGATTGTCATCAGTCTGGTCGCTGATCTTTGTAGGCGCCGGGGTGATCTTCCTGATCGAGGCGCTGATCCGCCTGGCGGTACCCGCGTATCGCAGACCGGTGCTGGGCTCGATCATCTTCGCCGTCATTTTGATTGCCGTTGGATTGGGAAATGTGTTTGACTGGAGATTGCTCGGCGCTCTTGTACTCATCCTGATCGGCATTTCCATGATTTTCAGGCGCAGGTGAGCAGTAAACTTGTTATGAAAGAAAATCAGCTCATGCCGCGAGCCATTTACCTGGACTACAACGCCACCACCCCTATCGATCCGGCGGCTGCGCAGGCCATGCTGCCCATCCTGTACGGGCATTACGGCAACCCATCCAGCAGTCACGAGCACGGGCAGGCGGCCAAAAAAGTAGTCGAAAAAGCCCGCAGCCAGGTGGCGAATCTGTTGGGCTGCCCGGCGGAAGAGATTCTCTTTACCAGCGGTGGCACTGAGAGCAACAATTACGCCCTCAAGGGTGCCGCGATGGCATACCGTGAGCGCGGAAACCACATCATCACCAGCGCGGTTGAACACCCGGCGGTGATCGAGGTGTGTAAGTGGCTTCAAAAGCAGGGCTTTCGCATCACCATTTTGCCGGTGGATGCAAACGGTATGGTACAGCCGCGGGATCTGGCGAATGCCATCGATGACAAAACCATCCTCGTCAGCATTATGCACGCCAACAACGAGGTAGGTACCATCCAACCCATTCGTGAACTGTCCGATCTGGCGCATCAACATGGCGCGTTGTTTCACTGTGATGCCGCCCAATCGGTGGGCAAGATACCTGTGCGGGTGGATGATCTGGGCGTGGATATGCTTTCCGTAGCAGGCCATAAAGTGTATGCCCCCATCGGGATCGGCGCGTTGTATATCCGGAACGGCGTCCGGCTTGAGAAATTCATTCACGGAGCCGGGCATGAACGCGGATTACGGGCCGGCACAGAGAATATCCTGGAAATGGCCGGTCTGGGCGCTGCGTGCGAGGAAGCCTGGCAAAACCTGGATGTGAATATGGCGCACTACCGCCAGACGCGCGACCGTCTGGAAGCCGGTTTGCTGCATCGCTTGGGCAGTGCCCTGGTACGCGTCAATGGTCACCCGGAAGAACGTCTGCCCAACACGTCGAGCATCAGCTTTTTCAACATCGAGGCCAACACGCTGCTGGATGCCATCAAAGAACGCGTTTCCGCATCCGCAGGAGCAGCCTGTCATGCCGGCGATGTACAGGTATCGGCGGTGCTGCAGGCCATGAAAGTGCCGGTCAACTGGGCCATGGGAACCATCCGGTTTTCTACCGGTCGACGTACCAGCGTTGAAGAGATCGATCTTGTGGCCGATCTGGTCGCAAAGACGGTATTTGAACTTGCCAGGAAAGGTTTGGATGCCTCAGTGCATCCAACAGGATAGACGGCAAAGCCAACCTGCGGTTTTAACGTCAGATAGCCTGACAAAAATTGGATCATTA
>CAZHMZ010000129.1:0-11721 GCA_964532655.1 uncultured Anaerolineaceae bacterium
TCTCTCGAAATGAAACGCTTCCTTGAACAGGGAGCACCCGAACCGAACTATGATCGTCCCTGGCCATTGTGGCTGGATGTTCCGGGTGAACATGATTTTCTGGGGGTTGATTTATCAACTCGGGTGGCAGGTCTGGCTCAACTGTTTGCCGGCCGCTCCCAACCGCTTACCCTGGAGGGAAAACATGTTTACTCTGCTTGAGAATAAAATGCTGGTTCCTAACCTGCATCTGGCGGTGATCGAAGCACCGGAGATCGCCGCGGCTGTTCAGCCGGGCCAGTTTGTGATCATCCGTCCCACCGAGGAAAGCGAACGAATACCCCTCTCGGTTTCCGATTGGGATGCCGAACAGGGGACCCTGACAGTGATCTACATGAATGTAGGACGCACCACCAGCCAACTGGCTGCTTTGCCGGTTGGGGCTGCACTGGCCACGGTGGCCGGCCCTCTGGGGCACCCCATGGAAACTGACCGGTATGGTCATGTGGTGTGTGTGGGCGGCTGCTACGGAATTGGCTCCATTTACCCCACCGCTCGCAAGCTCAAAGCGCTGGGCAATAGGTTGACCATTGTGATTGAGGCGCGCAGTTCATACCTGCTGTACTGGCAGCAGAAACTGAAGAGTGTCAGCGACGACCTGTATGTGATCACCCGTGACGGATCGCGTGGGCTGACCGGTCACATCCATCACCTGGGTGAGATCATTTCCGGGTTGCCCGAGCCGGTGGACCGGGTGATCATCAACGGTTGCAATTATCTGATGATGCGCGGGGCCGAACAAACACGCCCGCTTGCCATCCCCACCGTGGTCAGCCTGAACACGCTGATGATCGATGGAACCGGCATGTGCGGGGTTTGCCGCTGTACCGTGGCAGGAGCCACAAAGTTTGCCTGTGTGGACGGCCCGCATTTTGACGGCCATGCTGTCAACTGGCATGAACTGGCTCTCAGGCGGCAGGCTTACCTGCGCCAGGAAGTGCAGACCCTGCGTTCGAGCCGTGGTGAAATCAAACCGGTCAATGTACCGGTCAGCAAAATCCAGGGTGGAGGGGCGGCATGAGCGATACACCACAAAAAGCGCCTCGTAAGATGGATCTGGTCAGGCGGGAGATGCCCAAGCAGACCGCGGAAGTACGCCGCTGTAACTTCAATGAGGTGGCGCTTGGTTACACCGAGACCCTGGCGGTGGAAGAAGCGCAGCGATGCCTGCAATGCAAGAAACCGTTCTGTGTGGCCAACTGCCCGGTGGGGGTTTCCATCCCGCAGTTTATTCATGCCGTGGCGGAACGTGATTTTGAAAACGGCGTACGAATTTTGAAGGAAAAGAATGCGCTGCCCTCCGTGTGCGGACGGGTATGCCCGCAGGAAGAACAATGCGAACGCGATTGCGTCCTCACCAAACGAGGCGGCGGGATCTGCATCGGGCGGCTGGAACGCTTCCTGGGCGACTGGGAAGCCGCGCATGGCAATGGCAGCCTGCTCAACACCGCGCCGGCTACCGGTAAAAAAGTGGCGATTGTGGGCGGCGGGCCGGCCGGTCTGACTGCCGCAGCGGATCTGGTCACCTGGGGACATCAGGTGATCATTCTGGAGGCATTGCACAAGATGGGCGGGGTGCTTTCCTACGGCATTCCCGAGTTCCGTCTGCCCAAGAGGATTGTGGATCGTGAGGTTGATTATCTGCGCCGGCTGGGTGTGGAAATGCGCACCGATTATGTGGTGGGCAACCTGCGTTCCATCGACAATTTGCTGGAAGAGTATGACGCCGTGTTTGTAGGCACCGGCGCGGGTCTGCCCTGGTTTATGGAGATGCCGGGCAACAACTACAACGGTGTGTACTCCGCCAACGAGTATCTGACTCGTATGAACCTGATGAAGGGTTTTCACTTTCCGGAAACCACCACGCCTGTGAAGATGCATCGCAAGGTAGCCGTGCTGGGCGGCGGGAACGTGGCCATGGACTGCGCTCGCACGGCGCTGCGCCTGGGCGCGGAAGTGAGTATTCTATACCGTCGCTCCCGCGAAGAGCTGCCCGCCAGGCTGGAGGAGGTCGAAAATGCCGAGGAAGAGGGTGTGAATTTCCGCTTCCTGACCCTGCCCATTCGCACACTGGGCGATGATCGCTTCAACGTCACCGCTCTCGAATGCCTGCGCATGGAGCTCGGTGAGCCGGATGCCTCCGGACGGCGCAGCCCGGTGAAAGTTCCGGGTTCGGAATTTTTGCTGGAGTTTGACTGCGTCATTCACGCCATCGGCAACAGCCCCAACCCGCTCATCCCCGCTTCAACACCGGGGCTGGAGATCAGCAAAAAGGGTACCATCGTGATTGACCCGGAAACGGGCCGCACAGCCAAAGAACGTGTGTGGGCCGGCGGTGATGTGGCCAGCGGCGCTGCCACGGTGATCAACGCCATGGGCGCCGGGCGTCGGGCCGCCAACTCGATCCACGCGTACTTATGCGGCCTCGAGGATCAACCCTGGAAAGCATGATTTGATTTTTACCTAAAAAAAAGAAACCGGTCGGAGGAAAACCCCGGCCGGTTATTTTTTTCAAACGATCTATCTTTACTTCACGCTGGTTCGCGAGCGTGGGTCCAGCACATCACGCAGGCCGTCACCCAGCAGGTTGAAGCTGAGTACGGTGAACATGATGGCAACACCTGGGAAAATCGCCAGCCAGGGAGCCAGTTCCATCATTTTGCGGCTCTCGGAGATCATGGAACCCCATGATGGCAGCGGGGGCTGGGTGCCCAAACCTAAATAACTCAGCGCGGTTTCCGTCAAAATGGCCCATGAAAATGCCATACTGACCTGCACCATGGTGGGGGTGATGGAATTGGGGATGATGTGTTTGAGGATTTTACGCCAGTCTGTTACCCCAATCACCGTAGCAGCGTTGATGTATTCAAGCGATTTGATGTTGAGAACCGACCCGCGCGCAATACGCGCAAAGGTCGGCACATATACAATGGATATAGCCATCACCGTGTTCAGAAAACCAGGGCCCATGGCAGCCGCAATGGCCATCGCCAGAATGATGGTAGGGAAGGCAAACAGCAAGTCCATGACACGCATGATGAGGAAATCCGCCACGCCTTCCTTATATGCGGCGATCACTCCCAACAGCGTTCCCACAATGCTGGAGACAGTCACTGAAACGATAGAGATGCGCAGTGAGTTGGTAGCCCCGTGCACCACGCGGCTGAACAGATCACGGCCAAATTCATCGGTGCCCATAATATACTGCGCGTTGGGGGCCTGCAGCCGATCTTTGGGATGCTGTTCGATCGCCGAATAGGGGGCAATCCATGTGGCAAAGATGGCCATCAACAGCAGGCTTAGCACCAGAATACCGCCGGCAACAAGATTGGTGTTTCGCAGGATTTTTCCCAACTGTGTGTTGGAAAACTTCTTGGGTTGTGAAGTCGTACTGAATACTGCTTCGCTATTCATAGCGGATCCTCGGATCTGCCGCGGCGTACGTTAAATCGGCTAACAGGTTGACAATAACAAACATGGTGGCAACAAAAACAATCGAGCCCTGGATGAGCGCATAATCACGCTGCTGAATGGCGTTAAGCAGCAGGCGCCCCAGACCAGGCATGGCAAAAATATTCTCTACAATCACCGCTCCGCCAAACAAACCACCTACTTCAAGGCCAATCAGGGTGATGATGGGGATGAGGGCGTTACGGAAGCAATGTTTCCAGGTGATGCCGCGATTGGCAACTCCTTTGGCCTTGGCGGTCATGGCGTAATCTTTGTTGATTTCTTCCAGCATGGCCGAGCGGGTGGTGCGCAAAATGTTGGCGCTGAACGCGAAACCCAGTGTGAGAGCGGGGAAAATGATCTGCTTCAGATTGGAGATTGGATCCTCAAACAGGCTCACAAAATTGCCTGTGTTGGGCAGATAATGGAACCCCACAGACAGAATGTAAATGATCAATGTGCCGGACCAGAAACTGGGCATAGCCAGACCAATCATCGAAACCCCTCTGCCCAGCCAATCGGCAAATTTGCCCTGTTTGATAGCCGCCCAGATACCCATCGGGATGCCCATGATCAGACCGATGATGACTGAGACGAAGGTTAATTCGGCGGTCATCGGTACGCGTGAAAGGATTTCTGTGGCGACCGGCGCGCCGGAGCGAACCGATATCCCAAAGTTGCCCTGCACGGCATTGTACAGCCAGCGAACGTACTGCTCCCACAGGGGGCGATCCAGGCCAAAATAAGCCCGCAATGACGCCATTTGCGCCTCGGTGAGTTTTTGCTTGGTACCGATCATGGCCGATATGGTATCGCCGGGGATCAGGTGCATGATCAAAAAGACCACCAGAGAAATACCAATCACGGTTGGAATCAGTGCCAGAAGACGTCTAAAAATATAACGGACCATGAATTTCTTCTCTCATTTTCGGAAATATGCGTTATCAACTTATTGTACCGCTATTTCCAGTGTCATTTCCTGTTTGTGACTTGTGTTACCCGCTGTGACGTGTAAAACATCTCACAGGGGTGGCTTAAAATGAAACGGGATAGGCTCAGCAAACATACTCGTATGCTGCCTATCCCGTTTCAGGTCAATCAAATCTTATTTTTCGATCCAGGCTTCGCGCAGCAAAATGTTGCCCAAAGCGGTGGTGAGGGTGAAGTTCTTTACCCAGGGTTGAGTCACGCGGTAGTCATTACCGGTGTACAGCCAGATCCACGGTGAAGCGGTGGTCAACTGCTGCTCGACCTCTTTGAAGATCTCCACACGGGCGGCATCGTCAGTTTCCACTTCGGCCTGGTTCAGCAGGTCGGTCAGTTCCTGAGTCTGGTAGTTCGAGACATCGGCGAAGGTGGCATCGAATTTCCAGTAGCGGCCCAGTTCCAGTGAAGGATCGGTTCCGCCGCCGTTCAGAGCGACTGCTGCATCAAAGTCACCGGCCAGCCAGCGGTCAATGTAGACACCCAGTTCAAGGGTTTCGATCTCAACCGGGATACCCACGTTGGCCAGTTGGGCCTGAATGGACTGAGCTTCGGCTACTGCTGTGGGCGGTTCATCCGAGGCGGCCATGATGGTGAAGCCAAAGTTCTCGGCTCCGCCAGCCTCTTCCAACAACTGCGATGCTTTTTCAAGGTCAGGAGTGTAGCAGAAGAGATCCTCAATGGGATTGGCGAAATGTTTGTTGGTCACAGGACCGGTCACCTGGCCCTCACCCAGTGAAGCAGAGTCGATCACTTCCTGGCGGTCGATTGCGCAGGACAAAGCCTGGCGGACGCGCTCGTCGGTGAACATTTCATGTTTCGGGTTGAGCTGTAATACGTGGTAGGCCAATGCAGAAGAACGCTGCAGGATCAGGTTGGCATCCCCTTCAGCGGTCAGAGCCGAGCTGGGCGAATTGAACTGGGCGAAATCAATTTCGCCGGCGCGCAAACCAGCCAGAATGGCGGTTTCATCGGGGATGACGCGCATTTCGATTTTATCGAAATAGGGCAGGCCTTCCATCCAATAATCGGCATTTTTGGCCAGAACCAGTACCTGATCGGGAACCCAGGATTCAAGCTTGAAGGGGCCGGTACCCACTACATCGGTGGCCAGATCCGCTCCGCTTTCGACCAGTTCCTTGGAGATCATGGAGATGTTGGTCAGACCGCTGATGATAGTGGCATTAGGCTCAGACAGAACCAGATCGACGGTCAGGTCATCGACGACATTGATCTCGGTGATGTCCACAATGTAGGAACGTCCGGAAGCGCCGGTGGCTTCGTCGAGAACGCGTTCGAGCGAGAACTTGACATCTTCGGCGTCGAAGGTATCACCATTATGGAAGAGAACATTCGGGCGCAAATGCAGGGTGAGGGTCAAACCATCTTCCGACCACTCCCAGCTTTCAGCAAGCTGGCCTTCGACGGCCATATCCACATTGTATGTGAACAGGTCTTCGAAAATGAAGCCAAGCACTACGAAAGATGAAAATGCAGTCTGCAGATGGGGATCAAGACCCTGAGCCTCAGCGGCGCGGGCGAAAACCAGGGTACCGCCCGGGATGGGCTGTCCGGCTGCGGGAGCTTCGGTAGCTGCGGCTTCGGTAGCTGCAACGGTGGCGGCTTCGGTTGCTTCGGTCGCTACAACGGCTTCAGTGGCCTGGGCTGCTTCAGTTGCGGCCTCTGTGGCTTCCGGAACGGTGGTTTCTTCAGCGGCCGGCTGGCAGGCCGATAATACCATGGCCAGTACCAACAGCGTGGAGAAGACCAGAAAGACAACTTTCTTCATTTTTACTACTCCTTTGTGTATGTCTTTGGGTGTGGGATGTATTTTTACCCCTGAATGGAACAATGCAGAATTTTGTTCGATACACTCACATTCATCATATGAGAAACATGAGCAAGTGTCAAGGATTGTGACTGCATGATGAAGATCACAGACCAGAACAACGGAATGAGGATGGAATCAGGCAGGATGACATCATCAATCACGGGTAAATCGGGACTGGATTGGCAAAAAAGAAAAGCTCCTGCTTGAGCATTTCTCAGATCAGGAGCTTTATTTTACAAATAAATCGTGTTATATCGTTAATCCGCTTCAGCGGCATAGGTTCTGGCTGAGACCACACGCCACTGGCCGTTCACCTGTTCCAGATCGTAACCATCTACCGAACCGGCAGTGGGGAAGGTTTTTCCATCGGCATACTCGAAGATCCATTTTTCAAACGTCCAGGCACGCGCCTTGCCGCCGCCCGTCAGGTTGAAGGCCAGGAATTCACAGGATACCAGGTTAAGGGCGGTCACCTGCCGGCTCATCCAGTTGGCGTACTTCTTTTGCATCACCTGGTAGCCTTCCGCGGTGGTGAACTGCTGCATACCCTGTACGCCGTCGGCGGAAAAAGATGCCTGTACACCCAGATTGAACTCCCTTAAAAGGGCCTGAATCTGGTGATCGGTATCGGACAGCGTCTTGACATCGGCGCAGGCTGTAGCGGCCTGAACAATCTGATTGGTGCTGTTCCTGGGAAATTCAGCGGGCATAAGGGACCTCCGGGTTGAGATAGGGATACCAAATTATACCCACCAGCGGGCAGTCATGGGGGATGGGTAGGATTTTTAACCGTTCCGGCAGGGAATCCCCAACCGGGCAAATTGGGCAGAAAGCATCCGCGCAGCGCCGTCAAAATACTCATCGCTCATTTGGGCTTCCAGACCACACTTTCGGTACACCCAGTCGGCATTGTGATAATTCATGCGGTCCAAAATCACGGAATCCGTCTTGCCGGCCAGCAGATCCGGCAGTTCCTCGCAGCCGGGCAGCATGGGTGCGATCATCACAAATGTGCGGATACCGGCCTGATGTAGTTCGTTCAGTGCATTCAGACGATCCATGATGGGTGGAGCGGCCGGCTCAAACATGCGACGAATGTGATCATCGGCAGTGGTGATGCTGAAACCCACCTCAACCTCGCGCCCTTTTTTCAGTATATCGATATCGCGCGTCACCAACGGTGAACGGGTTTGCACGCTGACCGGCCAACCGTTCTCGATGAGGATCTCAAGGCATTGGCGGGTAAGCTGATAACGCGCTTCGAGCGGCTGATAGGGGTCGCATACGCCGCTCACCCAAACCCGATCAGGGATTTTCTTGAGGATTTGCCGGCGCAACAGGTCGGGAGCGGTGATTTTGACATCCACAAACTCACCCCACGGTTCTTTGTGACCGGTGAAGCGCCGCATGAATTTGGCGTAGCAATAGGTGCAATTATGCTGGCAGCCGGTGTACGCGTTGATCACATAGGGGTAGATTTTTGAAACATTCAGGATCGATTTGGGTTGGGTTTCTTGGATAATCATAAGTAAAAGGGAGATCGGGATGACAAACGAAAGGATAGTGATTGCGTGATCCATTCAATACGCCAGAGAGGAACTACTGTCACCATTGTAACACCGCGTCAGATAGCCGATAGGTGACGACAGATGACTTTTTGTGCAGCAAACATAACTGCCTGCGAGGCCAGGAGTAACCCCGCAGGCAAGGTGATGTTCACAGGAGAGTGAACTCCATGAATAGGAGTTGTGGTGGAGCATCTATGGTAGAAGACAGTTTCCGAGTGCTGTTATTCCTTCTTTTTGCCGTCCAATCTGAGTGTGCCCGTTTCATCGCGGTGCGGGCCGGTGGTTTGCTTTACCTCAAATCCAGGGCCGTGCAGGATCACATAAGCGACCGCTCTGGCATGTCCCGTGCCGAGCTGGTAATCCGTTTTCAGCCAATCGATGATGTCCTTATGTTGGGTAAGGTTTTTCTCTTTTGCTTCCTGGATGAAGTCATTGGGTGTTTTTCCGGTGATTTCTTCCACTTTATCAAGATACGCTTGAAAAGACATACGCCTGTTTCCTTTCCTTATCGAACCTCAAATCCCCACTGAACGGGTTGTATTTCCGGTTTTTTGGTTATTTCTTTTATTGTGACCCATATTGTCTGAATTGAGCAGGGAGAGGTTTCAACAGGTATAAAAAACGGCGCCGGTATTGCCGGCGCTGTTTACTGGAAAGAGAAAACGCTTACAGGTGCAATTTTTGAGCGGCGATAAAGCTCAAGCCACCCTCGGTGAGAGCCCGGGCGGTGTGATCCGCGGCAGCCACTTTATCAAGGAAGTTCTGCTGCATGGCGTCCCAATCGCCGCTGGAAATGACTTCCGATTTGTCACGGAAGTAATCTAGTAAATCGGATGGGCGGGGGCGCTTTCCGTCGATTTGCGGATCACCGCCCTCATGTTTAGCTGAAATATTGGCCACATGGTCGGCCAGTTGAACCAGCTCCGCGCGCCGGTCATAAGGCTGGATGACAATACTCTTCCAGGTCTCGGTGATGTGATGTTCAAAGCGAACCACGTCTTCAAAGCCCAGATCTTTGCGGATCTCGGCGGTGATTTCGAGGGTTTCATTATTGACGGAGTTGCTCCAGTTGAAACCGATCAGCGGGGAAGTGCCGTCATCGCGGGCAAACAACTTGGCTCCAATCAGAGTCCACAGCCCGGCGTAGGGGTTGTCATTGCCCATGAAGACCGAAATCTTGAACTCGACATCCACCCCAAGACGGTAAAGCAGGTAACCCACCAGTACAGTGCCGGGATTGAGGTTGAGCACCTGGCGTACACCGTAGGTGGTGTAGAAGTGCAAAAACTCATCCAGCCACAGCAGCGGATGATCATTGGGTTGTCCTACGCCGCCAAAATAGCCGGTGATGGTAGCCGGGCCGCCCAGGTGAATATTGGACCCGTCCGTACCTTTGGTATCGAGGGTTTCCACATAGCTGGCGCCGATGATTTCCATGGCTGCGGCAATCGCAGCTAGGTCGCCGTCAGCTTCCTGCTCTTTCATCTTGCGTACTTTAATCCAGCGGCCCGGCATGAGAGATTTTTCAGCAATGGCGCGTTTGGCCGCGGCGATCACCCACGGGAAATACTGGGCCGCGCTCACTTCCATGGTGACGGCGAACTCATCTTTGAACTGAACTGTATCCGCTCTGGCGCCTAGAACCTGGCGGCGAAAATCGGCTACAGAAACAAAGGCGTGTTGGTCACGCTGTTCCTGGAGCCACTTTAGATCGTCAAGGTATTCCGGTTTGACGGCTTTTACACGCTCCAGTAAAGCAGGCAACTGCCGAGCTGCTTCCGCTTTGGCATTGATTTCCTCCGGTGTGCCGTACCGGGCAATCACCTCCAGAATATCATTTACCACGCGCGAATTGGGATCGAGCAGCAGGGAGTTCAGCTCATCGAGACGAGAAACGGGGATCTTCAGGCGTTCTCTCAGATCAGTCATGGGAAATTCCTTATGGAGTCATTCAGCAAAATGGGGCCGTTGACAAAATTATACAACGGATGGCCCAAATAATGATCACAGTCAAACAACGGTGTTGTAATTCGTCTATCGTAATTTCTCCGGAAGGCCCCCGGCGAATTGATCCCGTGCGTCATTCATAACCTGCCTCCGGAAATAAAAATCCATCGATCATTCAGGACAATGATCGATGGATCTGTTTACTTCGGGATAAACTAACAACCCAGTACGGTGGTTACATCATCCTTGTTGGGTACAACACACAGAAACTCAAACGGCTCATCTCCGATGTTGGCATACCAGTGAGGTACCTCAGCCGGGATGAAAACCACATCGCCCTTTTTCACTTCAAAGATCTGATCGGCAATACCGATACGCGCCCGCCCATTGACCACATACTGCTCATGTTCCACCAGGTTGGTGTGATTGGGCATGCTGCCGCCAGGTTGGATGGTGAAACAACGCATGGCAAAGTTGGGGCCTTCCTCGGGCGAGATGAGCATTTTACGAGTAACGCCTTCACCGTTGGGGATATCAACGGGTTGAACTTCTGAGCTGTGCTTGACTGACATGAATATTCCCTCCAGAATGAATGAGTTCGGGCAGGTTTTATGAGCCCGGTAAATAAGCGATATTACTTATTTAATTATACGCCTTGCGTGTCTCTTCATCCTTGAGGGCCCAAACCAGTCTTTCCTTCCAGACAGGTCCATCCCAACTGCCCAGCTTCTGATGCATTTCAAAGTATTTCTGGGGGATGGGGTGTGTACCCAGAACCACTTTGACGCCGTATTTTGTTTGAAGATAGTTCTTGAATGTATCGATCCGCGGGCAGGGGGGATATCCCACCAGCATGCCTGTGGCCAGGTGGATCACCTGAGCTCCATTTTTCACCATTTCATCGCCGGTATATTCTATGTTTCCGCCGGGGCAGCCGTTACAGGTGGTGTACCCTACCAGTTCAACTTCCTGATCGGCATACTGGCTGAACGCGCCTTCGCGGTTGTGCAGCGCTCGAAAGCATTTTCCGCCGGCACAGGTGCGGTAGCGGTCGCAAATAATAATTCCGATTTTTGTGGCTTCCATCCAAAACTCCTTGATACGAATAATGTTCATCCGCCCGGATCACAAGATTGGTCTCACAGACGGGTCATGCTGAATTGGATCAATGCAGTAGTTCCTGGTGGTCGATTAAAGTGCCGTTCAGATAAGCCTGAACCGCAGCATCGATATCGGTCAAATCTGTAACGACCGGACGAATATTCAAGCGGCGCATGGTTTCGTAGGCGCCCATGCCCATTCCTCCACACAGCACAGCCTCACAATCAGAGACCACTTCTGCCATGCCGGCGTGCTTATGGTGAGAGACTTCGTCAAACCCATGACCTTCACCGTGATGTTCATGCTGGTGCTGTCCTTCAGGATGAGACTGGTCACTGAAGGTATGATGCCCGGGTTTTGGGCGCATTTGACGCCCAATGATTTTATCATCTTTACTTTCGACCACCAGATAGTACGGTGCGCGTCCGAAATGACGACTGATCGTTTTTCCATCGTCTGTAATGACAGCAATTTTTCTATTCATTTTTATCCTCGTATCATTTGACAAAATGCTGGTTGATTGGTTTTTCATTGGTATCGGCAGGTACCAGTACCAGCAGGATGCGGGCCTGGTCGGTGTAAGGATTGTTCCAACGGTGCGGCAGGCGAGCCTGGAATAACAGGCTGTCGCCGCTGGAGAGCGTAAAATTGGTACCGTCGATCTGACATTGAAGCGCTCCATCCAGGCAATACAGGAATTCATGCCCGGTATGCATCACCGGCTGATCCCCGCTGCCCATACCGGGCGGCAAGGTAACCAAAAACGGCTGGACATAACTGCCAACCAGGTTTCTGCCCAGG
>CAZHMZ010000130.1:0-11695 GCA_964532655.1 uncultured Anaerolineaceae bacterium
TGAAATGAAGCAAACGGGCGCGATCGCGCCCGTTTGCTTCATTTCAATTCTTTTTCCCCGCCCAAGAATGGGCGGGGCCGGGGGTGGGTTGAAGTACCCAAAAATCTGCGTTGTCCGCACGCCGAAAGGCCGCGCAGGCGACGCAGGTTGAGTCCTTGCCAAAAAGACGCAATCTCGCTATAGTTAGGCATCTGTTACCTCTCTCCAAAGGAGTCTCTTATGCAGCCTGAAAAATCCCGGCGGATCGGCCTGATCGTCCCCTCCAGCAACACCGTCATGGAACCTGATTTCTACCGCCGGCTGCCTGCCCATGTTACCCTGCATACCGCGCGTATGTTCCTGGAAGACGTGACCGCTGAAACCGAAGCGCGCATGCTGGATGAATTCACCCTGCCTGCCGCCCGTGATCTGGCCACCGTGCAGCCGGATGTGGTCATTTTTGGATGCACCAGCGCCGGCGCCCTACGCGGCAATCAGTTTGAAGAAGAATTCATCCAGGAAATAGCGCGTGTCAGCGGCGCTCCCACCATCGGGGTAAACCAGTCCGTGCGCGAGACGCTCAAAAAATTGAACGCGCAGAAGATCGTGGTGATCACCCCGTATCTGGATGAACTCAATCAGCGCATCCAGGCCAGCCTGGAACAGGCCGGGTTGGAGATTCTGAACATCCAGGGTCTGGGCATCCGCGAAAACACCAACATCGCGCGCGTACCCGGATCGCAAATCCTTGAGCTGGCCCATACCGCCGTGGGAACGTTGCAGCCGGATGCGCTGTTTGTTTCCTGCACCAACTTCCCGGCTGTGGATGTGCTCAACCGCCTGCGCGGCATGTATTCCTTCCCGGTTATCAGCAGCAACCAGGCTGTGTTAGACCGCGCCCTGGCAGAATTGGATCGGTAACCGCCTGATGGTCGAAACCCAGACCCTTCCGTGTGCCAACCGCCAGATCGCCCGCGCCGCCGGCACGGTGGCCGCGGCTATGGTGGTCAGCCAGATTACCGGGCTCATCTCCACCAGCCTGGTCGGCTCCACCTTTGGATCCGGCATCGAGAGCGAGGCCTATTTTGCCGGCAATCGCTTTGCCGAGATCCTGTTCAACCTGATGGCAGGCGGGGCGCTGGGTTCCGCATTTATCCCCACATTTACCGGTTTGCTGGCTCAGGAGCAGCGTGGTCGCGCCTGGAAGCTGGCTTCCTCTATCGCCAACCTGGTTCTGCTGGTACTCACCACGGTGGCCATCCTCTCGTGGATCTTCGCCCGCCCCATTGTGGATCACCTGCTGGCGCCCGGTTTTGACGCCGCCAAAGCGGAGCTAACCGCGCAAATGCTGCGCATCCAGCTTCCGTCGGCCATCATCTTTGGCCTGAGCGGGCTGGTGATGGGTATTCTCAATGCCCACCAGCGCTTCCTGCTGCCGGCTCTGGCCCCGGCCATGTACCGGCTGGGGATCATCTTCGGCACACTGGTGCTCTCCAAATCCATGGGGATTGCCGGCGCGGCCTGGGGTGTGGTGATCGGTTCTGCTTTGCATCTGCTTGTACAGATCCCGCATCTGGTGCGGCTGCCCGGCCGGTCCATGTCACTGTCGCTGGGGATGGAGATGCCCGAGGTGCGCGAAGTGGGCCGCTTGATGGCCCCCCGCCTGCTTGGGGTGGCCGTGGTACAGCTCAACTTCTGGCTGAACACCTATCTGGCTTCGTTCCAGCCGCAAGGCAGCCTGGCCGCCATCACCTACGCGTTCCCGCTCATGATCATGCCGGAAGCGGCCATTGCGCAGTCGATTGCCATCGCTGCGCTGCCCACTTTTTCGGCTCAGGCGGCGCGCGGCAAACTGGAAGAGATGCGCTCTTCGCTCACCGCCACCCTGCGCGGCGTTTTGCTGCTGGCCCTGCCGGCCTCGCTGGGGTTGATCCTGCTACGCGTACCCCTGGTAAACCTAGTTTATCAGCGTGATGCCTTTACCGCAGAATCCACCGCGATGGTGGCCTGGGCGCTGTTGTGGTATGCCGCCGGTCTGGTGGGCCATTCGGTGGTCGAGATTGTCAGCCGCGCCTTTTATGCCCTGCACGATACCAAAACACCGGTGTTTGTGGGGGTGGGCGCCATGGGACTCAACCTGGCCTTCAGCCTGCTGTTCACCTGGCTGTTTGCCCGCCTGGGCTGGATGCCGCATGGCGGTCTGCCGCTGGCCAACTCACTGGCTACTTTCCTGGAAATGGGAGCTCTGTTGGTGCTGATGCGCCGCAAACTGAACGGCTTGTTTGACCGCGGTGTTCTGGTCATGCTGTTGAAGGCGGCGGTTGCGGTGCTGGGTATGAGCGCGGCGCTGTGGGGTTGGATCACACTTCAACCCGGTGGCTCGCTGATCACCACGCTGGGGGGCGTCCTGCTGGGCGGCATTGTGTACATCGGGCTGCTGGCTCTGCTGCGCATGGATGAATTGAAAAGCGGTTGGGCCTTTACCAGGCGGTTTCTGGCAGCCCGCCTGCATAAGTAAACCTGCTGTTCCCACCTGCATACTTGTGTGGAACCGGGAAATCCGTTGTCCGGTATAATCAAGTCTGGCAATCTTTTTCCATTATTGAGCTATACGCATGCAAAAACACCGGTTGATCCAAATCATCGAATGGGCCTTATGGGGTTTATTGATCCTGCTGCTGCCCATCTCCAGCCTGCCGCTCATCGTGAACCGGCTGGGGAGTACGGTGGGACCGGCTTCGTTGATCCCCCTGGTCCTGCTGGGATTAATTTGGTGGCTCCCCTATCTGTACCGCCGCGGAACGCTTCCACGGCAAAGTATCCCGTTGTTTGCCTTCCTGGCAGCCGTTCTGCTCTCCATCGCCGTTTCGTTTTTCCGTGAGATTCCGCCCTTTCAGAACAGCCAGCCCTGGCGGCAGGCGGTGGAAGGGATCGTTACCCTGCTGCTGGGTATTGCGTTTTATCTGCTGGTATCCGGCTGGCCCATCACCGAAAAGAAAATCACCTTTACCCTGCGGCTGCTCAACTACGCCGGGCTGGTGATGCTGGCCTGGGCAGTCATCCAGCAGTTGACCTGGATGAAGACTGGTCATTATCCCGCCTGGGTGGGCGAGGTACAGGCCTTCTTCACCACCAGTCGGCTCTACAAAGGACGTGTGACCGCATTTGCGTTTGAGCCGTCCTGGCTGGCGCATCAGCTCAATATGCTGTATTTGCCATTCTGGCTGGCATCTACCGCCAGAGGGTTCACCGCTCACCGCCATAAGATCCTTGGGATCAGTTTTGAAAATGTGCTGCTGGTGGGCGGCGTGGCGGTACTCTATCTCTCCAAATCGCGTCTGGGGTTGCTAGCTTTTTTGCTATGCATCGGTTTGCTGCTATTCCTCTTAAGTATTCGCATCGTCGCCCGCCTGCAAACCCGTCTTAAGTCGCAATCGGCAAAACGATGGACGGCGGTGATCTTCTATTTCAGCCTGCTGGTGCTGACCGTTCTGCTGGTGGCGGGTACCGGCTTTTATCTAAGTAAAACCGACCCGCGCATGGCGGAATTGTTCGATTTTTCCACCCTGCGCGATAAAACATTTCTCGACTACGCCGAAAAGCTCGCTTTCGCGGCCCGCATTGTCTACTGGCAGGCCGGCTGGAATGTGTTTAACGAGCATCCGCTGATGGGGGTGGGGTTGGGTAATGCGGGTTTCTTTTTCTATGACCATCTTGACCCTTCGGCCTGGGAGTTTTCCGAGGTTCGCACAGTGATGTATGATTTCGCCTCGCCCCCCAATGCCAAAAACCTGTGGGTACGGCTGCTGGCGGAAACCGGGCTGGTGGGGTTTGCCCTGTTTGCAACCTGGCTGGTGGCGATGCTGGCCACCGGGTTGACTTTGCTCAAGCGGGCCGGTAAACAGGCCCAAGTAACCGGGCTGGCAGTGGTGTTGACGCTGGTGGGTCTGACACTGGAAGGGTTCAGCATCGACACCTTCGCGCTGCCGTATTTTTGGGTGACATTGGGGCTGGGAACGGCTGTATACGCGCATCATCAGAACACAAATGCAGCGGATGGTTCCGTAGAAAAACAAGATAGATCGTCCTCCGGTTCAAATAACGGATGAAAAGGGAGGGAGCATGCGAATCACCCTGTTAGATGGGGATACTGCCCAGAGCGGCACCGAGTTCAAGCCATATCTGGACACCCTGGAAAAGGCTCTTTGTGACAACAACTGCCAGGTTACGCGCTTCAGACTGTCCGAAATGAAAATAGCTTACTGCACCGGCTGCTTTGGCTGCTGGTTGAAGAAACCCGGCCAGTGCGTGATCGATGACGATGCCGGCGCTGTACGGCGGGCTATGATCAACTCAGATCTGGTGCTGTTCTGCTCACCGGTCAGCATGGGCATGATCAGCTCGGCGCTGAAGAAAACCCTGGATCGTATGATCGGGTTGGTGCTGCCCTTTATGGAATTTGTTCAGGGCGAACTGCATCACCGCCGCCGCTATGAACAATATCCCAAACTGGGCCTGATCCTGGGGAAGTACGGCGATACGGATGACGAAGACATTCAGATCATTGAACAATCCTTCCGCCGCCTGGCGATCAACTTCCATTCGACATTGAAGGTCAGCCGTCTGGCCGGTGCACCCGTTGCGGAGGTGGTGAATGAAATTAACCGTCTTTAACGGCTCAGGGCGCGGAAAGCATGGCAACACCGCTGTTCTGGTGGATGCCTACGTACGCGGGTTTACCTCACTGCCCGGCAATACCGTCGAGATTCATACACTGATGCAAACCGGTAAAATGGATCAATTTACGGCGGCCTTTGCGGAGGCCGAGCATGTTTTACTGGCCTTCCCCCTGTATACCGACATGGTGCCGGGCGTGGTGAAGGCGTTTCTGGAAACCCTGCAGCCGTTTTGCGGCCGCCCAGACAACCCGTCCATCACCTATCTGGCTCAGTGCGGTTTTCCTGAAGGCGTTCAACTGCGCGCACTGGAAGCGTATCTGGAGAAGCTGAGCCGCCGCTTGGGCTGCCGGCACGTGGGAACCATCCTGCGCCCCAACTCAGAAGGGATCCGCGAGACGCCGGAAAAAAACCTGACCGCGCTGCTGAATCTGTTTGAACAGTTTGGGAAGGAATTTGGAGCGACCGGTCATCTGGATGCGGAGAAACTGTCCTCCCTACCCCAACCGGAACGCCTGCCAGGCTGGGTGGTGGCTCTGTTTAAGTTATTCGGCTTCACCGGTCTGCTGGACAGTGGCTGGAAAAGTGATTTGAAAAAGAACCATGCCTATCAGGATCGTTTCGCCCGGCCTGATTTGGACAATCCGTAGACTGGCAATCCGTAGATTGGCAATCAGGAGATTGGCAGCCAGTAGCCTGATGCTATAATTTTTATATGGAACAAAGCAGTCCCCCGGCGGAATCCGTTCGCATGGTCAGGCAGGGCACCCTGCAGACCGGCCAGGCGGATATTTCCATCCAGGCCAATCTGCTGCCGGACGCCGTGGTGCGCATCACCGCCGAGTACGTTGATGCTTCCGGCAACTCGACCGGCTCCCTTTCACTGGGCGACCATCCATACATTGCCCCTGCAGTTCCCACCTCCCCTCCGCGCGCCAGGTGGTTGAGTCGGTTCCAAAACCTCACGCTGGAACAGGTACTGTTTGGGACGGGTCTGTTTGTGTATCTGCTCACCCGGCTGTTCCGCATCGCCGATTTCCCGATCTATTTTTTCACCGATGAAGCCGTGCAAACCGTGCTAGCCGCCGATCTGGTGCGTGACGGTTTCTATTCCTATGACGATGAGCTTCTTCCCACCTTCTTCTACAACGGTTATCAGTACAACCTGGGCATCTCGGTGTATCTGCAGGTGCTCCCATACCTGCTGTTCGGCAAAACCGTCTGGCTGACGCGCGCAGTGGCCGCCACTATCACCCTGCTGGCTGCCGCAGCGGTAGGTTTGAGCCTGAGCAAAGTGTTCCGTCTGCCGTACGCGTGGACCGGCGTATTGCTGCTGTCCATCACCCCGGCCTGGTTTTTACACTCGCGTACCGCCTTTGAGACCGGTCTGGCGGTCACCTTTTTTGCGCTGTTTCTCTACTTCTACCTGCGTTACCGCACCGGATCACCGGGGTATTTGTATCTGGCCGCTGCGAGCGGCGCGCTGGCTTTTTACAGCTACAACCCGGCCCGCGCGGTGATGGGCGTATCCGCCTTGTTGCTGCTGTTCTCTGACATGCGTTACCACTTCACCCAGCGGCGCACCGTGCTGCGCGCCTTCGCGCTGACGCTGCTGTTTGCCGTCCCGCTGCTGCGTTTTACCCTGCAGCACCCCACCGCCGTGCAGGATCACCTGAACGTGCTGAATTCATACTGGGTGGAACAGATCCCTTTGGTGGAAAAAGTACTGCATTTTCTAAAAGAGTACGCGCGCGGGCTGAACCCGATGTACTGGTATTTTCCCAACGCGGTGGATCTCGAACGCCACCTGATGAAAGGCTACGGCCACGTGCTGTGGTGGACGCTGCCGTTTCTGCTGATCGGATTGGTGATCACCCTGCGCCGGATCAAACAACCGGAAAGCCGCGTTTTGCTGATCGCTATCCTGGCCGCCCCGGCCGGGGCCGCGCTGGTGGCGGTGGGCATCACCCGCACCCTGTGCATGGTCATCCCGCTGGCGTTGATCAGCGGAATTGGCCTGAGCTGGACGATCACCCAGGCTGTTCGTTTGTTCCCCGGGATGAAAACCTGGTTGCCCGGGCTGGTGTTCGGCTCACTGTGTTTGTCCAATGTGTTGATGACCGCCGATGCCCTCACAAACGGGCCGCTGTGGTATCAGGATTACGGCCTGGCGGGTATGCAGTGGGGCGCCAAGCAGCTCTTTGCCGAACTGGACCGTTATACCGCGGAACATCCCCAGGAAAACCTGATCGTCTCTCCCTCATGGGGCAACGGCACCGATGTGACCGCGCGCTTTTTCTTCCCCTCCACCCCGCCCTTCCAAATGGGCTCGATCGAGGGATATTTCAACGAGAAGCAGCCGCTGGATGACAACACCTTGTTTGTGATGCTACCGTCAGAATATGAGGCGATGCAGGAAAGCGGCAAGTTCACCTGCGTCAACATCGAGAAATCCATCCCGTATCCCAACGGCGAACCGGGATTTCTGTTTGTACGTCTGGCGTATATCGATCAAATCGATGAGGTGCTGACTGCTGAACGCGCATCCCGCCGGATTCTGCGTGAAGATGATGTGTCTGTGGGCAGCGAGGTGTGGCGGGTGAAGTATTCCACCCTGGATCTGGGGAAAATTGAAGACGCCTTTGACGGCGACCCTGAAAGTCTGCTGCGCACTATGGAGGCCAACCCGCTGGTGGTGCAGATCGATTTTCCAGCGCCAAAGACCATTCACACCGTGCAGGTAAAGATAGGCGGGCCGCCTGCGGTGGTTGATCTGTATTTCACCGATGAAACCGGCGCTGTCATCCCCTATACCCGCACCGTGGTAGAAACCTCAGCACCAAAAACGGTGGAATTTCAACTGGACAGTGAAATCCGGGCTGTCCGCCTGCGTGTTGAGGTGAACAGCGTACGCGACCAGGAACCCGCTCATGTACACCTGTGGGAAATCGGCATAGAATAGGGGTTCTTTGTGAAAGGCAAAACAAGCCTTTCACAAAGAATACGGAAAAACCGCGCTCATGACACGAAACGTGAAACATAACACCGTCCCTGACCCTACCGAATCGACTGAATCGACAGGCTCTCAATTATCGCGTAAGCTTTACAATAGCGGCTCCGAACGACCCACCAGAACCATTCTCTTCCGCATTCTGGTAATCGGGTTTGTGCTGCTGTCCTGGTTTGGATGGGTACGTCTGTACGCCGTTTTGGCCCACCAGTCTGTGCTCTCACGTTACCTATCCTCCGGGCTGCTGACCTATGTGGCCGCCGGCGGCGCAGTGTGGGGGTTGGCCGGTCTGGCATCCGCGATCTGGCTGTGGTGGGGGCTGAGGTATGCCCTGCCTGTCTCGCGCTGGACGGCGCTAGGCTGTTTTGTGTGGTACTGGCTGGATGATCTGTTCCTCACGCAATCTGTGCTTTCAACAATCAACTGGCCCTTTATGGTTATTGCCACGCTGCTGGCGCTGACCTTTGCCTGGTGGGTGCCTGCCCTTCCGAAAGAGCGCCTTTTTCTGAGCCATCGCCGCCTGAGAAAACCGTAAGGTCGCGTACTTATTCCTTTCTCTGACAAATGTGAGTATAATTGCCCATTTGCAGCCACAATTGCGTTTTGGCTGACCATGCAGATTGGGCAAATTACCCTGGCATGGTAAAGGGTGATGAATGATCGGTCGACGATCAAATAATGGTCACAGTTTTTGATGTTGATTGGTCAGGCATGTGAAAGAAAAGGAAATAATGGTAATCGAACGGGAAGTCAAGTTTTATCTGAGTGGGATTAAAGGGATACAGAGGCAATTACTGGCAGCGGGAGCTGAAATCATCCACCCGCGCGTTCTGGAACGGAATTTTCGTTTTGATTATCCGGACGGCAGTCTTACCCAAGCCGGTAAAGTGCTGCGGCTGCGCCAGGATGATCATGTGCGGCTCACCTATAAAGACCGGGCCAGCAATGAAGATGTGATCAGCGAGCGCGAAGAACTGGAAGTACAAATCGACGATTTTCACACCGCTCAGGCTTTACTGGAAGCATTGGGGTATGAGGTTACCGTGCAGTACGAGAAATATCGCACCACCTACCGGCTGCATGACGTGGAAATCGATCTGGATGAGATGCCGATCGGGATTTTTCTGGAAATCGAAGGCCCGGATGTGGATTCAATTCGCAAAGTCGCCGAAACACTGCACCTCAACTGGGATGCGCGCTCGAACGCCAGCTATGTAGGTCTGTTTGAGAAGGTATGCCAGGGCGGCGCGCAGGGCAGGTATCTCACTTTTGATCAGTTCAAAGACCGCTCCTACACCGCCAGAGATTTTGGCTTGATGCACGCGGAGATGGAATCCCGATAGCATAAGCAGTTTTGCGCTCTGCGATAAACCTCAGAGGACGGAACAGTCATCCGTCCTCTTTTTTACGATTCTGTGAGTCAAAATCCTGCCTGAGTGAGGTTTTTTGTTATACTGGTCACAATCCGGAAACAACGGCAGGCAAAATCTCATGTCATCTGCTTCTTATCCCACATATAAACCCGTCGGCGACAGCGCCATCCTGGCCATGTTTGGCGACAGTATCGATCTGAAGATCAACCGCCGCGTCCACGCGCTGGATCAATTGTTTTCCGTACAGCCTTTCGACGGGCTGATCGAGACGGTTCCCACCTACACTTCGCTGTTGATGTACTATGACGGGCTCAAGGTGGATTATGCCCGCGCGTTGGAGGAAATCCGGCAGCGTATAGAGCAGTTGGATGAAGTGAAGGAGCAGCCCGCCCGGCTGGTGGAGATCCCCACCCATTACGACGGAGAGTACGGCCCCGACCTGGATTTTGTGGCCAATCATAACCATCTGACCCCCGAAGAAGTGATTCAGATCCACACCAGCCGCGATTACCCTGTCTATATGATGGGCTTCACCCCCGGCTTCCCCTATCTGGGCGGGATGGATGAACGCATTGCCACCCCGCGGCTTCAATCGCCGCGCACGCTGGTGAAAGCCGGTTCCGTCGGCATCGCCGGAAGCCAGACTGGCGTGTACTCCATTGACTCACCGGGCGGATGGCAGTTGATCGGCTGGACCGATGTGAAATTGTTCGATCCGGATGGTAGCCAGCCCATTCTGCTTGCCCCCGGTGACGTGATCCGCTTCATCCGCCTGGATTAACCGCATCACAGGCACTCATTACAGGAAAACCTGAGAGATACACGATGACAATTCTGGTCCACTCAGCAGGTTTCATCACCAGTGTTCAGGATGCAGGCCGTTTTCATTATGAGAAGTTTGGCATTCCCTGCACCGGACCGATGGATCGCTTTGCGATGTATGCCGCCAACCGGCTGGTCGGAAACGATGCCGGCGCTGCCGGTCTGGAATTCGGCGTGATGGGTCCGGTGCTGGTCATGGGCGATGACTGCGTGATTGCCGCCACAGGCGGTGGGTTCACGCTGTTGATCAACCGCCAACCCATGCCGCTGTGGATGTCGATCCGCGTCCGGCGCGGCGATACCCTCTCATTTTCCCGCACCGAACCGGGCAATTGGGGATACCTGGCCATCAGCGGCGGGGTCGATTCGCCGGTGCTGATGGGTTCGCATGCCACCTATTTGAAAGGTAAAATCGGCGGGTATGGCGGCGCGGCGCTCAAGAACGGCGTTCTGCTGCCGCTGTATGTGCAGCCTGAAACGGCGTATCTGCTGGCGGGCCGCTTCATCCCCCTGCACATCCGGCCGGGTTACCAATCCGACCCCGTGATCCATGTGGTGCCCGGTCCGCAGGATGATCGCTTTACGGCTGCCGGTCTGGAGACCTTTTTCAGCAGCCCGTACCGCATCAGTTCCACCTCTGACCGCATGGGCTACCGACTGGAAGGTCCGCAGGTGGAACATACCCGCGGAGCTGATATGCTTTCAGATGGTATGGCCTTTGGGTCCATCCAGGTGCCGGCCAGCGGCCAGCCCATTGTGATGATGAGTGAGCACCCCACCACCGGTGGGTATACCAAGATCGCCACGGTCATCAGCGCCGATCTGCCTGTACTGGCGCAGTGCACGCCGGGAACCGATACCATCCGCTTTACCGCTGTGACGGTGGAAGAAGCTCAGCAGCGCTACCGCAGCCTGATGGGCAATCTGGAACGCTGCCTGGCAGATGAAAATTACCTCGAAACGGATGATTTACAGTAAAAACGCTGGGATGCATCAGCAAAGGAGTGGAACCGTGAAAATGGACATCAATTGTGACATGGGTGAAAGTTTTGGGCGTTATACCCTCGGACAGGATGAGGTATTGATCACGCGGGTGAGTTCAGTGAATATCGCCTGCGGTTTCCACGCCGG
Organism: uncultured Anaerolineaceae bacterium; assembly: GCA_964532655.1. Classification (GTDB taxonomy): domain Bacteria; phylum Chloroflexota; class Anaerolineae; order Anaerolineales; family Anaerolineaceae; genus JAJFTV01. The sequence goes on from CAZHMZ010000130.1 coordinate 10,992, forward strand.
CGATCCGCTGGTGATGGATCAGACCGCCCGGCTGGCATCGCAAAAAGGCAAAGCCATTGGGGCGCACCCGGCTTTCCCGGATCTGCAGGGGTTTGGGCGCAGAAACATGGACCTTTCCCCGGAAGAGATTGAGTCTGTTGTCCTGTACCAGGTAGCCGCCCTGGCCGGGTTTGTATGCGCAACCGGTGCCGAACTATCGCATGTGAAACCGCATGGGGCGCTGTACAACTTTGCCGCCAAAAATCGCCCGGCCGCTCAGGCCATCGCGCGCGGGGTGGCTCGCTTCAGTAAATCACTCATTTTGGTGGGATTGGCTGGCTCGTTGATGCAGGAAGCCGCCCAGGAAGCCGGTTTGCGGTCTGCCAATGAGGGCTTCCCGGAGCGCGGTTACAACCCGGACGGCTCGCTGATGAACCGCAAGCTGCCCGGCGCCATCCTGCATGACCCGCAGGAAGCGGCCGCCCAGGCGCTGCGGCTGGTGCGCGAGGGCATCCGCATTGACAGCGGCGAGAACAAAGGCGCATACCCGGTGGATACGCTGTGCATCCACGGCGATTCACCTAACGCGCCGGCGGTCAGTGCCGCCATTTATGAGGCGTTGGTGCAGGCCGGGGTGGAAATTCAACCCATTCGATAAGATGGTTTGTTGTTGAGAAAAACACAGGGCCGGCTAAAAGAGCTGGCCCTGTGATGTATTTTCGGTT
>CAZHMZ010000131.1:0-11283 GCA_964532655.1 uncultured Anaerolineaceae bacterium
AACAAAGGCCAGCATGACCACGCCGTCAAAGATACGTTCAACGATGATGGTCGCCAGCGAAGCTGAAACCGGCACGCCTTCGTGTTTTTTCAACACCACAGCTCGCAGAACTTCACCGGCGCGGGCGGGGTAGATGTTGTTGCCCATATAGCCGATGGTGACAATGGGGAACATGGATGCGGTGGAGATCTTTTTAATCGGGCGGAGTAAATAATGCCAGCGCCAGGCGCGTGCCCACACGCCGATAAAGTATACCGCCACACCCGGAATGATCCAGATCAGATTCGCCTGTTTGATGACCTGCCAGACTTCACCGAGACGTAAACCGCGCAGTGCAAAGTACAACAACACCGCGCTGATTATGACACCAACCCAAAATTGCCATCTTTTCATGCCTTGAATTCTACCATTGAACCCTATGCCTAAAATGAAGCAGGACAAGCATATGTCGGCCGCATAGGGTGGGGGGAGAGGCACGACGAGATCCGTGATTCATTGATTTGCCTGCCCCGTAACCCACCGAAATCAAGGGCAATACGGGTAATGGTGGGTTGCGGGCGGAGAATTTCCTTTCATCGCGGGCAACCATTCCGCCCTTCACCCACCCTACCAAACGTAACCCACGGAAAACGATGCAAATCTCGGCGATGGCGGATTAATGGAGAAACCCCTCTTCCATATCGAATCGTCTGAAAGCCAGCCCATAGCCGATTTCTCGCTGCGCTCGAAATGACAAATTAATAAGAATTTCCATGCGATTCTTATCGCCACCCAGGTATTTGGTGATCCGTGATCCGCCCAATTTGAGATGATGTGAGCTGATCTACCATCTTCCCCTGCTGCATCCTATGTTAAAAAAGGCCGGTTCATAATGGTAAAAATGGCCCCCTCAATGTACAATACAGATACATTAATTGTCTGCAGTTAAAACCCTATTTTGCCCTTCTTCCCTGCCGGAGGAGCCATGCCCGCCATTGCCCTGTTGATTATCCTTTCCGTCGCCATTCTCGCCATCCTGTTCGTTCTGGTACTTATCCTCCTGCGTACCGTTAAGCAAAAACCCGCCGGCCAGCAGATGAACAGGATCGAACCGGCAAAAGTCGACTCGCTTAACCTGGCGGCGCACCTGGCTGAGGTGATCCAATGCCAGACGGTATCGATGGATCCCGCGGCGCAGAAGTGTCCTCCTGAAGAACAGGCCGCCATTGATAGTAATCCGTTTACTGAAATGCACGAAATTTTAATGGAGGATTACCCGCTGGTCAGCCGTAAACTGGTGATGGAGCGGATCAACGATTACTCGCTTTTGTTCACCTGGACGGGAAGCCGCCCCGATCTGCCGGCGGTGCTGTTTGCGGCCCATCAGGATGTGGTACCGGTAGCAGAATCCTCACTGGATCAATGGGACTATCCGCCCTTCTCCGGTGCCATCGCGGACGGATTTGTTTGGGGCCGAGGTTCCATGGATATCAAGAATCAAATGATCACGCTGCTGGATGCCGCGGAATTTCTGCTGGATCGCGACTATCAACCGGTGCGAACGATTTACCTGGCATTTGGCCATGATGAAGAAATTGGCGGTTACGACGGCGCGAAAGCCATCGCCGGTTTGCTGAAGGAACGCGGGGTGGAACTGGGCGCCATGGTCGACGAGGGTTCCGGCGTACACAAAGACGGCATCCCCGGTTTCAACATCCCGCTGGCGCTGATTGGGATTGGCGAAAAAGGCCATCTGACCCTGGAACTGAGTGTAGACAGCGCGCCAGGTCATTCATCGGTGCCCACTGCCCATACGGGGATCGGTATTCTGGCCAGAGGCATCACACGCTTGGAAAACTCACCCATGCCGGCCAGCCTGGATTACCTGAAGCCCATTCTCAAGGTGTTATCCCCGGATATGCCCTTTTTGACGCGTATGGCGTTCAATAATCTCTGGCTGTTTGGCGGGGCTGTCAAAAATGAACTGGCCAAATCACCCAACACCAATGCCTTAATGCGTACTACCACGGCCGTCACCATGATCGAAGGCGGCATCAAAGACAATATCCTGCCGCCGCATACCGCCGCGAAGGTCAACTTCCGTCTGATCCCCGGTGACAGCGTGGAAGATGTGGTTGAACATGTGCGCAGGGCAGTGGATGACGACCGAATTAAAATCGCGCCACCCGTCAACGGGCGCGGCGCCTCGTCGATTTCACCGGCTGACAGCCAGGCATACATCTCACTGTGCGATACGATCCGCGGCCTGTTTGGAAACCTGCCCATTGCGCCCATGCTGGTGACCGGCGCCACCGATGCCCGCCATTACAGCGGCATCTGCCGCAATATCTACCGGTTCACACCGGTGATCACCGGGCATGAAGACGCCAACCGGGTGCATGGGGTGGGCGAGCGGATCAGCGTGGAAAACCTTGAACGGATGCAGCAATTCTTCATCGAACTGATGCAAACCTGGAGCGAAGCGCCGACTCTGTAAGATACCGGGTATCATCCTTATATGGGAAATCGGATAGCAGTTCACAGAGCCATTTTCCGAATCACCGCGGCAGTTTGGATCGTTCTTTTATTATCCGGATGTGGCGGGGTAGAGAACCTGCTCATCACTCCCACCGCGCGGGTGTTTCACTCTGTGACACCCCGGCCTACTTTCACCCTTCAGACCACTGAACTCCCGCTGCCCCAAACCGGGCTGTCGGCTACCCCTTCCGCGCAGCCTGGCGGTCCTATCACGGTGGAAAATGCCGGAAGACTCCAGTTGGTCCAGAACGCCGGTTTGGGCAGGCCTCAGATGGCTGCCTTTTCAAAATCGGGCAGTGACCTGGTGATTGCCGCCTCGACCGGGATCTATTTTTATGACACCGCCAGTCTGCAGCAAAAATCCGCTTTACAAACCTCGCAGCAGCAAATCAGCCTGGCTTTCTCAGCGGACGGAAATCTCTCGGCTTCAGGCGACTGGCATGGCCTGATCACGGTGTGGGATTCCTCCGGAAATGTGATTCATGAACTGGATGCGGGCAGACTGCCGGTTCTGGCGGTAGCTTTTTCACCGGATGGGGCTCGCCTGGCAGCCAGCAGTTGGAGTGGTGAAATCAGCATTTGGCAACTGGACAATGAGCGGCCTGAACGCACGCTCGAAGCGCGCAACCGTCCGGCTGAGGCGCTGGCTTTTTCGGAAGACGGATCACTGTTGTACGCCTGGGCAAAGGGCGAGTCGATTCAGGTATGGAACGCCGATACCGACGCGACACGCGATGATATCTATCTGGGCAAAGACCCATTGGGATACGCACCCCAACAGGCTGTTTTTGGCGGCGAAGGCCGGCTGCTGGCCGTTTATTACACACGCAATGTCAGGGTCTTCCTGACTCACAATGGTCAAACACAAGTGAACCTCGGTGATGTCACCGAGCCGGTGCAATCACTGGCCCTTTCGGATGACGGCGGCACCCTGGCGGTGATGGTTCTGGCGGCGACCGGGGGGTTTGAGGTGCGTACCTATGCCGTTGAAACCGGCATACTCATCAACCGGATCACCCTGCCGGTTAGCGGCGAAGCGCCCCTCATGGCACTCTCACCGGATGGGGGAGAACTGGTTACCGTGGACGACGTTTTGCAGATCTGGTCGGTTGTACAGGACGAGGATCAAACACAACCTGTTTCTGTCAGCAGCCGGCGCGAGTTCTTTCCGGGCAGGGTTCTTCACACCCGCACCGGGGCGACAGACCAGGTTTATCTGGTGAGTACCGCCGGTTCGATACAAACCATGGGCCTGGCTGGCGGCGAATATTCGCCGATAACAACCTTGCCCTCCTCACCGGAAAGCGGCGGGTACACCGCCTCCGCTTTGCTGCCGGAAGAGATGATCGCTTTTGGCGATGCGCAGGGAAATGTGTCGGCGTTTGCATGGGGCACTGATACCGCGCTTAATTTACAATCGCACACCGGGGCGGTGCGCAGTCTGGCCTTCTCGCCTGACGGGTTGATGCTGGCCAGCAGCGCCGATGACGGGCAGGTGCTGGTGCAGGATTTATCCGCGGGGACCTCCGCTGTCACCCTGGAGGCTGGACAGCCCGCATCCCGCATGGCATTCCATACTACAGCCTCTGAAGACGAGCTGCTTTTTGTGCAAACCGGGCAGCAGATTCAACTCTGGAGGTTGGGGGATGGCACCATGCTGCAGCAATGGGATGCGCAGGCGATGACGCTTTCTACGCAGAATGATTTGCTGGCGGTGGCTTATAGCGACGGGGGCGGCGCGGTGAATGTGTATCATGTTCCGGATGGCGAACTGATGCAGAACTTTCCGCTGGAGGCATTCCGACTGGCTTTCTCACCGGACGGGAGCGTGCTGGCCATGGCAGGCCGAGATTTAACCCTGTGGAATACCGCGGACGGCGAATTGCTTCAGCGGATCAGTGACTATCCATGCTGCGGTGAGATCTTTTTCACCGATGACGGGGTCAGTCTGGTACAGGTCCAGACAGACGGCACCATACAAACCTGGCAGATTCGATAAGCTGGTACATAGTGAGCTGCGACGCGGTCTGCCGCGCCGCGGTAAGATGCGGATGACTGCTTGCAGTCCTTTCGATTTAAAGATACACTTAGCACCTATACTCAAAAAACTGACGGGAAACAACGATCCATGGACACAATTTTCACCATTTGTTTGGGCTCCATTTTCTACATTGGCGGTCCGCTGCTTTTGATCATGGGCGTGTATTATCTCTATCTGGCCATTCGCAATCCAAAAAAGGCCAAAGAGGCCGCCAACTGGCCAACCACCGAAGGGAAAATTGTCGATATCCGGCTGATCGGACGGAAAAGCTGGATGAACAATATTGAACTCCGCTACAATTACACCGTGGGTGGGGTGGAATATACCGGCCGCAATTTGACCCTGTTCCCCAATACAATATTTGGCAAGGATCGACTGAATGAGATTTTGGAACAGTATCACGCCGGACAGTATGTGCAAGTGTACGCCAACCCGGAAAAGCCTAAAGACGCGGTGTTAGAGCCGGATCTGGGTGAGCAGGACCGCTGGTTTCTGTTATGGTCCATCTTGAATGTGCTGGTGGGTATTTTCCTGGCGACGGTGATTATCTTCGGTCTGGTCGAAGGAAACTAATTTTCAAGGTTGAAACTGAAAACCTCTCCGGGTTCTCCTGGAGAGGTTGTTTTTTTAATGAAGAGATGAGCGCCGTCTCTCAGCGGGTGAGGGTGGCGCGCATCACATAGCGGTCTTTGGCTCCAAAACGATATTTGTATTCTTCATTGCCGCGCATAAAATCAAACTCATGGATCCCGTTTTGTGCGGACCACTGCAGCAAATATCCCAGCAGCACCCAGCCGGGTGAGTTTTCACGAAAGCGAGTTTCCACCGCCGAGTTGTAAGCCAGCAGTTTCCCATCATGATGCAAAATGAACTTGCCTGCCGCCTTTTCTCCCTCGATTTCCAGGAAGGAAAGCTGCAAAACACCGGCTTCCATGGCTGCCTGGGCCACGTCGTGCATAAAGGTGTGCATGGCTGGCGTTAAAAAGACATGCTTTTCATTATCCTGATCCATCATCTTCAGGAAGGCGTCCATTTCGCTGTGCAGTTGCCCGGCATCTTCCACGATATACCAGCGGGTACCTTCCAATTCTTCAAACCGGCGCAGTTTTCGGCGGATTTCATGGCGCTGCTTTTTATCAATCCCGGCCAGGTAGGTTTCCCAATCGCCGTCCATGGGGATATACGGGCAGGGTTGAATCTGCTGGATATCAGCCTTCCAACCCAGTTTGGCCGCACCCTTTTGAAGCGCGGGTAAACTGGGTGAGTTTTCGATCAAATTGTACAGATCGAATGTCGTGACATCCGGTTCTGACTCCTGGATATGCTGTAATACAGCCTCAAGGAACTCGAGCAGATCCTCGGGGCGCGTGATGAAGTCAAGATAGTCAAAAACTTCATGGCTGCCGACCAGCATCAGATGGGGTTTCCCATCGCGGTTGGTTTTGAAGAGCGGAGCTACCCCGGTCAGGCTGCCGTCACGGCTGGCGGTGAGCAGATGCAATTCTGCATCGTCCCATTCGCCGCCACCGCGTGTTTCCCACCAGCGGCGTTGAAAATCAAAGGATAAAAACGGGACAGGGGTGATGCTCTGTTTCAACAGGGCATCCCATTCCTGCTGGAGTTCGGCAGGGAACTGTGTGTGGAGTGTCAGTTGCATGGTTGAGCTTTCTTTCGGCTGTGGAGAGGTCATACGCTTTCCAGAGATGAGGTGTGCAGGCGGTACCCGAAGCCGCGGACGGTAAGGATAAATTGCGGATTGGCGGGGTCTTTCTCAATTTTTTGGCGCAGCATCCAGATGTAGCGGCGCACGGCGGCGGTTTCTTCCTGGCGAAAATCGCCCCACACTTCCTTGATAAGGGTGATCTCCTCCACCGCGTCGCCGTTGCGTTTGGCCAGCGCCGCCAGCAGGCGCAGCTCGGTGGGGGCCAGCGGGATCAGCTCATCGCCGCGAAAGGCGTTGCGTTTACCGAAATCCAGCACCACATCACCCAATTGGATGACAGTGGCGCGCTCGGCATCGGCGGATCCGTTGCGGCGGGTACGTTTCAGCACCGCTTCCAAGCGGGCGGTCAACTCCGCAAAACTGAATGGCTTGGTGATGTAATCGTCGACGCCCAGGTTGTACCCGCGCAGCTTATCAGCCTCCGAGTTTTTGCCGGACAGCAGCACCACCGGCACATCCGAGACCTCGCGCAACTGCGAGAGCACCGCCCAGCCATCCATGTTGGGCATCACCACATCCAGCAGCACCAGATCAGGACGTTCCTGAAATACCAGGCGGATGACATCGGTCCCGCTGGTGGTCTTGCCGGTCTCATACGAGCGCTCTTCAAGGTAATCGGACAGGCATCTTAACAGCGTGACATCGTCATCGACAATTAATATTTTTGACATTATAAAGGATCATACCATGAGTGGTGAAAAATATCAGGTCTCAAAAAACCGCGCGTCTTCAGCGGTAAAATAGGAGAAACTGAACCAAACCATCCTGGAGGGAGAAAAAGCATGGACATCCAAACCGTAAAAATTGAAAAACCGGAAGAAATCAATTTCATCCTGGGGCAGTCTCACTTTATCAAGACCATCGAAGACATCCATGAAGCGCTGGTGTGTACAGTGCCAGGCATCCGTTTTGGGCTGGCCTTTTGCGAGGCCTCCGGCAAGTGCCTGGTGCGTTGGAGCGGAACCGATGAAGCCATGATCGATCTGGCGCGCAAGAATGCGCTTGCCATTGGGGCCGGACACAGTTTCATTCTCTTCCTGGGTGAGGGGTTTTATCCGATCAATGTGCTGAATACGCTCAAGCATATTCCGGAGATCTGCGGATTTTTCTGCGCCACCGCCAACCAGGTCAGCGTGTTGATTGCTGATGACGGCGAAGGACGAGGGATTCTGGGCGTGATCGACGGGTTCAAGCCGGAGGGGGTTGAGGATGAAGAGGAGATTGCCTGGCGGAAGGGCTTTTTGAGGATGATCGGGTATAAGGTGTAAGCAGGTCGGGAGGCGCCGGCGCGGTCATGAAAACAGGCAGGCTGCGTTCGGTTTTTGAACGCACCGCATTACACACATTGCACCGTTAAAACATACATTTTCAACCGGCCCCTGTCTCGGTGGGTTGCGGGGCAGGACGCCGGATTGATCGCGGGTATCATTGTGCCCCTCCACCCACCCTATGCGGGCAGTCATGAAAACAGGCAGGGTGCATTTGGTTTTTGAACGCACCGCATGGCACACACCGCATCCTCCAAATGCCCCCTCACCCGTCCCCTGAGACGAAATCTTCTGGCATATTGCTTGCATCCTTTACCTGACACCAGGCGCAGGGTTGAGCGCCTTTTCAGGCATCCGGTGTCCTGTATATTCTCGGAATGCCTGCTTTTATGACAGGAAATGCCGCCTGATACAGGGCAGTTCCGGAGGAGCAACCAAATATGAAAAAAGCGATCATTTTTCTGGCGACAGTGCTGCTGCTGACAGCCTGCACCATTCAAGCCCCGTCTTCGGATGACACCATGGCGACGCGGGTTGCGCAGATCCTGACCCTGGAATACACACCCCCATCAGTCACCGATCAGCCGGCCCCTGCAATTGAGACGGAAGCCGCCGAACCCACTGAGTCGACACCACAGGTGATTGTGGTGATTACCCCCACGCCCACCCTGGAACCGGTGGTGGTAACCGAACAGCCAACCGAGGCGGTTACGGAAGAACCCACTGAGGAAGTGACGGAAGAACCCACGGAAGAGCCTACTCCTGAAGCAGAACCCACCCAGGGTTCGGATGAAGATCCACGCTTGAAGCTGGGCGCCCCCGAATCGACCGATGCCATGGACAGCAATGAACTGTGGAACTGGCCGCTGGGTGAGCAGGAATACACCTCGATGGATTTTGAGGATGGATATATGGCTCTGACCGGCAAGAAGGTAGAAGCCGGCTGGCGCCTGCCGATGGCCCCCGCGATGACCGATATGTATGTGGAGATGACCGTGCGTACCGGTAAATGTGTCGACGATGACAGCTACGGCATCATCTTCCACGTACCGGTGTTCAACCGCCCCGATCAGGGATACCTGTTCACCATCTCCTGCGATGGCGCATACCGCCTCACCCGCTGGGATGGACGAGCCGGAACGAACGGCCAGGGCTGGCGGTTGGTGGACTGGACTTACAGCGATCACATCAACGCCGGCGCGGATGAACCGAATCGCATTGGGGTCATGTCAAAAGACAACCGCTTTTATCTGTATGCCAACGGTTACCTGCTGAATGATGACATTACCCTGGAAGACAAGGACAAGCCCTTTTTGACCGGTCACTTTGGGGTGTTTGTGGCTGCCCGTCAGACCAAAAACTTTACCATTTACATCGACGAAATGAGCTACTGGGATACGGCCTATAAACCGTAAACTGAACCGATTGAGATTGAAAGACGAGAGACCCGCCCCTGAACCGCAGGAGCGGGTCTTTTTTGCGAACGTAGGGTGCTGATTACAGGTTGATATACACAACCACACCTTACACATGTGTAATCCACTCCTGCAATCCGCGGCTGGGATTTTTGATTCAGGCTGTCTGATGGGCGCGGAGGGTATATAATTACCGCATGCAGGAAATCAGCAGAAATCGCGTGTACAGCGGGCATATCTTCGATGTAGATCAGGTGAAGGTGAGCCTGCCGGATCAGAAGCAAAAGACCTATGAACTGGTTGAGCACCCCGGAGCCGTGGTGATCGTCCCGGTGGTAGAAGGTGAATTCTGGTTTGTGAGACAGCACCGACTCGGCTCACACAGCGAGCTCCTCGAGATGCCCGCCGGGCGTCTTGAACCCGGTGAATTGCCTGATGTGTGCGCTCGCCGCGAAATCCGTGAGGAAACCGGTTGTGCCGCTGGAAACATCATCAGACTGGGCGGATGCTATACCGCCCCCGGATACTGCTCGGAATATCTGCACATTTTCCTGGCCACGGACCTCCATCCGGACCCCCTGCAGCCCGACCCGGATGAGTTCATTGAAATCGTGAAGATCCCGTTTGATGAGGCCTATGCCATGGCCGAACGGGGCGAGATGCCGGACGCAAAAACGCTGGCTTCCCTGCTGTTGGCGAGACCCCACCTTAATCCTCGCTAATTTCGCAGGAACGCTTCCACGCAGGCGTACTTCAGAAGAATCAGGCTGCTGCGATTTTGATGAAAAATCGCCTTGTTTGTGTTGAGTTTGAAATATGACAGGATACGTCATATTTTATGATAATCATAACTTACCTGTATGGAGGTACTCCGCTACACTAATGCGGATATAAAAGTCAAATTTGAATAGTATCACCCAAACTGTTTTGTGATTTCCCCGATGAAAGAGAAATTCATTGGATAATGAAAGTGAATTATTACCTTTGCAGGAGAAAATGATGTCGAGACAAATCGTAACACTAGATGCCAATGAGGCTGTTGCCTACACCGCTTACCGCTTGAACGAAGTCATCGCAATCTACCCCATTACCCCTTCTTCGAACATGGGCGAGCATGCGGATGCGTGGGCTGCCAAACGGATCGCCAATGTATGGGGTACCGTTCCGACCGTCATGGAAATGCAGTCAGAGGGCGGCGCTTCAGGCGCAGTGCACGGTGCATTAACCACCGGTTCGCTGACCACCACCTTTACGGCTTCACAGGGCTTGCTCCTGATGATCCCCAATATGTACAAAATCGCCGGTGAGCTCACATCCACCGTGTTCCATGTATCTGCCCGGTCCCTGGCTGCCCAGGCACTGTCCATTTACGGCGATCATTCCGATGTGACCTCCGCTCGTGCAACCGGTTTTGCTCTGCTGGCTTCCGCTTCAGTGCAGGAAGCACACGACTTTTCGGTCATTGCCCAGGCTGCCACACTGGAAGCCCGCGTTCCGTTCATTCACTTCTTTGACGGCTTCCGCACCTCACACGAAGTCAACAAAATCGAACTGGTCAACAATGAAGACATGCTGGCCATGGTGGATGAAGATCTGGTGCTGGAACATCGCGCCCGCGGTCTGACCCCTGATCGCCCGATGATGCGCGGAACCGCTCAGAACCCCGATGTGTACTTCCAGGGCCGCGAAACCGTGAACCCCTACTACAAAGCCTGCCCGGCAATCGTGCAGAAGTACATGGACAAGTTCGCCAAAATTGTTGGCCGCCAGTACAAGCTGTTTGAGTATATGGGTGCCCCCGATGCCGAACGTGTGATCGTGGTGATGGCCTCCGGCGCCGAAGTGGCCCAGGAAACCGCCCGCGTTCTGATGGAGAAATACGGCGAGAAGGTGGGTGTACTCACCGTGCGCCTGTACCGCCCGTTCTCGGTGGAACATTTTATCAAGGCACTGCCTGCCTCCGTGAAAACCCTCGCCGTGCTCGATCGCACCAAAGAGCCCGGTTCGGTTGGCGAGCCCCTGTACGAAGATGTCAACACCGCCCTCATCGAAGGTATGTCCCTCGGTTATGCGGCCTTCAAGAATATGCCGCTTGTGATCGGCGGACGCTACGGCCTTTCATCCAAGGAATTCACCCCCGCCATGGTCAAGGGCATCTATGATGAGATGAAGAAATCTCAGCCCAAGAACCACTTCACCATCGGCATCAAAGATGACGTTTCCTTCACCAGCCTGGACTATGATCCCACCTTCTCGGTGGAAGATGAGAATACCGTCCGCTGCGTGTTCTTCGGCCTGGGTTCCGATGGCACCGTTGGC
>CAZHMZ010000131.1:11342-11574 GCA_964532655.1 uncultured Anaerolineaceae bacterium
TCAAGATTATCGGCGAGGAAACCGACAACTATGCCCAGGGCTTCTTCTACTATGACTCCAAGAAATCCGGTTCGCTGACCATCTCGCACCTGCGCTTTGGCCCCAAACCCATCAAGGCTCCTTATCTGATCGGCAATGGTGATGCGAACTTCGTGGCTTGCCACCAGTTCTCTTTCCTCGAGCGCTATGACATGCTCAAATACGCCCATCCCGGTGCGGTATTCCTTCTGAA
>CAZHMZ010000132.1:0-11477 GCA_964532655.1 uncultured Anaerolineaceae bacterium
TGACGAGGGCTCCTCGCTCAAACTGGAGATGGGCGCCGGCGAACTCAACATGAGCAGCGGAGGTGACAGCCTGGTGAAGGGTTCCATCGAGTACAACATCGAGGATTGGGAACCTGAGGTGCTGCGTGAAGGTGAGAACATCACCATCCGCCAGATCATCGATACCATCGATCTGACCCCCAATAACAATACGATCAATAAATGGGATCTTCAGATTGGTACGAAGCCGCTGGAACTGACCATCGCCGCGGGCGCTTATTCAGGCGAGTTCAATTTTGACGATATCGCTCTGACCAAACTGGTCATCACAGATGGCGCCAGCGATGTGGACGTCACTTTCAACGAGCTAAACTCGGTCCGCATGGAGCAGTTTTATTACACCACCGGCGCTTCCGATTTGAAAATCACCGGCCTGTCCAACGCGAATGTGGCTCACTTCAAATTCACCGGCGGAGCTGGCTCTGCCACCCTGGATTTCTCAGGGGATTTGCAGGACGATATGGATGTAGTGATTGAAGGCGGCGCGGGGGATATCAATATCATCGTGCCCGAGGGTACCTCCTGCGTGCTCCGCAACACCGGCACCCTGGTGGATGTGGATAACAACGGCTGGGACCGCGATGGCGAAACTTATTCGCTGACAGGCAGCGGCCCGGTCATCACCATCACCTCCAGCTTGAGCGTGGGCAGCCTGGAGCTGGACGTCGACTGAAATTTCGGCATGTCAAAAAAGACGGGGTTCATTCGAGAACCCCGTCTTTTTATTTACCTGTTTTCGCGCCAATGAGATGATTATCTGTCGTTATAGGAGATGGCTCCGGCCACCACCAGCTTGCGCAAACGGAATTGCTCCGACATGATGCGCGTGTACGGGATGCCATTCTCCAGGCGTAGGGCGATCTGTTTGGGTACCCGCCGAACCACCTTGCCCATCACCGAAACGGTGGATCCATCTGGAAACTGCAGAACCACAGAAAGCATGCTGTTGGGGATTAAATTTGAGTTGGGATTGGCAAAGCGCAAGCCTTTTTCGCTGATATCCATCACCTGGTATGAACGTGAGTGCAGAATGAGCACCGGCATGAATTTCTTCATGCACGAGAGCGGGTAATAAACCCGTACATGCTCACGGCGGTTGGGAAAATCCAGTTTGGGTTCATCCAGGCCAATCATCGTGGACATTTCTGCGAAACCGTCCTTTTTGAAGGGGATCAATTTCCGATAGTATTATTATCAGTTGAAAACGGATTTTTTCAAGATGCCGAACCGCATCTGCAGGGCGTTTTTATCACAAATTTATCTGCCGGGCAGATAACCCGGGTTCATCCCCGGTAATATCCGTTTTGCTCTATCAGTTGAAACACCTTTTCAGGCACATAGTAACGATATGGTTTTCCATCCCGTATACTGGCGCGGATAACGCTGGATGAAATCTCCAGCATGGGTGTGCTCACAAAACGCAGCTTCTGACGGATACCCGGCAGCCGGCTTTCCAGTCGATCCAGGTCATGCAATTGACCCGGTCGGCGCATCACCCCCAAGCACCCGCACAGATCCACAATGACCTGCGGGTTGCGCCAGGAGGGAAAATCGTTGAGTGAATCTCCGCCGATCAGATAGCAGATCTCATCCGCGGGGTACTTCTCTGCCAGCAATTGCACCGTCTCATACGCGAATTGCGGAGCCGGCCGATCGATCTCGATGCGCGAGATCTCGAAATCCGGGTTATCGGCGATGGCGGCCTGTACCAGTTGCATCCTTACCGCGATGGAGATGATCTGCTGATCCTGCTTATGCGGCGGCGACTGGGTAGGCATCCACAGCAGCCGGTCAAGCTGCAGTTGGTGATGACATTCCATGGCCAGGATAAGGTGCCCCAGGTGGGGAGGGTCAAAGGTGCCGCCAAAAATGCCGATCCGCATAGTTCACTCAGTCCGACCACTCCAGTTCAAAATCGCCGATGTACACGGTGTCGCCTTCCTGAACGCCCGCTTCGCGCAGGGCTTCATCCACCCCCAGCCGTTCAATTAGATGCTGGAAGCGGCGCACCGATGATTCGTATTCCCAATAAGTCATTTCGGCTGCCCGGATCAGGGCCTTGCTGTGCACGCGGAAGCCATCTTCCACCGTTTCAATGGTGAAGGCATTGGGATCTTCCTCTGCCTTGTAAACGGGGATGCTTTCCACCGGCGCGGGTTCGGGCGTCAGCTTCACCAGTTCAAGGGCTTTGTACAGCAACGTCTCCAGATTGGTGCGCGCCAATGCCGAAATCACAAAGACCGGATAACCTTTTTTCTCCAGGGTTTTGGCCAGCTTCTTTTGTTTATCCTGTACTTCCGGCTGGTCTACCTTGTTAATGGCAACGATCTGCGGTTTTTTGACCAGATCGGGGTCAAACAGGGCCAGCTCGTTGTTTGTCTGCGTAAAATCGGCCAGCGGATCTTCAGCTAGCCCGTCGATCACATGGATGAGCACGCGCGTGCGTTGGATATGGCGCAGAAAACCCTGCCCCAGGCCTTTACCCTCGTGCGCCCCTTCGATTAAGCCGGGGATATCCGCCAGGACCAGGCTCTCATCCAGATTGAATTCATGCACACCCAGGTTGGGCTCCAGCGTGGTGAACGGATACCCGGCAATTTTGGGTGTGGCGTTGGTCACCGCTGCCAGTAGGCTCGATTTACCCGCGTTGGGCACGCCTACAATCCCCACATCCGCAATCAGCTTGAGTTCCAGCCGCAGGTTTTTCTCCTCGCCGGGTTCGCCCTTCTCGGCCATACGCGGGGCCTGGTTGCGCGAGGTGGCGTAATGCACATTACCGCGCCCGCCCCGCCCGCCGGTGCACACCAGCAGCCGCTGTCCGTCATCCACCAGGTCACCCAACAGCTCGCCGGTATCGTTATCGTACACCAGCGTGCCGGGCGGCACCAGAATAGTCAACTCCTCAGCCGAGCGGCCGGTCATGCGCTGCTTGGCGCCGCCTGCCCCGTCATCGGCGATGAATCGGGTTTTGTGCCGGAAGGTCGACAGAGTGTTGAGCGTCGATCTAACCTGCAGCACCACATCGCCGCCCCGGCCGCCGTCGCCGCCGTCAGGACCGCCCTTGTTGATATATTTCTCCTTGCGAAAATGCACCATGCCGGCGCCGCCGGAACCCGATCGAACAAAAATGACTGCTTCATCAATAAACATACTGTGCTGCTTTCAGAAACTTATCTTTTACAACCGATTTCAGGAATTTACATCCCTGACGCATGCGCAAGGGTCGCTCTTATTATATATGGTAACCAGGCAAAAAAAACCTCCAGATGTGAACACTGTCTGGAGGTTCCTTTTTTTATGGTACAGAACAACTAGATGGCAACTTCATCCGCTGCCGCCGGGAGCTGATAGCCCAACTGGCGCATGGTTTTCTTCATATCGATCAGCGATTTACGGCCAAAGCCTTCGATGGCCAGCATAGCCTGTTCGCCTTCTTCGAGCTTCTTGAGCACATCACCGGCGTTATGGATGCCGGCTTTGTTGAGGGCTTCCACGGCGCGTTTGCCAAGGTTGAGCTCTTCCAGCGGGCGATCGGGTGAAATGCGGGCGTTTTCGCGAGCCTTCTGCTCGTTGACGAAATCCTGGCGAGCCTGCAGTTTGCGATAGAAGCGATCTACCTGGCCTTCAATGTCGATCAGGCGCTGCTGCTGCCCGGTGAAGAAGGGATGGCAATTCGAGCAAACTTCGGTGCGGATCTCGGGTTGGGTTGAACCGGTTGTCCAGGTGTTGCCGCAGGCGCAAACTACTTTGGCTTCCGGATAGTATTTGGGATGGATATCTTTCTTCATGATTTAACCTTTCATGCAAACCAAATCAACGCGGACCGCCGATCAGGCTGCATCCTCAGGGATAACGCTCACACGTTTGCGGCCTTCGGGAAGCTGTTCAAACACAACCAGGCCATCGGCCACTGCAAACAGTGTGTCATCGCGTCCTACTTTTACATTCAAACCGGGTTTGATGCGGGTACCGCGCTGGCGAACCAGGATGTTACCGCTAATGACGAACTCACCGGCAAATTTTTTCACGCCCAGGCGTTGTGAATTACTGTCTCGTCCATTACGGCTGGACCCGCCGCCTTTTTTATGTGCCATTTCTTCTACTCCATTTCAATCGAATCGATCGCAACCCGGGTATATTTCTGGCGGTGACCAGTTTTTACACGGTACCGTTTCTTCGGGCGATACTTGAAGATGACGACTTTGGGACCTTTTTCATGGTCAACCACCGTGGCTTTGACACAGCATTTGGATACCAGGGGGGTACCCACTTCGATGGTGTCACCATCCACGTACAGAAGAACGGCACCGAGCGAAACTTTCTCGCCGATTTTAGCGGGCAGTTGATCGATCTGGACGGTGGTTCCTTCTACCGCCTTGTACTGCTTTCCGCCATTTTCAAAAATTGCATACTTCATTTAAGCCTCCAAGCTTCACTTCACCAGTATCCGCGCATTTTTCGCCCGGTAACGGGGAAGTTGGGGGTACATATAAATTCCCCAGCGCTTTGCCGGGGTGGCAAAAGAGGATTATAACGCAGGCTGTTGGGTTTGTCAAATGGGGATATATAAGAGATGAAGAATATTCTACCAGACTAGGGGGATCTTTGATCGCCCGGTGTAAACCATTTGGCCGTCCTCCTTTCACCTGGAAGCGTAATGCATGTCCCTGCCGACATCACTCGCTCTTTGGTACGTAGCGGCGCAAAGTGTGCGCCGTGGAGGTGAGCGCATGATATCCGTTCCAGTCATGAAGACGTCTGAAGATTTCCTCTTGGCCGATCCTTCGCCACGGTGCAGACGCTTCTCAGTAGGGATAGCAGAAGAATAATCGCGGATAGGAAAATCGTTTTCACGCGGAGAACCGCGGGCGAAGGTCCGCCCAGGGCGATTTCATCACGGTTCCAGATATGGAAACGTGTGAGGGTCGTTCCTCGGGCGGATTTCTCTGCGTCTGGCTCCGCCAGTCGCGGCGAAATGACATTTTGAGGGAAATTCTGGCGCGTAACAACTACATTAATAGCCAACTTATCTTGTACGTAGCAGCGCACAGTGTGCGCCGAATCGGCGACTACAGATCACCTCTACTGACTTAATCCGATTTAGCCGCTATTTCAAATACAAGGTGCAGCAAGAGAGAAATAGTAGTTGTATCAGACTCCAAAGGGGTTATTAAGGTTAACCTATTGATTAAAACCTAATTCTTCTTCGATCCTGTGAGGTTTTTATCGCCTTTTCGGCATCCTCAAGCGATTCATAGACATTACCTATCATTAAGACCTGCAAATCCTCAGTAGACTTTACACTTCCCAACTCGCTCATTTCAGTTTTCGGAATACAAATATATACATAAACCGGAGCTTCACTTAGCGGAAGAAGACTGGTGCCTAAGTGCCTTGTAACTAAAATCAAGGTATCTATCAATTCCTGATCGAGATTTATTTGTTTGCCTTGTATGGATGGAGAAATGCTCACGACCAACGAATCTTCCCCTCGTTCTGACAGCCATACTTTCCCTGTTACCCAGCATTTTCTTGGATTGAGTACAGGTTCATGTTCTGTTGATGTAATAAAGAAATCCGGTTCGTTGCAGGAAGTGATCATTTTCGATACGGACAATCTCAATCATGTTTGGAAAAATTATTAATGGATTTTTCTTCCTGGAAAACAATCATATTTTTAGTTGTTACGACCTACCATTTTTGCGTTCTGATAGGCACCTATTCCCCGGCTGGCGACCGCAGGTCGCCTCTACTGATGATAAAGAAATAATCTCCATCAGATCACTTGGGATATAGAGTCGTATCCGCGTACGCGCCTACTTCTTTGCCTAAGTCACCATTCCTCTTAACAAAATTCCCCACAATGACGAAACGCACTTCCACTGGATATTGAGAATACACTTCAGGAAGTACAGAAAAAATTTCCTGCCAACGATCCTCACTCCCGTTAGCAAGGATCCAATAATTTCCTTCTACATCTTCCAGTCCCTCAAAAACAGATACCCATTGACCTTCCATTTTCTTATAAATATGTAAATTTAAATCTGGGGGAATACTCACAGGATGCTTGGAGGAGTTGTACACAGTCAGGCCGACCTCATCCCCCATTTCAAATGAGTTATCGGCAGATTCCAGGATGATATGTAAATCCTGATTCATTACTTGAACCGGTAGATCGACATCCGCCATGTATTCCAGGTTTGGGTTTTCACTCTGGCAGGAGGATATAAAAAATAACATGAAAGCGATGGTTATGAAGAATCTTTTATGGTTCACTTGACTGCCTCGCAATTACCAATCTTTGGGGTTTCCATAAACTCATAACATTTCTTGTATATTCGCTCAATTTGTTACATCGATCACTTGAGATCTATCGTAACATCCATATATGCACCGGCTTCCTTCCCCAACTCGCCATTGGTTTCAACAAAATTACAAAGTAAAACAATCCGGTACAGGGTTGGTTCTGGAGAATCAATTCCTGGAGCTACCCAAATATGTTCTGTGTTCCAATACTCACTTCCGTTTTCATATATCCAATAAGTGCCCATCCCATAATCTACTAGATTGTAATTAATCTCCCATTGATCGCCTTCCATTTGGTAGACGTGAATACCATAATCCGAACCGCAAACGATCCGAAGTTCAGATGTGTTATACGTAATCAAATCGACTGAATCATCCATTTCATTTGAGCCGAATGTAGGATCAAGAATCAGTTGTAAATCCTGGTTCATTTTCGATAGTGGGAGATCGATATCCGGCATGTAATCCGACGGGTCACCCTGGCAGGCAGATAGTATCCATGTAAAGAAAAGCAAAATGATGAGCAGGAGCAATTTCTTCATCAATGCGACTCCTTTTCAGCGTACTAAGATGCACCTTTTAACTAGCGGGCGACCACAGGTCGCCCATACCGATCAAATTCACTTTATTCGCCTACCGATAATTCAGGAAATCAGACTTGTTCGATATTTACAGTCCGCGTGTCTATCTGCGCGGGTTCAGCTTTCGATTATCCCCCTCGCGCACGGTCACTCCCGCCTGATCCAGATATTCCAGAAACGCCAGAGCATACTTGCGGCTGGTGCCGTACCGATCACGGTACTCGGCCACGGTGATGCTGCCCTTTTGCGACAGCCAGTCTTTCAACTCGTGCACCAGTTTCTCATACTGCCGGCCTGTGTACACCACCTCGGGCGTCAACTGGATCAACTGACCGGTGGCCGTCAGAGCGTCGTATACCTCGTCGCCGGTCATCTGGCGGCTGTCTTTCACACTGGGTGGCGCGGCGGGGCTGCGCTCAAACTCGGCCATCAGCCGCGCGATGTTCTTCTGCTGGTCGGCATTGAAGCGGATTTCATGGCCGGTCTTCTTAAAAAAGCCACGTTCCTCGCGGATGGCTTCTGCGGCCAGCCAGTGCTGCACCAGAGCGTTGTAGATGCGTGGTACCAGCTTGAGGCGGCTCTTCAGCTCCTCACGCGGGATGCCGATACGCAGCGGGTATTTGCGGTGAAACTGCTCCAGTAGATCCAGCATGCGCCCGGTTTCGCTTTCCAGCCAGGTTGACGGCGTCAACAGGTCGCCGCCCGTCTCGGCCGGTATTACGATCACCTGCTCGGTCTGTTTCACCTGCGCCAGACCGGCCGTGAAATCCTCATCCGTCAACGAACCCTTCCCGCGCAGTTCTTTCTCGGTCAGCGGTCCGCTTTGCAGCAGGGCGTGATACAGCAGATCTTCCGGGGTGCCCTGTTCAAGCTGTTTCAGGCGCGCGATCACCTGTTCGTCAAAACGTTTGTGCCGCCGTCGAGGAGCAGGATCCACTACCACGCCTCCGCCCAGCGTCTCACCGGGGGATGGGCGACGCAGGATATACCGGTCGCCGCGCACGGCCACCAGCGGGGTTTCCAGCTCAAGCTGAAGCCAGCCGGTTTGACCGGGGCTCAACTGCTCGGTTCCCAGCAGACGCACGCGCGCCGCGCTTTCGGCCGCGCCGTGAAAGATCTTCACCTGGTCGTTGTGGCAGATATTGGTACCGGCATCCGGCAGCATATCAAACTGCACATCCATGCGGCTGACGGCCCGGTACAGCCCGGGTTTGCTCAGCACATCGCCGCGCTTCACCTGATCCACCTCAACGCCGCTGATATTCACCGCTGTGCGGGTACCGGGGTGGGCAGATTCTTCCTTCTTTTTGTGGGATTGCAGACCGCGCACCCTTCCGCGGATACCGGCCGGCAGGATTTCGATTTCATCGCCGATTTTCAGACTGCCGTCCATCAACGTGCCGGTCACCACCGTGCCAAAACCGGCGATGGTGAATACCCGGTCGATCGCCAAACGGGGCTTGCCTGTATCCAACCGCGGAGGTGTGCCGCGCAGACTTTCCTCAATGGCGGCGGTCAGCTCCGTCAGCCCGGTGCCTTTGCGAGCCGAAACCCGCAAAAACGGAGCGCTTTCCAGCACCGTGCCCTGCAGCAGCATGCGCAGATCATCTTCCACCAGATCCAGCCAGTCCGGGTCATCCACCAGATCGGTTTTGGTGAGCGCCACCACCCCGCCGGGGATGCGTAAAATATCCAGGATGGCCAGGTGCTCGCGCGTTTGCGGCATCACGCCTTCATCGGCAGCTACCACAAACACCACCGCGTCGATTCCTCCCACGCCAGCCAGCATGTTCTCAATAAAATCGCGGTGACCGGGCACATCCACAATACCCACCTCTTCACCGCTTGGCAGGGTCATCCACGCGAAGCCCAGTTCAATGGTCATCTCGCGGACCTGCTCTTCCTTCAACCGGTCCGGGTTCATTCCGGTCAGCGCGCTGACCAGCGTGGACTTGCCGTGATCTACATGTCCTGCAGTGCCGATGACTCTCATGATGGTTTACTAAGCCGGGTTTCCAAAGGAGCGGTTATGCTCTTCCAGCAGATCTCCTGACAGGGCCATCAGCTTTTGCAGCCGGGCGCGCGTATCCGCCAGCATCATATCTGCCAGATCGCGGATCTCCTGGGTCATATCTTCCAACAGCACAATCCGCTCGTTGTGTTTCTCAAGCGAACGACCGAATTCACGATGAGTCTCTTCCTGGCTGAGGGTGTAGTTGGTCCAGCGTTTCTGGTCATCCGCCTTGAAGGATACCCATTCCTGGCGGAAGCGTTCTTCCACCAACCGCTGCAACTCGGAGATTTCGTTCACACGCCGCTCAAACGTCTGGGTGATTTCATCAAAAGCCGCCTGAGAGCGTTTCAGATTGCGGTTCATCATATCCAGAGATTGCATCTGGGTGTTCAACTCGCTGGCCTGCTTGACAATATCGGCAAAACGGGCCTGCCAGTCTTTCCACACCCGTTCGCGATCCACCTGGAACAGGTTTTGCTTCTCAATGAAGGCCGTGGTCGCCTGGCGCCGCTCCGATTCGGAGGCCTGCATCTCGTTGATGCGCATGTCAATCTTGCGGAAATTCTCGCTCACCAGATCCAGCTTGCCGCGTTGTTCGTCGGCCCGTTTGCGCAGCGACGCTGCTTCAGCCTGCAGATCCATGATCCGTTTCGCATCCTGGCGCAGATTTTCTTCCAGCAGGCGATAGGTGCGTTTTTCGTCATCATCGGTACGAGTATACTGGCTGAACTTGTTCTCCAGTTCTTCGATGGAGCGCGACAGCTTGAACTGATCTTCCAGACGTAACTGCAGGCTCTTTTTGATCTCGGCAATTGGATCCAGCCCCTGTTTCACGTCCGATATGGATTTAGCCAGCTCCTGCAGGTCAACCCGACGCAGTTTTTCGGCTTCGCGGTCCTTGTCATTGCGCTGCTTTTCAATCCCATCCAGCGAACGGGCGAAATCTACCTTCACCTGGGCGATCTGCGCGTCCACCTGATCAAAGCGCGAGAGCATGACCGACAACCGCGACGTCTCAGCTTCCAGGTCTTTGGCTCTTTTGAGCAGAGCCGCCTTGTCCCCTTCCAGGGTGATAACCCGGTTTTCCAGCGAGGCAATCACGTCCTTGTCTTTTCGAAGCTGATCGTCCATCCATTCGAGTCGTTTGACGATTTGATCCAATTCCATAGTTCACCTGAGCGATTTCTTTTCTGATCTTCTTTCTTCCGGATGGCGCATCCGTTCTGGAGAGTTGTCCACACCGGAAAACGGTGGGGATACCCATCACTGAACCAGACGCCCATTCACTGGAAAAAGAGTAATGTGATTATACCAACAGCCACCTCACCAAACAGCCTATTACATCAGGTTTTGAAAGGCATTCAGCAGATTGAAAAGCGGGGTGGAAAACCATTGCGGGAACAACCCGGTCAGCAGAAGCAGCAGCATACCCAACCCAATCAGACCGATCTCCCGCCAATCTGAAGAAACGGGTACCGGTTTTGGATCGGGTTGATCGTGGACCGTGATGATGTTGAACAAAATACGCAGACTGCCGGCCATCAACCCGGCCACGCCAACCAGCGACCAGATCACCGTGGGGAGCGATACCTGAGCCAGGTTCTCCAGCAGCGGCTGCCGGATGGGGAAGAAACCCAGCAGGGGCAGGCCTGCCATGGCAAAGGTTGACATCAGCAGCGCCAGACTTTCCACCGGTTTTTTCCGGGCCAGACCGGCCGTCTGATCCAGATCCAACCCGCTCTGTTTCAGGCTGCTGAGCGAGAGGGACCACAGCGCGATAAAAAGTGTGCGCGGTAAAAAGGCTGATACCAGCGCACGGTAACCGGTTGTATTTTGCAGGCTCATCGCCAGCAGCGCAAAGCCGGTCTCAGCGATCAGGCAAAAGCCCATATAGCGATCCAACCGGCGTTCAAACGCCGCCCAGATTCCGCCGGCTGCCACGGTGAGCGCTCCGCCAATGCGCAGAATCTCCGCCAGACCGTTGAAATTCCTCAGCCATCCAAACCCGTTCAGGAAGTCCAATCCCATCAGGGTGATCACGATCGCCAGGATATTCAATAGAAAGCCGGCCTGATACGGAAACACTTCCTGGGCCAGTTGTGGGATCCAGGTGTGAAACGGAAAGACCGCCAACCAGAAGATGAAACCCAGACCCAGAAAGATCAGCGTTTGGGTGATCAGCCGCGTATCGTTGGGGTTCAGATCCACGCCCTCGGCTGCCCAACCAGCCAGCAGAATCAGCGCCATGGCGATGGTCTGGAAGACCAGAAAACGCATCACCCCCGGCCCCACCCGGGTACCTGGCGGCAGCAGCATCGGAATGCTGATCAACACCATCACCTCGATAATCAGCGCCGAATACAAAAAAGGATCCACTGCCAGGGCCGCGATGGAAAGGGCCAGAAGGGCCAACCCCAAAGGTGCGAACACCCGGTTTCTGCGCAGTACGCCTTCGCCGGTAAACCACAGCACGCCTGCCAGATACATAAAGATTAACAGGAACCGGTCACCCTCAGCCAGCACGAAGCGCCTGCCCA
>CAZHMZ010000133.1:0-4351 GCA_964532655.1 uncultured Anaerolineaceae bacterium
TCGGTCAACTGGGCGGTCACCATGGGGCCCTCTTCCAGTTGAACAATCGCCACGGTATACGGGGCGGTTCCCTCAAAACCGGTGGGCGGGTTGTGAATGACAGTGTAGGAAAACACGCTGCCCTTGCCGCTGAACTGAAATGGTTCTTTGGCTTCGCCGCCGCAGTTGGGGCACACATCGCGCGGGGGAAAGATCTTGTACTTGCAATGGGGGCATTCCTCGCCCACCAGGGCATAGCGCTGCTTTTTCAGGCGCCAGTTGCGCGGAATCTCCATGCCTTACCCTCTGCCCTGCTCCGCCACGGCTTTCACCGGGATCGACACAGCCACGGACATGCGGATTTGTGATTCGTTCATCAGCGGCTCAGCATTGATCAGGCTGCCGCACTGCCGGCACACGGGGCGAGCCGGGAACTGCGCGGCCCCGCAGTGATTACAGACGCTGCCTTCCATGCTGTAGCGCTGTTTTCTTTGTCTCCAAATACGTGCAACTTCCATAAAAGTACTCCTTTCCTCGTTTCTGTGATGATGAGTCTACGTGGCGAACTCTCTCAAATCCTATCAGGTTGAGCAGATGAGCCTTTCCTTATGCTCTTTCCAGCACATGCGCCACCGCCGTTGAGGCAGGTCCGCCCAGAGTCTCTACCAAAGCGCGCCGGGCGTTGGGTACCTGACTTCCACCGGCCTGACCGCGCAGTTGCAGCGCGGCTTCCACCAGTTGATACACGCCTACGGCCCCGTAAGGCAGACCGCGCGCCTTGTCGCCGCCCAGCGTCAGGGCGGGTAGTTCGCCGGTGAGAGCCAGTTTGCCATCGCGGGCCATCTTCCAGCCCTCGCCGCGTGGGGCATACCCGGCCGCTTCCAGGCTGAGCGCGGCATAGACCGAGAAGGTATCACTCATCTCAAACAGATCCATATCCCCGGGGATGCAGCCCGCCTGCCGGCAGGCTCGCTGCACCGCCAGCCCGGCTGCCTCAAAGGCCAGCAGATCGGTACGATCGTGCAAGGCCAGGGTATCCGTCACGAAGGCCGATCCCACCACCTTCACCAGCGGGAAAGGCAGGCCGGCGGGGGCATTTGAACGGCGGGTGAGCAGAATAGCAGCCGCCCCGTCAGCCAGGGGAGCCTGGTCGAACAGGTTGAGCGGATTGCTCACCATACCGGCTTTGGTATACGCTTCGCGCTGGATGGCTTTGCGGAACATGGCATTGGGATTGTTCACCGCGTTGGCATGCGCCAGCAGGGCAAAATCCGCCAGCGCATCGGCCGGCAGCCCGTACTGATACAGATACCGCTGCATCACCAAGGCAGCCTGCCCGGCCTGGGTAAGGCCGTACATGCCTTCAAAATCGTAATCCATTGATTGCGCCGCGGCGCTCTCCTGAGAAGCTCCGATGGCATCGGAACATTTCTCCACGCCCAGCACCATGGCAGTCTTCACAAACCCGGATTCCACCGCCAGATATGCCTGCCGGAAAGCCGCCGCGCCGGAGGCTTCAGCCGCCTCGATGGTGTAGGTTTCGATCCCGCTCAGGCTCACATTCTCGGCCAGCAGCGCGCCCAGGTTGGTTTGCGCCGAGGCAATGGCCGCGAAAAAATTGCCCACATACAGGGCGTCCGGGTTGATCCCGCCGGCTTCGTGCCGGGCCGCCAGGATAGCTTTTGCCGAGAGCGAACGCAGAGACTCGCCCCAGTGCTCGCCGACCGGCGTTTGACCCATGCCGATGATGACTACATCGCTCATGCTTTCCTCGTCTGCTTCATCTTCATCATCTTCATTATTTCAGGGTGATCTTGCCGCGCAGCCGGGCGTAGGTGGCGTAATCCACCTCGGTGCGGCGGGCAATGTAATCGGCGGTGGTATGCGCCAACCCGCGGCGTTCCTCAATGGCCTCGGTGACGGTCAGATCAAAGGCATCCGAACCCGCGCCGGAACCAAACGAGACCAGCAGGATGCGGTCACCAGGTTTGGCAATATCCAGAATGGCAGTGAGACCGATGATGGAGGAACCGGCGTAGGTATTGCCGATCACCGGCGAAAGCAGACCGGTTTTGATCTGCTCGGGCGCGAAACCCAGCATCTTGCCCACCCGCTGCGGGAATTTGCTGTTGGGTTGGTGGAACACGGCGTACTGGTAATCCTGCGCGGTGGTGCCGCTCTCTTCCATCATGGTTTTGGCCGCCGAGGTGATGTGCTTGAAGTAAGCCGGCTCGCCGGTGAAGCGCTGCCCGTGCTCGGGGTAGATCTGGTGGGCGCGCCGCCAGAAATCGGGTGTGTCAGTGACATACGAATAACTGGAGTGAATGACTGCCAGCGAGTTTTCGGCCGGGCCGATGATGAAGGCCGCCCCGCCGGCTGCCGCGGTGTATTCCAGCGCGTCGCCGGGTTTGCCCTGCGCGGTATCCATGCCGATGGCCAGCGCGTAGTCGGCCATGCCGGAGCCGATCAGACCCATAGCTGCCACCATGGTTTCGGTGCCAGCCTTGCAGGCGAATTCCCAATCACCAGCCTGGATGCTGGGGGTGGCGCCGATGGCTTCGGCCACAATGGTGGAACTGGGTTTCACCGCGTACGGGTGCGATTCAGAACCCACCCATACCGCTCGCAGTTGATGAGCGTGGATGCCGGCGCGGGCCAGGGCATTGCGGGCTGCCTCGATGGACATGGTGATCACATCTTCATCCTGCCCGGGCACCGATTTTTCCTTGATGGGACCGTCACCGTCACCGCCGGCCCAGATGCGGGCCACCTCGCCTGCGGGGAGGCGGTAGCGCGGGACATATGCCCCGTACCCCACAATACCCACCTTGCGGAGGGGTTTCAGCAGCTTACCGATTGAGTGTTCGTTCATTTCCATAGAAAATCCTTTTAGTAAAAATACCCCACCCCTTCATCCCCTCCCCTTTTGGGAGGGGAAAGATTTCTTCGTTTGCGAGTTTTGCCGTAGAACGGCAAAACTCGCAAACGAAAAGGTTCTCCCCCTTCCCTTTCAGGGAAGGGGGTCGGGGGGTTGGGTGACAAATCACATATTTCCCTCGGATTGCCAACACCGAAGAAGTTCTTCGGCGAAATCTATACGCACCACTTTTTCATCGTGTGCAATGAGCGTGCCGCTCTCCAGCAGCGCGTTCACCGCGGCAGCCGCTACCTGCCGGGCATGCAGGCTCATGTGCCCGCGTTGGATACCCTCGGTGGCCAGCGCCCGCAGGGCAGCCATATTCTGCGCCAGCCCCACTGACACGATGATCTGCGCCAGTTCGGCGGCGGTGCTCACACCCACCAGCTTAAGCGCAGCCTGCGCAGCCGGGTGCACGCGAGTGGCCCCGCCCACCATCCCCACCGCCATGGGCATTTCCAGTTGCCCTACCAGAGTACCGTCCGGCTCTTTGGACCATGTGCTCAGCGAGGTATAGCGTCCGCTGCGGGCGGCGTAAGCGTGCGCGCCGGCTTCCACCGCGCGCCAATCATTGCCGGTGGCAATCACCACCGCGTCCACGCCGTTCATGATGCCCTTGTTGTGAGTGGCCGCCCGGTACGGGTCAGCGGCGGCAAAAGCCCATGCCTCCACGATGCCATCCGCTACCTGACTTGCCGAAAAACCCTCAAACGCCAGTTGATCGGCCGGGATGCGGCATTCAGCGTATGCCAGCCGCCGGTCTGCCAGGTTGGAAAGGATGCGCAGCAGCACCCGTCCGCCGGTGATGCGTTCCACGCGCGGGGCAAGCCGCTCCACAGCCGTGTTGACGGCATTGGCGCCCATCGCGTCGCGCACATCATAGATCAGGTGCAGCACCAGAAACGCCCCGATCGGCGATTCATCAATGATGCGCACCTCCATATCGCGCGCCCCGCCGCCCAGTTTTTGCAGCACCGGATCGATACGGTTCGCCTCATCCAGCAGGGATTGTTTTTCCTGCAGCAGCTTTTCGCGCGCAGCAGCCGGATCAGCCA
Source organism: uncultured Anaerolineaceae bacterium (assembly GCA_964532655.1). GTDB lineage: Bacteria > Chloroflexota > Anaerolineae > Anaerolineales > Anaerolineaceae > JAJFTV01. Next base: position 3,952 of record CAZHMZ010000133.1, read on the forward strand.
GATCCAATATCTGCATCTGCCCGATCATCAGCGGCTCATCGGCGCGAGCGATGAAACCGCCGCCGGCGCGGGCCAGTTTTGCCATAAATGAGGCGCCCGCCACCACCGACGGCTCTTCGATCACCATTGGCACCAGCACCTCGCGCCTGTTGATCACAAAATTCTGGGCGATGCCCAACGGCAGAGCGTATGTGCCGGTGGCGTTTTCGATCATACGGCTGGCGGCTTCAACGGATAAACCGTCGCCGCCCAGGGCAGCAGCCTGCTCATCGGTGAGATCGGCCTGTTGTTGAAGGAATCGCAGCCGCTCCGGCAGGGTAAGGTTGTAGAATTTGATCGGTTTTGTTGTCATAAACAAGGATATGTTATCCGCGCGATACTGCCAAAACCTCTCAAATCG
>CAZHMZ010000133.1:4451-11434 GCA_964532655.1 uncultured Anaerolineaceae bacterium
TTGTCATAAACAAGGATATGTTATCCGCGCGATACTGCCAAAACCTCTCAAATCGAGGAGAAAGAGTGAATCAACCTGGGCGGCAGACAGGAAACACATTTCCAGGGCGGTTCATGAACTGCCTCTACAGAAAAACACGTCCATTTATTTTCCCGAATTCTTGCAAATTCCCCTCCAATGGAGGGGTGGCGCAAAGCGCCGGGGTGGTCCTCGCAACAGGCTCATCCTCCTGAACCGGGCGCACGCTGTGCGCCCCTACGATGTTGCGTCTGTTTAGCGATTGAGGAAGATCGCTTTATGTGTACTTACATTCCCCTCTCTGGAGGGACGCCTCTTGGGCGCGACGCGGAGCGCTGGGGTGGTTTTTTATCTCCTGCGGGCAATCACAGATCTTCCCTACCCACACCTCCGTCATTCCTGTGGTAGGGGCGGATATCATCCGCCCGTCTTAACTTGCTTTGGAAAAGGGTGCTTCTCGCATCATATCGAGGTACTTGTAAGTTGACCCTGCCCTCAAATTCTTTTACAATAGAGTGATGGAATTCCGGTTCGAGCATTACCGTTACGAAGATTATTTCCGTACCGACCACGATCCGCCGTTCGCGGCGGTTCATCGTTGACCTGTAACCTGCCCCAGGCCGCCAACCGGCTTGAACCATCGTTGTAAATTCCATTAACTGACCCAAATCAGGAGAAAGTATGCCTGCTGCAATTTTTCCGTCAAAACGCGCCCCGGTTTACCAGGACGTTCCCGATGAGCAGTGGAACGACTGGCGCTGGCAGATGCGCAACCGCCTTAACACGGTGGAAGAATTTGAAAAAGTGATCACCCTGACCGAGAGCGAGCGAAAAGCGCTCAGCTCGGCCGATTTATTCCGGGTGGAGATCACGCCCTATTTCGTCTCGCTGATTGAGCCCGACGACCCGAACGACCCTGTCCGCAAGCAGATCATCCCCACCGCCGGGGAGATCGACGCGTTCACCGGCATGATGGAAGACTCATTGGCCGAAGACCGCCACTCGCCCGTGCCCGGGCTGGTACACCGTTACCCGGACCGTGTGCTCATGCTGGTCACCACCCAGTGCGCCTCGTACTGCCGTTACTGCACCCGCTCGCGCATTGTGGGCGACCCCAGCGCCACCTTCTCGAAAGCCGACTACGACGCCCAGATCGATTACATTGCCCGCACCCCGCAGGTGCGCGATGTGCTGCTTTCCGGCGGCGACCCGCTTTCACTGGCTCCCAAAGTGCTGGATGAGCTGCTGTCTCGCATCTACGCCATCCCGCACGTCGAGGTCATCCGCATCGGCAGCCGCATCCCGGTCTTTATGCCTCAGCGTGTGACGGATGAGCTGTGCGAGATGCTGCAAAAGTATCACCCGCTGTACCTGAACATTCACGTCAACCATCCCAACGAGATCACCCGGGAACTGGCTGAAGCCACCGATAAACTCACCCGCGCCGGTATCCAACTCGGTAACCAGTCTGTGCTGCTGGCCGGCATCAATGACTGCGTGCATATCCAGCGCAAGCTGGTGCAAGATCTGGTGCGGATTCGCGTACGCCCCTATTACCTGTATCAATGCGATCTGGTGGAAGGCGCCGGTCATCTGCGCACCCCTGTGGCTAAAGGGATTGAAATCATCGAGGGTCTGCGCGGTCACACCTCCGGGTATGCTGTGCCCACCTACGTGGTCGATGCCCCGGGCGGCGGCGGCAAGATCCCGCTCATGCCCAATTACCTGGTGAGTTACTCCGATCACAAAGTGGTGGTGCGGAACTATGAAGGTTACATCACCACTTATGAAGAGCCGGTCAATTACAAGATCCACGATCCCAAGACCTGCAAATACTGCCAGGCCAAACGTGTGGAGCCCGGTCAAACCGGCGTGCATGGCCTGCTGGACGGCGACGCTATGTTCATCAAACCCGATGGTTATGATGAGCTGCATAACCGTGGCGGCGGAAAGCACCGCCTGCGTGCCAACGAAGACAAATGGAAGCCGCTCGGTATCGGCGACCAAAAAGAAGAATAAAGAAATTCGTGACGCCGGGCGAACAGTCCGGCGTCACCCCATGAAGGAGCTTATCATGCATTACCGCCGTTTAGGGCGCTCCGGTTTAAAAGTCAGTGAAATCTCGCTGGGCACATGGCTGACCATTGGCGAGCAGTTGGATGAAGCCAGTTCAAAACAATTGATCCACGCCGCTTACGACCAGGGCATCAACTTCTTTGACAGCGCCGATATCAACGGCGGGGGCGAAACCGAAGTGGTTCTCGGAAAATGCATCGCCGATTTGCCGCGCAGCGAACTGGTGTTATCCAGCAAGGCGTTTTATCCCACCTCGGGCGGCCCCAACGGACGCGGACTTTCGCGCAAGCACATCACCGAATCACTGCATGCCTCGCTCCGCAAAATGGGCACGGATTACCTGGATCTGTATTTCTGCCAGCGCTACGACCCGGATACCCCGATTGAGGAGGTTGTGCGCACCATGGATATCCTCATCCGGCAGGGCAAGATCCTGTATTGGGGCACATCCGAATGGGAGCCGTATCAGATCACTCAGGCCATCGGTGTGGCGCGCGAAGCTGGTATGACACCCCCCACCATGGAGCAACCGCAGTACAACATGTTCACGCGTGAAAACGTGGAACTCAAACTAGCGCCGCTGTGCCACGAGGTTGGCCTGGGGCTTACCGTGTGGGCTCCGCTTCAGTTTGGGATCTTATCCGGCAAATATAATGAGACCATCCCACACGGCAGCCGGGCTGTGCGTGAGGGGAGAAACTGGATGCACAACCACCTGACGCCCGAAAAAATCGTCATGGTGCGCGAGATCACCGCGCTGGCCAGCCTGATGGGTTACACCACCGCGCAGTTCGCCATCGCCTGGCTGCTGCGCCGCAAAGAGGTCAGCACCGTCATCACCGGCGCGACCCGGCCGGAACAGATCGACGAGAACCTGGTGGCAATGGAGCTGCACGAAAACCTGAGCGAGGAAACGCTGGATCAGATCGAGCAGATTCTGGGGAATACACCGGTGTAAGATGGCCTTTTCATTTATACAGATTACCGATCATCACCTGGGCAGCTCCGCCGAGGATCGCCCGCACAACTATCCCACCACCCAAACCTTTCGCGCGGTGCTGGATGAAATCGCAGACTCCGGCGAGCCATTTGATTTTCTGCTCTCCACAGGTGACCTGGTGGAAACACCCGATGACGTATCGTACCGCTATTTTTTGCAGCTCATCGGCGCTGAACCGGCTCAGAGCATTCCGGGGCCGCACTGCATGCACTACGGCAACCTGCAGGATTTTCCCATTTATCTGATGCCCGGCAACCACGATGACCGCGATCACTTTTTCCGCAGCCTGTATGTGGATGGGCAGACCGCGCGTCAGAACGCGGCGCGTATGAACGCGGCGTTTACACACAAGGGCGTGCGGTTTGTGATGATCGATTGGGGACCCGGCGTTCAGGCCGAGTTGAGTGAAGAGATGCTTGCTTTTCTAAAGCAAGCGCTGGATACCGATCAGCCGGCGGTGGTGATGATGCATCACAACGTGGTCAGGCTCCACACGCCCCTGATGGATGACTTCATGGCGGCCAATGTGCAGCCGTTTTATGACGTGCTACGCGGCAAGAATGTGCTGGCCGTGCTGTGCGGGCACCTGCATACCACCTATGAAAAACAACTGGAAGGCATTCCCGTGCTGGGCCTGCGCTCAACCGCCTTTCAGTTCAGGGTTGAAGAACGGCTGGTGCCGTCACTCCTGCCCATGCACTACCGCATCGTCACCATCGACGACCAGTTCAAGCTCACCAGCCGCGTGGTTGAGGTTCCGGTTCCGCCCGGTCTGAGCTTTGAAAAGCCGTCCCGCTCGGGGACGTAACCCGGGTTCGAACACCCAAAACAATTCCCATACCCGCCAGAACGCCACGGCTGCCATTCCGTGCGCCAGCACCGCAAAGAAGGGCGGTGTCTGATATGTGTAATACGTCCAGCACTGGCGGGTGGTACCCCACAGCTCCAAAAAATATCCCAGTCCACTGCCAGCCGTAAATACCAGCACTGCCGAACGTTTATCTTTGGTGGTGAGGATCAGAAAAGCCACCAGGAACAGCGCCATCAGGGTCAGTGATTTATCCAGTGTGAAGCGCACAAAGAAAAACATCAACCCATAGAAGGCCGGAAACACCAGCCAGTAAATCCATTGGAACAACCGCTCGGACAGACGCCCGGTCCACAACCGCAGGATGCGAAAAAGCCGGTCGATCGACAGGCTGGCAATGGGCCAGGCTGGGATAATCCATAACGGCGGGCGTTCCGCGGTGTAATAGAACCACAGGTTGGTCTGTGTGCCCCAGCTTTCAATCACCAGACCGCCGCACATGCCGATGGCAAAAATCAGCCAGTCGCGCCGGAGATCGGCATTGGCCATAATGAGCAGCGTCATCAACAGAAAATCCCAGATCAGCAGATAGTCGATCTGCATCCAGAACGGGTAATCCGGATTGTAAGTGCTCAGATAAGCTGTCACCAACGGCCACCACACATACCCGATCAAACCCAACAGCGCCAGAAAAGCGCTCAGCATCCAGAAACTGGTGCGCGTCCAGCGTAGCGATTTTCGTATCATTTTCCAAAAACCGGGCGTCGTGGGGGGATTTTTCTGTGGATCCATGCTGTTCCTGCGGGAGATAAAAGAAAAGGCAGCCGCAAAAGCTGCCTCTCTTGTGATTGCACTGATACCGATTATCCTACAATTGTTACTTCCTGGGCCTGCAGGCCTTTGGGGCCCTGTGCGACAGTGAATTCTACGCGTTGACCTTCCTCCAACGTTCGGTAACCGTCGGCGATGATTGCGCTAAAGTGTACGAAGATGTCTCCTCCAGAGTCTCGCTCGATAAAACCGTAACCTTTGGAGCCATTGAACCATTTGACAGAGCCCTGTTCTTTTTCTGACATGATTTGGAATTCCTTTCCTGGGGAAAAAACTGTAGTTATCCGTCTGCTCCAAGTAAAAGCAACTTCTTTTTCTTAAGAACATATGATAACGCGCTAGCGATTGTAGCATGATATTTTAAAAAATGTCAATATGTACCCGCAGTATGCCCGCTGGAATTTTTCATATACAATTAGCTGAGAGTTCGCACTTGCCACTGGAAAGGGGTTCAAAACGCCATGACCAGTACAAAAGTCCAGTTTGAAGAAATGTTTCCGTGGGAATTTGCCCAGGCGATTGCCCGCTTTCCGCTGTGTTATATCCCGTTGGGGGTGATTGAATGGCACGGCGAGCACAATGCCGTAGGGCTGGATGCCCTCAAGGCGCATGCCGAATGTATTCTTGCTGCCCAAAAATCAGGCGGTGTCGTTTTCCCGCCGCTGTACTGGTCTGCCGATACGCGCGAAGATCTGCCGGACGGTTCTTATCTGACCGGCGGAGTGGAACACGGCGAGCGCTACCATGTTCCCGGGAACATGTTTTGGATCCAGCCGCAAACCTACCGCCAGTTGATGCTGGATATCTACGAAGCTGCCCGCCGTCGGGGCTTTAAGGCCATTCTGGTGGTGGCAGGCCACTGGTCCACCACGGTCAGCCTGCCCATCCTGCGCGAAACGGGCCGGGAGTTTATTGCACAGCACCCGGAAATGCGTTGGGATATGCTCACCGACCAGGAAGCCGCCGCCTGCGCAGACTATCCGCATGAACACGCCGCCGGTGCCGAAACCTCCTTGTTGATGGCCATTCGTCCCGATTTGGTGGATCTCTCCAAAACGCTGGAAACCGGAAGCTCTCTGCGATCTTTTTACGCCAACATACCCCAGCACCTGGAACGCCGTCGGGTGACCCCGTACAAGTATATTGGGGTGCTTCGCGGGGTGGGCGACGAGATGAATGACACCTCCAATGACCCCGATCTGACCGCCAGCCCGGAACGCGGACGGCGGCTGCTGGAACGGGTGGCTGATCGGCTGGCGGAGCGTGCCAGGGTTTTACTGGGTGTCCCTCCGCTGTAATCCACACTGATCGTCAGGATCATTCTGGGGTTGGGTGTGTTCGAGCTGTGAACGCACCGAAAGTGGCCATACGCTGGCTCTCCGCGCGGAATAGCTTACCCTCTGCGTCATTTCGAAGGGGCAGACAGCGTTTTTTGCTGTCTGACGCGGAGAAATCCGCTGGCGAAGGTCCGCCCGAGGGTGAATGATTCACGGTAACATATTATGGAACATACGGAGATTAGCCCATAGCCGATCCCTCACTGACGTTCGGGATGACAAAACGGATAAACCGTTCATTGAAATAAATAACTATCTGCAAATTGTAGGGGGAGGTTCATGAACCTCCCCCTACATTATGGTAAACAATAATCTGCAGTTTCGGCGGGATTGTGGTATGCCGTGCCGATACTCGAAAATGGACCTCACGCCGGTTTAATACGGTAACCCACCCCGGCGTCCGTCAGGATCAAATTGGGTTGCGAGGGATCTTTTTCCACCTTGTGGCGCAAATTGCTGATGTTCACCCGCAGTAAATGCGCCTCGCCCTCATATGCCTCGCCCCACACCTCGCGCAGAAGCTGGCGATGGGTGATCACCTTTCCCTGGTGCTGAATCAGCACCCGCAGCAGATCATACTCGGTGGGCGTCAGCGAGATCTCGCTTCCATCCACATACACCTGCCGCTTCGAGAAATCGATCTTTAAATTATCACGGGTGAAGACCGGTTCATTTTCCGGCAGGCTGAAATGACGCAGCGAGACTCTCAGACGCGCCAACAGTTCCTGCATGCTGAACGGTTTGGTCAGATAATCATCCGCACCTGCGTCCAGGGCGGCCACCTTTTGCTGCTCCTGATCGCGCACTGAAAGGATGATAACCGGTGTTTTGCTCCACTCGCGCAGGCGTTTGAGCACCTCCAGCCCGTCCATATCCGGCAGGCCCAGATCCAACAGGATGATATCCGGCCGAA
>CAZHMZ010000134.1:0-11395 GCA_964532655.1 uncultured Anaerolineaceae bacterium
CCCGGTGATACCGATGGGGGTGGGGTGCTGCTCATCGGCGGGAAACGGCTCGGCAATCACCACGGCATCACATTGGCCGAAATCAGTTCCTGCGAGCTTGAGCGTGCCCTTTGAATAGGCCTCTTCATCCACCACAGCCGAGAATAGCAGTTCACCGGCAAAGTCGATCCCCGATAATTTGATGGCCCTCAGCATGTTCATGGCGCAGGCCAGGCCGGCTTTCATATCACAGGAACCCAGCCCAATCATCTTATCGCCCTGCACGGTGGCCGCAAACGGGTCCATGGTCCAACCTTCGCAGACCGGCACGGTATCCATGTGCCCGGTAAAGTGCAGACGTTTACCGGGGCGGCTGCCGCTCAGACGGGCATACACATTCGACCGACCCGGCTCCACCTCATCCAATCGGCTTTCAATACCCATCTCTTGCAGTTCTTTGAGGATGAATTCGGCCAGTTCTTGTTCGCTGCCAACCACCGAGGGGATTCTGATCATATCGGACAGAAGCCTGCGGGTGTAACGATCGTCCAGATACCTGTCAAAAAAGTTAATCAATTCGGGTTTCACCAGTATCTCCATTCAGGCGGGATAGATATCCATCATCACAGGGTATCGAGAGTTGTGAAGAATTCGGATTTTTCGAGCCGATTTTTGGTTTGTGATTTTGTTGACATGGGTCGATAATTCACATATAATCTTTGTAATATATTGTGCACAATGCACAGTATGAATTATACCCTGAAATTCAAAACCTATGAACAATCTTGAATATAACGAGCCGCGCTTCCAAAAGCATGCGCAAAACCAAAAGACACTGGTCAGTCAGACTTATCAAATGATCCATGACAGCATTATTGCTGGGCGCGTGCTGCCGGGGGAAAGTCTACCGCAGGAGCAACTGGCCGAAGAAATGGGTGTGAGTGCGCGTACGGTGCGCGAAGCGCTCTCACGCCTGGTGGCAGAGGGCCTGCTGGTAGCCGAACCGCATCACAGCGTGCGGGTGGCCAGGTTTACTATTGAAGATCAGGAAGAACTGTATCAGATGCGATCGGTCATCGAAGGAATGGCTGCCGAAGCGGCTGCCACACGGATCACCCAACAGGAACTGGATCATTTGCAGGAAATCATTCTGCTCGCCAGTCAGACAAACGATCCCAGTTCCACCGATCAGGCCCGCCATTACAACGAGGATTTTCACTGGACGATTATTGGCGCCTCCGGGAAGAAACAGTTCGCCCGGGCACTAAAACTCATCTGGAATGTGATGTTTACCTACTTTGAGGCTTATGAACAACGCGAAGGGCGTGTTGTCCGCCGTGAAGAAGATATTCTCTCTCACAAAGCCATTTTAAAGGCACTGAACGAGCGCGATGGCGAGATGGCGCGTAAAATGATTCAAGAGCACATTCGCATCACCTTTGAAGGTCAGCTCAAGTATATGTCGGAGATACTCAAATCAACCGAAACGGCTGAGCAAGAGCATCGGTAGTAAGCAGAACGACCACTCATTATTGAGGAAATATTGATATGAATTATGACCAGGTTTCCAAATTATTGCAGGAAGTGCCCGATTATAAGACTTTTCTAACCGTCGATGAGTTAAATGAAAGTATGTTCAGGCTTGCCGAACGCTTCCCGACGGTAGTGGAGTTGATCCCATTGGGAAAATCCCGCGGCGGCACACTCATCCACGCCATGAAGATCGGCAGCGGACGAAAGGTGGGGCTGTTATACGCCATGCCGCACCCCAATGAGCCCATCGGCAGCATGATGCTCGAATTTCTCTCGGAACGCCTGGCGGAGGATGAAGCTCTCCGCGCCGAGCTGGACTATACCTGGTACATCATCAAGTGCATCGATGTGGATGGAACGAGGCTGAATGAGGGCTGGTTCAAAGGCCCGTTCTCGGTAACGAATTACGCGCGCAACTTTTTCCGTCCGCCCGGGCATCTGCAGGTGGAATGGACCTTCCCGGTGGATTACAAAGATCTGCATTTTCACAACCCGCTGCCGGAAACCCAGGCATTGATGAATTTGATCGAACAAGTCAAACCTGATTTTATCTTTTCATTACACAATTCCGGATTTGGCGGTGTGTACGCCTATCTGACGCATGATATCCCGGCCTTCTATGATGACTTCTACCGCCTGGTCGACAGCCAGAAGCTGCCCCTTCACATGGGTGAGGCGGAAGTGCCGTATGCCAGAATGTTTTCCAAAGCCATCTTCAGTGAGATCAAAATCAAATCGGCTTACGATTTCCTTGAACAAAATGGGGCTGAGAACCCGGCTGAGCTCATCAACTCGGGCGAGAGCAGCTTTGATTATGCCAGACGGTTCTGTGACCCGCATTCCATCGTCTGTGAGATGCCGTATTTCTATAACCCGGCCATCCATGACACAACGCCTTCCGATATGCTGCGGCGTGATGCCGTGCTGGCCGGTCTGGAAGACAGCCGGAGAGACGGTGAATTCCTGAAGAAACAGTTCGATGCCATAAAGGATCTGCTCACCATCCGGTCGCCGTTTCTGGAAAACGTAGAGGAGAATTTGAAATATCAGGCGGAAAGCCTGGCTGCTCAGGAAAATTGGGCCAGAAATGACCCGGAGCTCAACGTCACCGCCACGGTAGCTGAAAAGTTCGATAATTTGCTCATCCGGCGTTTTTATCACCTGCTGAGCATCGGCATGTTTATTCGTATGATCGAAGAAGAAATGGCAGTATCGGGGAAAACCCCCGCGCTTCTGCAGGCTTTGCGAACTATCGAAGAATATTTTGACCGGGAATCCTCCAGCCTGGAAAAAGAGCTGAATTATGAAGTGGTTCCCATTCAAAAACTGGTCCGTGTACAGTTGGGTGCCGGTTTGTTGTACGCGAGTTATGTCAAATAACCTTAATGGAACTGAAAAATGCTGAATTACATCATCCGTAGATTGTTGATCGTCCCGTTTCTCATCCTGGGTATCACGCTGGTCGTTTTCATCATGGTTCGTCTGGCGCCCGGTGATCCGGTTTCCGCCCAATACGGTCTGAAATTATCTGAAGCGGATCCGGTGAAAATTGAAAGGCTTAAAGAAGAACTGGGGTTGAATGATCCCATCATGGTGCAGTACTTCCGCTATGTCTCCAATTTGCTCAAAGGTGATTTTGGGATCTCGCTCACCTCACGAGTGCCTGTTCTGGACGAAATCAGCAGCCGGTTTCCAGCCACGCTGGAGCTGACCCTGGCTTCCATGCTGATCGTAATTGTGGTCTCCATACCCCTCGGCATTATCGCAGCGCTCAAACGCGGATCCGCGGTGGACAACGGTCTGATGGCATTTTCGCTGGTGGGGGTATCCATGCCTTCCTTCTGGCTGGGTATCATGCTGATTTTGTTGTTCAGCATCACTTTGGGCTGGCTGCCCACTTCAGGGCGCGGGAACGGCCCCCTGTTTGAACGGCTGGAATATCTGATTCTGCCGGCTGTCACACTGGGGTTCGCCATCATGGGCCTCAACTCGCGTATCATGCGCTCATCCATGCTGGAAGTACTGGATCAGGATTATATCCGCACGGCCCGCGCCAAAGGACAGAAACCGCGCCTTATCATCACACGGCATGCCATGCGGAATGCACTCATCCCGATTTTGACGCTTTTTGGGGTCCAGTTTGCCAGCCTGTTGGGCGGCGCTGTCATCATCGAGATGATTTTTGCCTGGCCCGGTCTGGGGCGTCTGGCGGTCAACGCCACCATGCGGCGCGATTACCCGCTGATTATGGGCACCGTGCTGATGCTCTCATTCTTCTATCTGATGTCCAGTTTACTGGTTGATATTCTCTACACGGTTGTAGATCCCCGCATCCGGTTCAGTTAGGAAACGTCATGACCACTTTAGAAGCTGTAAACGCAATCAAAAAACAAAAACCTACCAACCCTGTCTGGGATCGTATCCGCCAGGTGACACACAACCGCATGGCCATGGCCGGTCTTATCCTTCTTCTGCTGCTGGCTCTGATGGCTATCCTGGCAGATTATGTTGCGCCTTATGACCCGTACGCGATGGATCTGGGGAATAACCTTGAACCCCCGACCGGGCAGCACCTGCTGGGAACCGATAAACTGGGCCGCGATGTGCTCAGCCGCGTGATCTACGGCGCGCGCATCTCACTGGTGGTCGGCTTTATTGTTCAGGGTATCGCGCTGCTGATCGGGGTGACCCTTGGGGCGATTTCCGGTTACTTTGGCGGGGTTCTGGATATGATCATTCAACGGCTTGTGGATGTGATCATGTCGTTCCCGTTTCTTATTTTATCCATTGCCATTGTTTCATTGATTGGCCCAAGCCTGACCAACATGATGCTGGTGCTGGGCGGCGTGGCCTGGGTGGATTATGCCCGCATGGTGCGCGGTATGGTGCTCTCGTTGAAATCACAGGATTACATCCTGGCTGCCCAGGTGGTGGGCGCCAAAAACGGCCGCATCATTTTTAACCACGTGCTGCCCGGAACACTGGGCGTCATCATTGTGCAGGCCACCTTTGGTATTGCTTCTGCCATCCTCTCGGCTTCTGGGTTGAGCTTTTTGGGCATGGGCGCGCAGCCTCCTACGGCTGAATGGGGCGCCCTTCTTTCAGATGCCAAGCCCTATTTGCGGCAGCTTCCGCTGATGTCCATCGCGCCGGGTGTGGCTATCATGCTCACCGTACTGGCGATCAATTTTGTTGGCGATGCATTGAGAGATGCATTTGATCCCAGAGTATTTAAGTCATAAGGGTGACTTGAAAAGAGAGGAGATCACTTATTGGGGCTTGAACTGAATATCTTTTATCATGATACAACAAAATAATAAGGGGAATTGGATGGTTTGCCGGGTTCCGTGAGGGTATGGGTGGCGCCAGATTGGCGGCGCCATATTGGCGAGGACACCCAGACTCGACCGCTGATCTGACAGACCACTGGGTGGCAGACCATTTGGTGGAAGACCACCGGGTGGAAGACCACCTAATCCCAATGTAGTAAGCAGGCAACGTTTGGTTGAAACCATAACCATGTCACCATTCTTCCGGTTGGATACGGAGACAATGCGGCAGGCAATATCCGGAGGATGAATTGGGTAACGGCTTTCGTTAAATTGCCCGGCAGCCTGATTAGAGGGCTCCATAGGATTGCACATGGTTGGTGGATATAATCAATTCAGGAGGTAACAATGAAAAAGGTTTGGTTTGCACTAATTGGATTGCTGATCATCAGTTCGGTATTGTTGGCAGCCTGCCAACCCACCGCCACTGAAGCAGCGCAGGAAACAGCGCCCGCTGTTGTGGAAGAAGAGACTACCGCGGCTCCTACTGAAGCCGCTGCAGCCACTGAAGAAACAACGGCTACTGAAGCAGCGACTGAAGAAGTGGTAACCGGTGGAACGTTATACTGGCATTCAGGCGCCATCGTTTCATTTGATACGCCATTTATCGTGGATGATCCTTCATTCGCGGTAGCTTCTCAGATCTACAGCTTCCTGTTCCGCATCAACAGTCAGGGTGATCCCATCCCCGATCTGGCGGAGAGCTGGGAGTACGAGAATGACAACAAGTCAGTGGTTTTCCACCTGCGCCAGGGCGTCACTTTCCAGGATGGAAACGAAGTTTTTGCTGAGGGAGAAGGCCGCGAAGTGGTCGCTTCGGATGTGGTCTATTCCCTGGAACGCTATCTCATCGTGGAAGGCGGACAGCCCACCTCGGATCTGGTTGCGAATTATGAATCGATTGAGGCCGTCGATGACTACACCGTGCGGCTGAACCTCAAGAACCCGGATGCTCTGCTGTTTGTGAACGGCCGCGGTCTGACCATCATGGGTATCGTGCCCCAGGAAGCCGTCGAATTCTACGGCGACAGCTGGAACCTCCATCCCATCGGCTCCGGCCCGTTTGAACTGCAGGAATATGTTCCGGATGAGCAGATTGTACTGGTTGCCAACGAAGATCACTACATTGTCCCCAACCTGGCCCAGGTAATCTTCAAGATCATCCCCGACGAAACCGTTGCCTCCATTTCACTCGAAGCCGGCGAGATTTATTATCTGTCGACCTCCACCACCACCATCTTTGAGCAGTTTGTGGGCCATGAGGGCTTCGTCACCGAACAGGGTTCCTGCCCGTGGAACTACTACATCCACTACGACTTCGTCAGCCCGCTCACCTCACAGCTTGAGGTCCGCAAGGCCGTATCACAGGCCATCAACGGTGAAGAGATCATGAGCGCCATCCTTGGCGATCTGTACATCGGCGGCTGCGGCACTGCCGGCCCCGGCGTACCGGGTTATGATCCTGAACTGTGCAACAAGTACTTCCTGTATGACACGGATGCGGCTGCTCAGACCCTGACCGATGCCGGTTGGGCGAAGAATGCTGACGGTATCTGGGAAAAAGACGGAACTCCGCTGGCTCTGCGCCTGGAGATCTGGAATCTGTCACCCACCCCCGATATTGGAGCTGCTGTCATCACCCAGTTGCAGGAATTTGGCGTGGATGCCGAACTGGTGCAGGTTGAGTTTGGTACCTGGATCGATGACTTCTACGGCGGCAACCAGAAGGAAATGATGTTCTCCAATGGCTTCTGCGGTGACGGCGGCATCAATGCCCTGTTTGGCGGCGGCGGTCTGGCCTACGCACTGGGTTACCAGAATGAAGAAGCTGCTGCGCTGCTGGATCAGTCCAACATGGAAGTGGATCCCGCCAGACGTGACGAGATGCTGCGCACCGCACAGGATATGGTCTACAAAGATTATGTAGTCTACACCCTGGGCTTTGGCTCCGGCGGTGTCATCGTCAGTGACAAAGTGAAAGACTTTGAGTCCGGCTTATGGTTCCTGAACCTGGTAACCGTGAATAACAACGTGTGGGTGACTGAGTAAATCAGAACCCTTTCGGAATGATTGAGAAAACCACCCGTCGGTCAACCCGGCGGGTGGTTTTTGTTGGTGAAAGATGAGAACCGCTTGAGTTTGCCATTAGGTTGATAATTACTTGGGTTCCTGTTCCGATAGCACTTCCGGGATCATCTCATCCAGTTGCCTGAGCAGAACCGGTATGCCATCGGCGGCGGTGAAGGGCTGGTAGATCTGCCAGGCTGCGTCTTCCAGCAGGTGCTGCGTTACCGTCCACGAACCGGTGCTGGGAGCGGATACAGCCATGGGGAGCCAGTTACGCATTGCGGACCATTGCGGGTATTCAGCCAGGAATGAGCCCAGTTCATCATAAGCCGATTGGCTGACCGGTAAAAAGCCGGTTGGACGGGTAAGCGCAGCCTGGTTACGCGGCAATGCGAGAAATCGTAAAAACAGCCATGCGGCAAGCTGCTCTTCTGGGGTGCTTTCAGTGATGGTGTAGGAACTGCCGCTCACGATCACCGAGGTGTCTGCCTGCCCGGACGGGTACGGCAATATGCCCCACTGATCCGCCGTTGCGGCCCGGTCCATGGCACGTTTTTGCGGGATGATATCGGTTAAGGAGCCGGAATACAGCAACGCCTGCCGTCCGGCAAAGTAATCATAAGGTTCAGCCAGGCGTGGGATCCACAGGCATTCATCCACCGCCAGTCGTTTCAACGTGGTCAGCGTGCTTTGCGCTTCAGGAGAAGTGAACTGGTAACTGTTGGCTTCGGCGTCATAAAGCCCGGCCGCTCCGGCGGCGGTGAGCCAGCTATAGGTAGTATAAGCATCCGTGCTGATGATCCACCCGCCGGTCTGATCCACATCTTTGCGTTCCTTCGCGGCTGAGCAAACTTGGCTTGAAAAATCCCGCATGGTTTCAGGCGCCTGGTGGTATCCCAGCTCCTGCGCCCAGGTGAGGTTGTAAAAAAGCACATGCATATCGCGCACACCGGGCAAAGCTACTTGCTTATCGCCAAGCGCGTCCTGATCCCAGAATACCTGCGGGATGTCCGCCTGTTCTACAGCGGTGAGGCCCCACTGTGAATCGGTGATGTAGGGTTTGAGATCCGTGAAAACAGCCAGTTGCTCTTCCCAACTCAACAACTGCTCAGAGGAAGCGATCACCACGTCGGGTAAATCGTCCTCGGACGCAGCCGCCTCCATCATGTCCACCAGGATCTGGGTGCCGCCGGCGGGGGTGGTGATGATCTGAATCCCCCAGGCGTTGGTACTGTTGAATTCCTGGGTGACCGTTTCGAGTGCTTTCGCCAGGCTGCCGCTCCACGGGTGCCAGAAGTGAATTTCAAGCCCGTTGAGCTGTTCTGCGGGAACTTGCAGCAGCGGGTTGGGGGTGGGACTGGGCAGTGGAACCGGTGTATGGGTAGGCCGAATTGCAGTAGGGCTGGGGGGCAGCGGTGTGGATTGGTTGGAAGAGCCGTTTTGAGCGGCCGGTTGGCAGGCAGTGATGCCGGAAACAAGAAGGACGACCAGGGTACAGAGCAGCAGTAATTTTCTCATCGGGAGCGGTCAACTTTGCAAAGGTCAATTAATCAAATTCGGTTGGAAGATCGGGATGACGGTAAAGGTGAAACAAACGTTCCAGTACCTCGGGTGTGGTTCTGGGAAGTGACAGGGTGGGATAATTGCCCTCGGCGAAAAACTCCGCGCCGCCCGTCTCCAGGCTGGTTTGCGGGCTGCCACCGGTGATTTCGCACTGGATGTACAGCTTATAGAGATGAAAGATAAAAGATGGATGCCCGTGTTTGTTACGGTCGTACAGCGCCATAAAACGGGAGGCTTTTACCTCGTAACCGGATTCTTCCCAGACCTCGCGCTCTACTGCTTCACTGGGCGTTTCATTGATATCGATCCAACCGCCCGGCAGCGTCCACCCACCGTCCGCTAACTCTTTGACCATCAGGATTTTTCCATCCTGAAAAACCACCCCGCGCACATCCAGTTTTGGGGTCATGTACCCTGCCTGCTTGTTAAAGACTCCCTGGATGACGGGCAGGTCACAGGAGGCATATGTGGAGACAATTTCAGCAGCGATTTCCATGATGTGCTGAAACCGCTCCGCATCAAACGGATTGGTTGTGTAGGTCAGGCCGTTTTGAGCATGCGCCTGCAGCGCCTGGGCCCATTCCAGCCATTTGGGGTTCGCCATGATCGTACTCCTCCGACGTATATTGTATCTTATCAACGGCCGTCCCGCCTGACAAGTTTGAGATTGTTCACAGGCATGCTTCTGTTGTGAGATCAGATTAATGCAGGGTGAATCTCTGTTGACAGGTTGGTCATTGAACGTGGGAATGGATACAATGGAACAACAGATTCGTTCTTTACCAGGGGGTTGTTTATGTACGGTACAGTGGCTCGATACCGGATCAAACCGGGGATGCTGGATGAATTCAAAAACCGTTTTTCAGATGAATCCGGCGTAGATGGATTTCACTCGATTCGCGTTTTTCAAAGTGATCAGGATCCAAACGAGGTCTGGATGGTGGCGATTTTTGATGATAAAGAGACCTATTTCAAAAATGCCAACAGCCAGGAACAGCATTCCGAATACCTGAAATTGCGCGAAATGCTGGTCTCCGAGCCGGAATGGCACGATGGGCATGTCATCATCAGGCAGGATGTGGAGCAAACCTGAAGCTACAACCGGTTTCGGTGAAATGGCTTCCGGTTGACATCCGCCGGAAAGGTCTGTATAATCTTTCTAACAATTGAACAGAAAACGGTCAAAAGTAGTAATGTGAACGTTACCTGACAGAGAGGGAGTGCATCCGCTGAAAGCCTCCTCAGGGAAACCAACATGAAGTCGTTTGACAGATCTGCCGAAGAAAGCGAAATTGAGCGAGTAGACCGGCACGGGTGAGCCCGATACAGCGAGACCCGGATATTGGTTCGGGGTGAGTGCGCCGTACTGTGTGCGGCGAAAAGAGGTGGTACCACGGAAGATGAACCTTTCGTCCTCAAGCGGACGAGAGGTTTTTGTTTTTAAGGATGGTTTGCAATTATATTGGAGCGAAAGATGAGCAGCGAAAACAGTTTACCCAAAGCATATGATTTCAAGGCTACCGAGCAGCGTCTGTACACCTGGTGGGAGCAGAACGGTTTCTTCAAACCGTGGAATGACCCCAACAAGCCGGGTTTTAATCCGAACATCAAGCCGTTTGTTATTTCCATTCCACCCCCCAATGTGACCGGCATTCTGCACATCGGGCACGCGTTGTTTGTTTCGGTAGAAGACCTGATGATCCGCTATCACCGCATGAAGGGCGATCCCACCCTGTGGGTACCCGGCACCGATCACGCCGGCATCGCCACGCAGTTGCAGGTGGAGCGGCTGCTGCGTTCGGAAGGCACCACGCGCGAGAAGGTTGGACGTGAGGAATTTGTGCGCCGCGCCTGGCAGTGGAAGGAAGAGCACGGCGGCATCATCCAGCAGCAAATCCGCCGGTTGGGGGCATCCTGTGATTGGGAGCGCGAACGCTTTACCATGGATGAAGGGCTTTCAAAAGCCGTGCGTGAGGCCTTTGTGAGTCTGTACGATAAGGGTCTGATCTACCGCGGCGAACGGTTGATCAACTGGTCACCCGGGCTGCAGACTGCCATCTCCGATCTTGAGGTGGAATACTCGGAGGAGCCTGGTTTTCTGTATTACTTCAAGTATGTACTGGCCGATGACCCCAACCAGTTTATTCCGGTTGCCACCACCCGCCCCGAAACCATCCTGGGCGATACCGCCCTGGCGGTTCACCCGGATGATGACCGCTACCGCCAATATGTAGGACGCAAGGTACTGGTGCCCATCCTGAACCGCGAGATCCCGGTCATCGCCGACGCGTATGTGGACCGTGAGTTCGGTACAGCCGCACTCAAGGTGACCCCCGCGCATGACCCGAATGACTATGAGATTGGCCGCCGGCACAACCTGCCGTTGATCAGCATGCTGGATAAGACTGCGCACATCAATGAAAATGGCGGGCCGTACGCCGGCATGGATCGCTTTGAATGCCGCAAAAAGCTGTGGGAAGATATGCGTCAGGCCGGTCTGGTGATCAAGGAAGAACCGTATACCCTCAAGGTTCCGCGTTCACAGCGCGGCGGTGAGATTATTGAGCCGATGGTTTCAACCCAATGGTTTGTGAAGATCAAACCACTGGCGGAAGCCGCCCTTGAAGCGGTGAAAGACGGGCGCATTCGCATCATCCCGGATTTCTTCACCAAGGTGTACTACAACTGGATGGAAAACATCGAAGACTGGTGCATCAGCCGGCAGTTGTGGTGGGGACATCGCATCCCGGTATGGTACTGCGCCGATTGCGGCAAGATCACCGTGGAACGCCAGGATCCCACGCGCTGCGCCCATTGTGGAAGCACGCACATCGAGCAGGATACGGATGTGCTGGATACCTGGTTCTCCTCAGGACTGTGGCCGTTCTCCACGCTGGGCTGGCCCGAAAAGACACCCGACCTGG
>CAZHMZ010000135.1:0-1755 GCA_964532655.1 uncultured Anaerolineaceae bacterium
CTTTTGAATATAATCAATTAACCTAATTTAGATAAATATTGTCTAAATTAATATAGCATTAATCTGAAATGCCAATAATAAGAAACAGATGATGGAGCTCTCTCATGCAGTCTTCAGATTATATAGCTACGATAAGCAGGATTGATGAAATTAAAGAGCAAAGTCAACATCATTTCAGGAGGATGAATGGCGTCCAAACGAGAAAATAATGTTACGTTTACTGATCCGCCCTTTTTACAGGCTCTTTTCTCGCAAACCCGCTGGGCATGGATCTGGCTCATCGTGCGGTTGTATTTGGCCTATATGTGGCTGGAATCCGGCATTGGCAAATTAACCAACCCGGGTTGGGTAAGCACGGGCGAAGCCCTGAAAGGCTTCTGGGAGCGCGCAGTTGCAATCCCCGATGCGCCGGCGCGTCCGTTGATTGCCTTCGGCTGGTATCGCACCTTTCTGGAAACCATGCTCGAAAATCAGAGCTATACCTGGTTCGCCAAGGTAATCACGGCCGGAGAAATTCTGGTAGGTCTGGGCCTGCTTCTGGGGGCTTTTACCGGTATTGCTGCCTTTTTCAGCGGTTTTCTGAACTGGAACTTCATGATGGCCGGCACGGCCAGTTCCAGTCCGGTGATGTTTCCATTGGCTGTGTTCCTGGTGCTGGCATGGAAAATTGCAGGATGGTGGGGTCTCGACCGCTGGATCTTACCCGCTATAGGGACGCCCTGGCAGCCTGGAACGATCTTCCGGCGCGACAAAAAAGTTCAATCCGAGTAATTAGGCATATTCAGTAAACAGAAACAGGGAGCGATCTTCTCGCTCCCTGATTTTTTCACATTACTCGTGCTTATTCAATCATGTGAAGTCTGGTCTTTATTTCAAGAACCAAAGATTGCGCGGATTCTTCTCCCAATCGGATCAATTCGTCGGCGCGGTGATACCCTGACATCACACTGATATCCGGCGGGATGGGCAAGCGCAGCAAAAAATCCGGTGGGCACTGCTGAAGTTTGAGATCTCTTTGCTGGCGCATCATGATTTCCAGTGAATCGCCCAATACGGCTACCAGACCGCCCAGAGTGCCGATCACAAACGGTTTCTTTTCCAGTGAGTGCCAGAAGGGGTTCATCTCCTCATGCGCAACGTCAACCGCAATGACCTGATCCGCGCCCATTTCTCTCACCACATCGGATGGCAAATTGTTCAGCAGACCGCCATCGACCAATCTGGTACCGTTTCGTTCAAAAGGAGCAAAAATCCCCGGGAGCGAGACGGTGGAACGCACGGCGTCGGCCACATTCCCCTCACATAAACGAACTTCTCGGCCGGTATCCAGATCAACCGCAACCAGGGTGAGTGGGATGCGCAGATCCGAAAACTGGAGTTCCGATAGAATATTGCGAAAAAAAGAATGCAGGGTATCTCCCTGAAACAAACCATGCCGCGGAACGGTTGGATCCATCAGCCGCATCAGGCGCCGGGTACTGGAATACCGCCGTGCGATTTCCTCAATCTGTTCAGGTTCAATACCAGCCGCGTAAGCAGCTCCAATCAGCCCGCCCATACTGGTACCGGCCAAAAAATCGATTGGGATATTGGCCTTCTTGAATTCCTTTAAAACACCAATGTGCGCCAGACCCCGCGCCCCGCCCCCGCTGAGGGCCAGTCCAATTTTTGGCCGGTTTCCCTTCACCAAGTTTTCTAAATTCTGTCTGGCAATTTCCATAAACCAAATTTCCTGTAACCCTATTGAAATTCAAC